>NZ_CP102772.1:0-301000 GCF_026020075.1 Bosea sp. NBC_00550
TTTCAGCTTCTTGTTGGCTGTGAACCATCGATCCGCCTGCACCACCTCCAGCGGATAGGTCGAAGCCATCGGCACCTGTGCGAGCAAGGCGTCGGGGTAGAGCGCGATCGGCGCAACGAGCGCAACGGAGGGCCGCTGGAGAGAACTTCTTCGCCCTGCCCGCCTGGGGCGCCACGGGCACCTGCGGTTTTGAAGGGGGCGCAGTCGCCTGCCCCTACCCCTGAGAGGCGAGCCCGCTGAGGATAACGCTGTCGAACACAATTTGCAGATGCATAGTCATACCTCGCAACGGCCCTGCAACGCGATGAAGCGCGCCTCTTGCCGCAGCATGCTCATCTGCTCGCCGGCGGAATTCGACCCGCAGCTTGATCCGCGGCTTGCTGGCGGCGGAAGGCCTGAATGTTCTCCTGGCCCTCGCGCATGTTTTCGTTCATGCGGCCGTCGTGCATCATGTCATGCCCCTCGAGCAGAACATCCATCGTGCATCCATTTATACGATTGCACGCAGCGGCCGGGCGCGGGCAGATGGACGAGAATACTGCGGCAGCGAATATCGCTGAGATCACGCCGATCAATGAAATCTTGTTCATCCGATTAGCTCCGCGACAACAAATCACAGTCGAGCGCACAAGTTTCTGGCGGCTTATAAGATCAATCCTGGGCTCGACCTGCGCCAAACTCGATTGCAATTCTGGCGACCAGAAACCGACGCTCGATCGATCATTAGCACATCCGCAAGAGCGGAAACCTGTCCCTAGGGACAGTACGCGATCAGCCCGGGATGTGCTGATTGACTGAGCTCAATACAGTGCGACCTGCGAGAGAACAGGAAACAGGATGGCTTCTCCCGTTCAGGAATCGCGCAGCATCGATCACTTTTTTTCCGCCCCGTCCGGTCGCACCGACCGTTGGCGCGACCTCCACGCGGTGGCGCGTTCCTGGTCGACGGGCAGCAAGAGCCGCAGCGCAGTCGAGGCCGCGCTCGACGAGCTGGGTGTCATCGAGGAGTTTCACGCATTCCCGGGAGCCGACCTTATCTCGGTGCTGCGAGGCTTCCTCCAGAACGACGACGCCAGCGGCTTCCTCTCGCTCGCCAAGCGGATCTCGGTGGCGATCATCACAGGCAATTACAAGCACGACTCAAAGGAATGGCAGGCGGCCGACCTGTCGCTGGCGGAGCCCGCCGACATGCTCCCGTCCTCGTTGGGAGAGGCGCCGGTCTATAGGCCCTATTTCGAGATGCTGGCCGTGACGCCGGCGCCGATGGCGCGCTGGCCGCATATGGCCGCCGAATTCCGCCGCCTGCGGCGCGCCGAGGACGCCTTCGTTTACGAAACGGTCCTGGTCGGCAGCCTGGAGGATGCGGTCTGTGCGGCCGTGCTCAACCCGAACATCGCTGCCGTCGTCATCTATGAAGGCTTCGCGTTGAAATCGCGGCACGACGCGCCGGTGCTGCGCAGCGTGCTCGCGGCGCAGCAGCCCTATCTCGACAAGGCGGACGAAGCCGATCTGGCGCTGCGACTCGCGGCCGGCCTGAAAGCGATCAGGCCCGAGCTCGACATCTACCTGTTGTCGGACCGGCGCGTCGAGAAGCTCGCCGGCGATCCGCGGGCCGCCATAATCAGGCGCGTCATGTACCAGATCGAGGAGCCGCTCGAACTCCATCTCTCGGTGCAGGAGGGCATCGCGGCGCGCTACGAAACGCCGTTCTTCGACAATCTCAAGCGCTATGCGCAGCGGCCTGTCGGCACCTTCCACGCGCTTCCGATCGCACGCGGCAAATCGGTGTTCCGCTCGCCCTGGATTCGCGACATGGGGCAGTTCTACGGCATCAACCTCTTCCTGGCGGAGAGCAGCGCCACGACCGGCGGTCTCGACAGCCTTCTCGAGCCCACTGGGAACATCAAGCGGGCGCAGGAGATGGCTGCGCGGGCCTTCGGCGCCGACGAAGTCTTTTTCGTTACCAACGGGACGAGCACCTCCAACAAAATGGTGCTGCAGGCGCTGATCGGGCCCGGCGACATCGTCATCCTCGACCGCAACTGCCACAAGTCGCACCATTACGGCTTGGTGCTGTGCGGCGCGCAGCCCTTCTACGTCGAAGCCTTCCCCATGCCGGAGTTCTCGATGTACGGGGCGGTGCCGCTGCGTACCATCAAGAAGGCTCTGCTGGATCTCAAGGCCGAAGGACGCCTCGACCGTGTCAAGATGGTCGACCTGACCAACTGCACCTTCGACGGGCACATCTACAACACGCGGCGCGTGATGGAGGAGTGCCTCGCCATCAAGCCGGACCTGATCTTTCTGTGGGACGAGGCCTGGTTCGGCTTCGCGCATTGGTCGCCCTTCCTGCGGCCACGGACCGCGATGGGCGCCGCGGCCGACATCGAGGCCTGGATGCAGGATCCCGACGCGGCCGCGCAGCACAAGAAACAGCGGACAGCGCTTGGCGCTAACCCTTCAGCCGAGAAGCTCCTCGATACGCGCCTGGTGCCCGACCCGGACGCCATCAGGCTGCGGGTCTACCAGACCAATTCCACGCACAAATCGATGTCGGCGATCCGCCAGGGCTCGATGGTGCTGGTCAAGGATGTCGATTTCCACAAGGTCGAGGCGCAGTTTCACGAGGCCGTCTTCACCCATGCCTCGACCAGCCCGAACCAGCAGCTCATCGCCAGCCTCGACGTCGCGCGCCGGCAGATGGAGCTGGAGGGCTACGGGTTGGTGATGAACGCCATCGAGGTCGCGCTCGACATCAGGCGCGAGATCGCCGTCCATCCGGTCATCTCGAAATATTTCAAGGTCGTCGGTGCCGACGGAATGGTGCCGCAAGAGTACCGAACCAGCGGCTTCACCGATTTCCTCGCGCCGGACACGCGCTGGGACGATCAGTTGCGCAGCATGCGGGAAGACGAGTTCTGCCTCGATCCGACCCGCATGACGCTGGTCTGTGGAACAGCGGGTTTCGACGGCACGTCGTTCAAGGGCCTGCTTGCCGCGCAATACAACATCCAGGTCAACAAGACCTCGCGCAATTCGGTGCTGCTGCAGTCGAACATCAACAACACCCGCAGCGACGTCGCGCTCCTGATCGGGGTGCTGCTCAAGATCAGCAACGAGATCGAGCTGCGCCTGCGCCAGGGCGGCGAGGATGAGCGCAAGGCCTTTGACGCTCGCGTGCACAGCCTGATGAACGAGGTGCCCGACCTTCCGAATTTCAGCCGGTTCCACGATGCGTTCCGCATGGACGCCGGAAAAGCGACCCCGGAAGGTGACATCCGCACCGCCTTCTTCTCTGCCTATAAGGAGGAGAAGTGCGAGTATCTGCGCATAGACAGCCCGGAATGCGACCGCCGCATCGACAAAGGCCCGGCACTGATCTCGGCCAACTTCGTCATTCCCTATCCGCCGGGTTTCCCCATCCTCGTGCCGGGTCAGGTCGTGACACACGAGACGATCACCTTCATGCGAAAGCTCGATGTGAAGGAGATCCACGGCTACGAGAAAGCAAAAGGCCTCAAATTGCTGAAGCCGGACGCGCTGGGCGCCAGGACGAACCCGGGCTCAGAGAACGGCGGGAATAAATCGCGCAGCTGAGGGCAACTCTCAACCTGTCTGAATCAAAGGGCCGTTCATGCACTGCGATTGACACATAAATGCGAAAGAAATCGCGGCCTCAACTCTCGAGGCCGGACAGGCGTCGGAAGCAAGGCGCCAGGTAAGTGAACGATGCTGGGGCGAACTCTATGCAGGCAACATTCCATTTTCTCGCGACCAATCCGTACATCCTACTGTTTCTAACTGTGGGGCTATCGGTCTGGCTCGGGCGCCAGACCATCGCGGGATACGGGCTCGGCATGGTCGCATCGGCGATCATCGTCGGTTGCGGCCTTTCGGTCTGGGCATCCGTATATGGGGAAAAACTTGCGCTCGATAATTTCGCCCGCCTGCTCTTCTACTATCTCTTCATGTATGGCGTTGGGCTGCGGGTCGGCCCTTCGTTCGTCAACAGCCTGGGTGGCGACGGCATCAAGTTTACTTTTCTCGCCGTCGTCTCCTGCGTGATCGGCCTGTTCCTCGTTGTCGTAGGCGCGAAGTGGCTGGAGCTCCCCCCCGGCGCAGCCGGCGGCATGCTAGCCGGGTCGCAGACCATGTCGGCCGCCATCGGTTCCGCCGAACAGGCGGTGCTTGCTGGCGCAATTGCGTTGCCGCCGGGGACAAACCCCGACCAGGTGAACGCCATGATCGCGCTCTCCTATGGCATTACTTATATTTGGGGCACCGTCGGCATTATTCTCATTACCAAGTACCTGCCGAAATGGTGGGGCATAGACGCGCGCGAGTCGGCCAGGGCGTATGAGAAGGAGCACGGCGTCGCTAGCGGCGACAGTCCAGCTCTGTCTGGCTGGACGGCTGGCGGATTGCGGGCCTACCGGCTCGAGAACGAGGCTTGGGTCGGGCGCACTGTGCGCGATCTGCTGAGAGAAAATCCTGAATACCGCTTCGTGAATCTGGCGCGCGGCGACGCAGCGCTAGGCGCGAGGTTGGATGAACCTCTCCGAGCCGGCGATTTGATAGCCTTAGGCGGCAAGCGCGAAACAATGACGGAGAAAATGGGCCTGATCGGCCCCGAGGTCTCCGATCGCGTGGTGCTGGATCTGCCGCTGGACCGCGCCGAGATCCTCGTGACCAACGGCGAGATCCTCAAGAAGACGCGTGAGGAATGGCGTACGTTGCCAGGCGCCGATGAGATTCAGGTCACCGGGCTTGAGCGTTCGGGCGTGCCCATTCCGATTGGAAACGACACCAAACTGCAGCGAATGGACATCGTCACGGTCGTCGGCCTTAAGGATGCGGTCAACAAGATCGGCGCGACCTTTGGGCGCGTCGTGCGTCCGTCCACCGCCACGGACCTTCTGACGCTATCGGTGGGTATGATCCTCGGCTTCCTGATCGGCGCGATCCAATTCCCGGCCTTTGGCGCAAAGGTCGGGCTCGGCAATGCGGGCGGACTTCTGGTCGCCGGCGTGATCGTCTCGTCTGTCGTTTCGCGTCTGCGATATTTCGGCAACACGCCCACAGCAGCTCGGAACGTGCTGGAAGATCTCGGTCTCGTGGTTTTCGTTGCGATCGTCGGCATCAACGCCGGCAACTCGCTTCTATCACAGCTCACCGGTGCCCTCGCCCTCAAGATCTTTCTGGTCGGGTTTATCGCCTGTTCGATCCCGCCATTCATCGTATGGGGCATTGGCTTGTACGTGTTCAAAATGAACCCGGCCGTCTTGATGGGCGGCGTCGCCGGCGCGCGCAGCCACAGCGGACCCTGCCGCGAGGCCGCGGTCGAAATCCAGTCGAACGTCCCCTGGATCGGGTTCCCTGTCGCGTATGCGGTATCCGGCATTCTCCTGACGGTGTTCGGCTACTTCGCCATGGTGCTCGCGCAATAGCCGCATCGAGCCGGCGAAACGTCCCACGAAATTGGGAAGCCTAATTCGTTGGCTCCCCCGTTTCGGCGGAGCCCGAGTGACGCCGGGCCCGGCTCCTGGAAGAAAGTCGACTGATTGAAGGCCGGGTACAGCAGGTGGCGCGCCTCGCCAAGCGCAGCGCGGTTCACCGGACTGGTCATCCCGCAGCCGTCGGTCCGAGCCGACGAGGAAGGGAGAACCATCCTGGAATGCTTGCTGCTGGACGTCTCGCAGGCGATGACGGGAATCTGCGAAGGTGCCGACCCGCCCTAGTACTCCTTTGGCAGATTTTGAGGTGGGCAGCATTTTTTGGGATTCCGACGGCGCGGTTTAGTGGTCGCTTATGGAGAGCCGACCAGTGACGCGATCTCGAAGTCCGATCTTGAGCGCTCGATCACCGGCGTCGATCAGCCCTGCACAAAAGCCGGACACACCTGCACCGTTTCTCGATGCTCTTGGGCGCGCGGGCGCGCAAGAGCATCCAGCCGATGGCGGCGCGCGACGGTGACGTCGGCTACGACCAGCTTCATCATTCACTGATAGCGGGACATGGGATGCTGCGCCCCTCAAGAAAGGCCTTGCTCAACAGGCCGACAGGATGGTTGGCGGCGCTGAGACCTGGTAATCGTCGATGGCAAGCCCCTGCCGAAGAAGGGCGAACGCTCGGTCGGCGCCGCGCCAAAATACGCCTCGGTGCTCGGCAAGAATGCCAGCTGTCAAACACTCATGTCGCTGACGCTGGCTTCCGGTGAAGTCCCCATGGTGAAGTTGCGGCTTTTCTTGCCCGAGAGCTAGACGAGCGATCCCGCTCGGCTCTCACGTGCGGGTGGCCCGCGCGGACGCGTAACCGGGGCGAGTTGCGCAGCCGCCCGCGCGGTCATGGCGGGATTGCGCGGCGTTGCAGACGCTGTCCGCTCGATCGATGTCAGGAAGCTCGTTCGGCTACAAGCCGGCGAGGTATTCACGCCAAGGCCAACCTTTCACGAACAATCGCCGGACCGCCCACAGGGGCCTGCGATCAGGCCGGCGAAATTGGCGAACTAGACATGCCGACCTGATACCGCTCCCGCACTCCCCAAAAAGCAAGACGCCACCGCAGGGCCTGGGAGGCTGCGAGCGGTGGCGTCCGGCCGTTTCCGCTGCGCCTGCGCGAGCAGTAACCGCGAATGGAGATTATTCAATCGGCGTGCCCGCGTCCAGAAGCTGTACCCCCGGATTAACCTCCATCGCGGAGGTTGGGGGATCTGGAGGTTTGCGGATGTCCAGCTAGGGGGGACCCGATGAACATCCACAAGAATCCCGACTGACTCGGTAGAGCTGCGCTGGCGGGCCCGGCGTTCTGGCCTAAATTGACGCGTTCGCATTCGCGCGCAGACTTGAAGAAGGACCCAAAATGATCCGTTCGATCACTATTGCCGGCTTTATCGGCCTCGGCCTTTTACTCGCAGGCTGCAACCCCGAGTCTCAGTCCCACCGTACGCTTGGCGGCGCCGCCATTGGCGCTGGCGGTGGCGCGCTCATCGGAGGGATCGCGGGCGGCGGACGTGGGGCCGCCATCGGTGCCGTAGCAGGTGGCGTGGCCGGCGCGGTGGTCGGTCGGGCGACGACCCCGAACAACTGTATCTTCCAGGACACGAGCGGTCGCCGTTTTACAGGTCCCTGCCCGTAAGTGACAGAGCGCACCTGTCGGGCCAATTAGGGATCGATACCAGCAGCATTAGGTTTCTTGCACAGCCGCTCCGCTGGGGGCGGCTGTTGCGCGCGAGGATCGCCAGGGGAACTTTGCGGGCAGCGGACCGTGGCGCGGGGCCGCAATATTCTGGAAGCGATCATCGCCGAAGAAGCTCATGTCATCCGCGCGTTGCAAGTCGACAGGCTGATGATGACGACCGATACGGGCTTCTACTGAGCCCGGCGGATAAGGCAGGCATGGCGCTGCGATCAGCGCGGGTTGGTTTCGAGAAAGATTGCAGGGGGAAGCTGCATGGATTTCCTGATCGCCGTCGCAGCCCTCGTCCTGCTGATGTTTGTCGCCTATCGCGGTTTCAGCGTGATCCTCTTCGCGCCCATCGCTGCGATGCTGGCCGTTCTCCTCACCAATCCCCAGGCCGTGCCACCCGTATTCACCGGCATCTTCATGGAGAAGATGGTCGGCTTCGTGAAGCTGTATTTCCCCGTCTTCCTGCTGGGCGCGGTCTTTGGCAAGCTCATCGAACTGTCGGGGTTCTCCAAATCGATCGTCTCGGCGGTGATCGGCGTCGTCGGGCGCGAGAGGGCGATGCTGTCGATCGTGCTGGTCGGCGCCGTCCTCACTTATGGCGGCGTTTCGCTCTTCGTGGTCGTTTTCGCGGTGTACCCATTCGCGGCCGAAATGTTTCGGCAAAGCGACATCCCCAAGCGTCTCATCCCGGGCACGGTTGCCTTGGGTGCCTTCACCTTCACCATGGATGCTCTTCCCGGCACGCCGCAGATCCAGAACATCATCCCGACGACGTTCTTCAAGACGGATACCTGGGCTGCGCCCATTCTCGGAACGATCGGCGCGATCTTCATTCTCACTACTGGCATGGCCTACCTGCAATGGCGCCGGCGAGCGGCCGCGGCCGCTGGGGAGGGCTATGGCGAGGGCCACACCAACGAGCCCGAACCCATGGCCGCGGAGAAGCTGGTCCACCCGGCCATCGCCCTGGCTCCACTGGTCGTGGTCGGCGTGGCGAACAAGATCCTCACCAGCCTGATCGTCAAATATTACGGCGCCACTCACGAGGTGGCGCTGGCGGGAATGGCCAAGCCACTGGTTACGCAGGTGTCATCGGTCGCCGCGATCTGGGCCGTCCAGGGCGCGCTCCTGCTCGGCATCCTTACGGTGCTGACCTTCGCGTTCCGACGGGTCATGGAGCGCTTCGCTGACGGCACCAAGGCGGCGGTGGCCGGATCGCTTCTCGCCTCGATGAACACGGCCTCCGAATACGGCTTCGGCGGCGTGATCGCGGCACTGCCGGGATTCGTCGTCATCGCCGACGCCCTCAAGGCGATCCCGAATCCGCTGGTCAACACGGCGATCAGCGTATCGGTGCTCGCTGGGATCACCGGTTCGGCCTCGGGAGGAATGAGCATCGCGCTCGCGGCCATGTCGGAGCAGTTCATCGCCGCCGCCAACGCAGCGCAAATCCCGCTCGAGGTCCTGCATCGCGTGGCCGCGATGGCGAGCGGTGGCATGGATACATTGCCGCACAACGGCGCGGTCATAACCCTGCTTTCGGTGACCGGCCTGACTCACAAGCAGTCCTATCGGGACATCTTCGCTATTACCCTGATCAAGACGCTAGCGGTCTTCTTGATCATAGCTGTCTACTACATGACCGGACTGGTTTGACCGATTTTGCAAGAGGTTCGTTAGCAAAAGAAGCGCGAGCGGGCAGATCGCTCGCCCACAAACGGCGCTTAGGCGCCACTGGAGGCAAGATGTCACTTCAAGGAAAGGCGGCCGTCGTCACCGGATCGACGAGCGGCATCGGGCTTGCTCTGGCGCGTGCCTTTGCCGCGGTGCCCAGATTAGGAGCCGCCGTTCACCGCGGGAGAGGTTCGTAAACCCCAGGCCAAATCCACGTCGGGCCGATTGGAGATGAGCTGAATCGCTGCTGTAGGCTCACTGGCAGCATTGTATTCCCAGAGTGTACGTGGATTACCCAGGACCTGTGCGGAGGTTCGTCGGACCGGCCGCGCGTCTCGACGATGACACCAACCGACAGGCCTTGATGGATGACGGTCCAGAACTTGTCGTCATCCTAAGGGCGTGGCTGATTGCAAGCACGCCAACGGCGTTCGATCCCAAATGGCTGTCCAGGGAGAGAGGCAACTCGTGATGCGTGCCTCCCCGCCTTCCGACAAGCCTTCGAGCGCTACCTAATCTTCATCGGCGAGGAGGGCTGGGCCGGCCATGTCGAGCACATGAGGCGGTTGGGCCTGCGCAGCGCGGAAACAAGTCGGTACTGAAAACCCGCCACAGTCGGAGCGAAGTGGGGCCTACGCTTTGCACTTCGGGGGAGCGGAACGAACGAGCCGGCGCCCGGTTAAGGCGGGATGGGCCGCATCGTGATCCGCAACGAAGAGGAACTGAGCGCTGCGCTCGAGCGCGCCCAGGAGCTGATGGGCTTCACGAACGGCAGCGACGAAGAGCGCGAAATGGCAGCGATCGCGGACGCCGTGAAGGTCTACGAGGATTCGCTCGCCATGATGAAGGGCGTCGGCAACAGAGCTGCCGGTCATTCCTCCGAGGATTGCAACACGTAAACCGAGGCCTCGTCGGCTTCCTCACGCAGCCCCTTGAACGACGCGTGCCGCAGCTTTCCGTCGTCCGTCCAGGCGCGGAACTCGACCTCTGCGACCAGAGCCGGCGTGAGCCAGCGATAGGCCTGTCGACGCCCACTCAGGCTGACTGCCGGCTTCGGGATGACGAGCTTGTCCATCTGCTTGCGCAGCGCGGTCGCGCTGGCGTGGCTGAAGCCGGTACCGACGCTACCGACATAGACCAGCTTGCCGGCTTTGCGAGCGGCCAGCACTAGCCGACCAATCCCGCCGAGCGCCGCAGTCGACGGCTCATACCCGATGATGACGAAACCCTCGGACTGGACGCACTTGATCTTGAGCCAGTCGCCGCCCCGCCCTGATCGATAAGGCGCCGATCGGCGCTTCGCGATGATGCCTTCAAGCCCGAGCTCGCAGGCAAGCTTGAGGAACGGGGCGCCCTCTGTGTTGATCTCCTCGCCGAGCCGGATCGAGCCATGCGGCTGCGAGGCCAGGACATCCTCCAGCATCGCCCGGCGCTCATCTAGGCTGAGCGAGCGGAGGTCGTGGCCATTGAGATAGAGCAGATCGAAGGCATAGAGCATCGCGCTCGCAGCGGATCGCTTGCCGCTGCGCCCACCCAGCGCCTTTTGCAGGGCGCCGAAGTCGGAAGCGCCGCGCTCGTCCAGCACGACCGCCTCGCCATCGAGGATTGCGCTGTCCAGGCCGAACTCAAGCGCGTCGTGGGCTATGGTCGGAAAGCGGCTGGTCCAATCGTGACCACCGCGGGTGATGACCCGAACCTTTTTGCCAGGGCCTATGTGCACCCCGAGCCGATAGCCGTCCCACTTCACCTCGAACGCCCAATCGTCGCCGGTCGGCGGCTTGCTTTGGAGAAGAGCAAGGCAGGGCTCGACGCGCTCCGGCATTGGATCGCTGAATAAGTTGCGCTCGATTTTCGGCCGCCGCGTTACCGGCCCCTTGACCGTATCGACACCAAGCCCGGCTCTGAGAACCCGACGAGCACACATGACCGCAACTCCACTCCGGCGGCAGGCGCCAGCTACATCTTCATCCGGTCGTATGCGTCGTCCGCCTGTTCCTCGACGGGATCGCGTTCCTTGATCTCGAACTTTCGGCACTCGACCAGCGGGATATCCATCCAGCGGCCGGTCGCTTGGAGACCGCGCGCTTCGGCATTTTCGATCAGAGCCGTGATCAAAGTGTCCGCCGCCTTCGCGATCGAGGCGATTTTCGCGTTGACGCTGGCCGCGTCTGCCTGGTCCAGTTCACCGGTGTTTCGGATGCTCTTCACATCCTCGAGCCGATCCGCAAACGCGCTTGTGAGCATCGCGACTTCATCGACCTTGTCGACCCAGCCTCGGGTCGCGCTGTAGGCGCGATAGGTTGGGAGAACGCGGAGATCGAGAACACCCTGGCGCTCGTCATCCCGCGGCATTGGCCGGCTGCTGACGGTGTCCGAGGATAGGCCAGCTCGAAACATTCGCTGGGCACACATGACGCAACTCCAACTCAACGGAGTCGAGAACCGCAGCTCCGAAGAATCGTTCCTTCGATAGAGAACCGCGATCAGGCTAAGTCTTCGGAACTGAAGAATGCAGGCGAATGCGGCACCATCGCTCTGTCGCCCCCTGGGCTTTCCAGTTCATAGACTGAAGACTCACATGAAGAGCATTCGGGGCGACGCTGCGGTCGTTCGATTGCGCGCCGAGATCGAGCGCTCAACCGCATTGAGGCGGAACTTAAACGAAAAAGACCCGGCCTCCTTTCGGAGTGCCGGGCCTGTGACCGTCGTCGCGCGCGGGCGAACGGCCGCTTCTGAATTCGATGGCTACCGGCCGATCGGGCGCTGCCAGTACATCCGCGGCTCGCTTCCTGATCGGCGGTAGAAAGAAGGGAGCCAGCGGGGGGTGTATGCCGGCTCCCTTCGGTGGTCATCTTGGCAGAGAACCATCACCCCCGTCGCTTGGACACACAACGGCTGCGCTGCCACAACGAGGTAGCCTCAGCGGAGTTCCCGCCCGTCAAGAATTGAATAGTCCTCCGGGAGACTCCCGTGCAAAGTGTAAGGGTGAGGTCGCACGGGCGCGGTTCTCACGGCGGCGAGACCGCCCTGCAAGGCGGGTTCGTCGGAAGCGACGGCGGGGGTGCTGGCGCCCACCTGGTTCTCCCGTCGTCGCTGACCTGCATCTCCCGCGCAAGACCGACCCGAAAAAAGGCAGCCCCGCCGAAGCGAGCCCGGGCCAGCTTGAACGGCAATCCCACGCCGCGATGGGCGCGACCTTCGCCCGAGACGAAGTCCCGGGGCCTGATCCGCTATAGGCACTCCCTCAACACGGGAATGGTCGGGTTAGCGCACTTTCACGGGCAAGAAGGCCCCAGCGCGAGCGGGTAGCGAAGGCGAATTTACCTAACGGTAACTCGCTGTTGGCACCGTTCAGCAATGAGGCCGAGCGACAGATCCCCAGATAAGCGCCGCCATGGTCGCGTACCTGTGAGCCTGGCTGGCCGCCTGATGCTGACCCCGCGCCAGGAGGCAACCTGTCGCGCAGTCGATATGAGCCCAGGCGGCCTTAGCCTTGAAACGGCCGTCCAAGTTCGTCCGGGTGAGCGCATTGTTGCCTACATCGACGAAATCGGCCGCATCGAGGGTTTGGTCGCCCGAACAACCCGGACTGGGTTCGCAATGACGATAAACGCGACCGGCCGCAAGCGGGACAAGCTGGCAGCAATCCTGACTTTTCAAGCGAACCGTGAAGACCTCGATATCGCCGATATCGCCAGCGGCGGTAAGGAATGCCCATAGCGGCCGCCAGCGCTCGATCGCGGCGAAGACAGGATTGGGCTGCTCGCTCATTGGCGCGCCTCCCTCGGTGGTTTGCTCGCTGACACCCGTGCCACGAAGACTGAGAAGGCCGAACGTCGCGAAGCGCTGACAGAGGAGCCGGCGGTCACCGGACGGCGAGAGGCAAGGGGCAGGGTCGCAAGCGCTAGCGCGAAGATCTGGCCGGAAGCGGGGACGCGGGCGATTGCTACTGCCGAGCATCCCATCGCGGCCGGTTCGGCGGATGGAACAAGCGGGGAGAAATGAGGGTGATGCTGCCGGAAGCCCTCCAGCAAGCCTACGAGCACGCACTCGCGGCTGGAGCCGTAAGGCGGGGCGATCCGATCATCATGGGCGCGATGCCCGGGCCTGCTGAGTTGCCGGAAGCGCGGTGGAGCGATGTGCCGGGGCTTTCCGACACGGAACTGGCGGCGCTCGTGTCAGGTGCCGAGCCTTGTGATCGGCTCGATCAAACGCGGGGCAGCCGCGCTGTGCGGCTGATGTCCGACGCCGCGTTGAATGCCGCCATCATCGCGAGCGCAGCGAGGCCGGCGCCATGACGCGATTGTCACAGCGCATCGCGAAACTGGAGACACGCGCCAGCAATAGCGTGCGCCACGATATAAGCGCCCACCCGCTGAGCGATGCGGAAAGGGAGGCCATCAAGGATGGAGTGGCTTTCGAGTTCGACGAGGCGGCAGGCCAGAGCCCGATGACGGAAGCTGGATGGCAGGAGCTGTTCTGCCGTGAACCAGAAACCCGCTAACGGCGCGAGGCGCCGCTCGTGCGGAGCATGCGAGAGACGGCCGACATGGTGGAGTAAGAGTGAGCCGTCGGTGGGTCGAATTGCTCTCAATTATTTTGTCGAGGGTTCACCTGTTGGCATCAGCATGCTCGCCATGGGCAATTATCGTAAGTGCCGCGCCTTTTTGATGGAGGCGTTCCTTACACTTGATAGCGATAGTATCGAAGACGAGCGGCTGTGCCGCGCCATCGTGCTTCTGCTCGAGGCGGTGGCGCGCACTGAACGGGATGCGCGGCCTTCGAACGTCGTGCGTTTTTCAACGCGACCCGTCGAGAGAAAACCGGGGACGTAATCTCGATCGCCGGGCGGGCTTGCCTTGGCGTTGGATCGAAGGTGGTTGGTGCGGCGGCGGGAGTCGAACCCGCCCGATAAGTGCGCGCGATGCGCGCTGAAGATTGGATCGGTCACCCGACGCCGCGTCGAATCACTTCGGCGTTAGGGTTAGCCAGCTGCGATGACTTGTCACCGGCACAATCCTCTCGCCTCTAATTGGCATGTCGATTGCGCGATCGAAGGCTGTTCTCAAGGGCCGCCCGAGCGGCAACAAAGGCCTCCTGCCTCGCAGGCACGCTGGCCTGTTGCAGCTCCAGCAGCATGAGGGCCGTCTCATAGATCTCGCGAATATCGCCCGGAGCTAGCACGCCTTTCTGCACGAGGCAGCGCAACAGGCCGGCCATGGTCACTGATGACACCAGATTGCTGGCCGTCACTGCGTCGGGCGCTTGCATTGGCATGGCGGTGCCTACCGCGCCGCCGACTGAGGCCCATCGTGCCCTTTTCCGCGATAGGCGCTGATCTTGTTGCGCAGGGTACGGATGGAGATGCCAAGCATGTTCGCGGCATGGGTGCGGTTGCCGCCGGTCTCGTGCAGCGTCGCCAGGATCAGATCGCGTTCGACTTCGGCGAAAGTCAGGCCGACGAGCTGCTCCACGGCAGCGTGATCCAAGTGCAAGTCGTGCATGGCCACGGTCCCCCCTCGAGCCCCCCAAGACCCCGATGGACTATGCCAGGGGGCGCCTGCAGTGGTTAAGAAGTGGTTAATCAGCATGGGACGGTAGCGGGAGCGGTGTGATGAAGATTGTGGGCAAACAAGCTGCCGCGCTCGCCTCTTACGCGCTGCAGGCGGACGACCAAGAGCTTGTCCAATACGCAGTGCGCCTCCGCGCTCGCGCCGTCAGGCGTGCAGGAGAGTTGCTCAAGCAAATCCGGCCACAGCACGGATCGAACCCACTAATGTTGTGACGCGAACAGATCTCCCCCGCAAAGCCGGCATGCTCGAGAGGCGAAGAGGCTTGGCGATGGGCTTAAGATAGCCGCTTGGCGATCATCTGCGCTCGTCCAGTTCGCGCCGTGTGCGGTGGCCTTATCATCCCTTATCAGGCGGGACGCTGTGTCTAGGCTAGAGACGCATTGCACAACCGTTCCGGTTGATTCAGCGTTCGTTCGCGGTTTGAGCAGACGCCGCGCCGGGCCACAGGAGGCCCAGGTTTGGCATTTCGCGCGATTTTGGCTATCCGAAGGGCAGAAAATTTTTTCCGCCCACCGGCCGCCTTCTAAACGCTTCCACGGGGCTATGCCCCTTGAAGGAACTTTCGGACCACCTACCTGTTGAGGACGCGGCGTCGGAGACGATGCCTGCCTGCTCTCCGGTTGGATGCGTTGCCGCGGATGTACCGGCCGCACCTACGGGAGGGCAAAGCCAGTTTCCCGGCGATGGCCGGAACCGCCAAGTCCTGACAGAAGTCAGAGGCCCGTCGCTTCCCAAGCGGCGGGCTTATTATTTCCCGAGCCGACGTTCGCGGAGTAATAAGCGCGCAAGCGGCTTCCGATGCCGGCATGTCCGAGAGGCATCTGCGCCTGGCCATCATGTGCTCCGGGTAGCCGCGCGGCTTCTGGTGCCGGTCTTGGTCTGCCCGGCACGGCGTTGCTTGCGGTTCATGATTGCGTCCTCCTGTGTATCCCGATGGCTGCGAGGGAGGCTTCGGCCTGCGCGACACGGTCAGCGTGCCAGGCGGACCAGCAGCCGTCGTGCAGCCAGACCTGATCGGGCGCGATGCCGATGGCGAGCAGGATGTCTCCCGCCCGTTCGGGGCCGCCGCAGCTGCCGCAACTGCCGCACTGCCGCAGGGGGGCGGAGGAAAAACTAACTGGATTGCGGTATTGCCAGTGCATGAGACAGGCGTGGTAGGCGGCGTCCTCGGCCTCGGCCTTGGACTTCCCCAACTCGGTCAGCCGAGCCACATCGCGCTCAAACGTCAGGACCAAGTCACTGACCGAAACAAGATAGGATTTGGCTTTGGGTGCTGCGGCAGTTGCGGCGTTCGCGGCACTTCCCCCAGATGGCGGGGTGCGCGTTTCCGGTTTCACACCCTGCGGCAGTGCGGCGTTTGCGGCGTTTGTGTCTGGAAACTGAAACCGCCTGTAGCTCACGCGCTGGCCTCCTGGACCAGCCGCACGCGGCGAGGACGGGCCGACACCTCCTCGATCCAGCCATGCGAGGCGAGGATGGCGATGGTCGATCCTATCTCATCGGCGGGATCGAGGCACTCGCCGATCATCGCTCGCGGATCGTGTTGCTGGAGGCTGCGAGGCGAACCGATTGCCCGGCGAACGGGAGCGTCGACACTCAGCGCTTTTCGATCTCGGCCAGATAGGAGCGCACGGCGTGTTCCGGCTCGTGCCAGGAGGCGCTGCCCTTGCCTTGGTTTTCCGGCGGCTCCTTCCAGCCGGGCTCGATGCCGGTCATGTCCGGTAGGAGATGGGCGATGCCCTTGTGGCAATCGATACAGGTCTTCTCCTTCGGTATCAGGTAGCGGCTATGGATTTCGGCCGCGCGGCGGGTCTGCTTGGTGAAATCCATCGCCACTGAGGAGTGGCAGTTGCGGCATTCCAGGGAGTCGTTGGCCTTCAGCCTCGCCCATTCGTGCTTGGCGAGCTCGAGTCGCATGCCGAGGAATTTCTCGCGGGTCGAGATCGTCCCGAAGATCTTACCCCAGACCTCCTTCGAGGCTTGCATCTTGCGGGCGATCTTGTCGGTCCAGTTATGCGGGACGTGGCAGTCGGGACAGCTCGCGCGCACCCCCGAGCGGTTGGAGAAGTGTACCGTCGACTGCATCTCCTGGTAAACGTTGTCGTGCATCTCGTGGCATGACGTGCAGAATTTCTCGGTGTTGGTGACCTCCAGCGCGGTGTTGAAGCCGCCCCAGAACAGTACGCCGCAGATGAAGCCGCCGAGCGTTAGGAAGCCGAGAGGGAGATAGGCGCTGGGGCGGCTTATGATCCGCCAGAAGCGCACGACGACGCTCCAGCACCAAAGGACGAGGGATTTGAGCCTAGCCATGATCCCGCCCCGCTACGGCTTCCGGCCGACATCTTTGGCGTCCTGAAACTGGTTCTGGACCAGCGGTGGAACGTCGGTCTGCTGGACGTGGCAGGCGGTGCAGAAATAGCGCCGCGGTGTCACGTCGGATAGCACTTGCCCATCCCGGTCCTGGAAATGGGTGATGCTGATCATCGGCGCGCCCGAGCCTTCCGTGAACTCGCGCTTGTGGCAATCCATGCAACGATTGGTGTTGAGGGTAAGCTGATAGCCGTCGATCGAATGCGGGATGACGGGCGGCTGCTCGGGATAGTTCCGCATGCGCTTCACGTCGTCGACGACCGGGCGGCCGAGCGCCGGCACTCGGTCGAGGTCCATGGGATGGGCGTTGCCGGTCACGCGCGGAACGACCCTGATCGGTGCTCCCTCCTGCGAGAGCGCGCCGACGGTGAGGACGACGAGGGCTGCCAGCGCCGCCCCGAGACCGGTCCAGGAGCGCATCACGCTCAGACCGCGAGGATCTTGACCGCGCATTTCTTGAAATCCGTTTGCTTGGAGATGGGATCCGTGGCGTCGAGAGTAACCTTGTTGATGAGCTGGCTGGCGTCGAACCAGGGCACGAAGACCACGCCCGGCGGCATACGGTTGCGCCCGCGCGTCTCGAGGCGCGTGATCATCTCGCCGCGCCGAGAAACGATCTTCACCTCCGCTCCCTGGTTGAGCCCGCGCTTGCGAGCGTCCTCGGGGTGCATGAAGCAGCGCGCGCCGGGGAAGGCCTTGTAGAGTTCGGGCACGCGCATCGTCATCGAGCCTGAATGCCAGTGTTCCAGAACGCGGCCGGTGACGAGCCAGAAATCGTACTCGCCATCGGGCGATTCCGCCGGCGGCTCATACGGCACCGCGATGATCCGGGCCTTGCCGTCCTTGTTGCCGTAGAACTCGACGCCCTTGCCCGGTTTCACATAGGGGTCCAGCCCCTCGCGATAACGCCAGAGCGTCTCCTTGCCGTCCACCACCGGCCAGCGCAGCCCCCTGACCTGATGATAAAGATCATAAGGACCGAGGTCGTGGCCATGACCTCGGCCGAACGTCGCATACTCTTCAAATAACCCCTTCTGGACATAGAAACCGAAGTTCTTGGCTTCGAAATTGTCGTATTCCGCATCGATTTCGCTCGCTGCGAACTGGTCGACCTGGCCGTTGCGATACAGCACGTCGAACAGCGTCTTGCCCTTATAGTTCGGGTTGGCGTCGAGGATCTCCGCGGGCCAGACTTCGTCGGTGGTGAAGCGCTTCGAGAACTCCATGAGCTGCCAGAGGTCGGAGCGCGCCTCGCCTGGCGCCTGGACGAGCTGGTGCCAGACATGGGTGCGCCGCTCGGCATTGCCGTAGGCGCCTTCCTTCTCGACCCACATCGCGGCGGGCAGAATGAGATCGGCAGCCATCGCCGTCACGGTCGGATAGGCATCCGAGACGACGATGAAGTTCTCCGGGTTGCGATAGCCGGGATACGTCTCGTTGCTGTTGTTGGGCGCGGCCTGGAGGTTGTTGTTGACCTGGACCCAGTAGAAATTCAGCTTTCCGTCCTTGAGCATGCGGTCCTGCTCGACGGCGTGGTAGCCGGGCTTCTCCGGGATGATGCCGTGTGGAATGCGCCAGATCTCCTCGGCATGCTTGCGGTGCTCGGGATTGGTCACGACCATGTCGGCCGGCAGCCGATGGGCGAAGGTGCCAACCTCGCGCGCCGTGCCGCAGGCCGAGGGCTGGCCGGTGAGCGAGAAGGGGCTGTTGCCCGGCTCCGAGATCTTCCCGGTCAGCAGATGCAGGTTATAGACGAGCTGGTTCGCCCAGACCCCGCGCACATGCTGGTTGAAGCCCATCGTCCAGAGCGACATGACCTTGCGCTTGGGGTCGGCATAGAGCTCGGCAAGCTGCTGCAGGAAGCCGGGTTCGACCCCGGTCAGAGCGGAGACCTTCTCCAGCGTGTATTCCTTGACGGAGTCCGCGAAGGCCGCAAAGTCGATCGGCGTCGTCGCCGTGACATCGGCGGCCTTGCGCGCCTTGACCTCGCGCGGATCGTCGGCGCGCAGACCGTACCCGATCTCGGTCGCGCCCTTCACGAAGGTCGTATGCTTGTCGACGAAGTCCTTGTTCACCCGGCCGGTCGAGATGATGTGGTTGGCGATGTAGTTCAGGATCGCCAGGTCGGTGCCCGGCTTGAAGACGATCGGGATATCGGCGAGGTCCGAGCTGCGATGCGTGAAGGTCGAGAGCACCGCGACCTTGACATGGGGATGGCCGAGCCGGCGGTCGGTCAACCGCGTCCATAGGATCGGGTGCATCTCCGCCATGTTCGAGCCCCAGAGCACGAAGGCGTCGGCATGCTCGAAATCGTCGTAGCAGCCCATGGGCTCGTCCATGCCGAAGGTGCGCATGAAGGCGACAGCGGCCGACGCCATGCAGTGGCGGGCGTTGGGGTCGAGATTGTTGGAGCGGAAGCCGGCCCGCATCAGCTTGGTCGCGGCATAGCCCTCGAAGATCGTCCACTGGCCGGAGCCGAACATGCCGAGCGCGGTCGGCCCCTTGGCCTTCAGCGTCTCCTTGGCCTTGGCGGCCATGGTGTCGAAGGCCTCTTCCCATGAGACCGGGGTGAACTCGCCGTCCTTGGCATAGACGCCGTTCTTCTTGCGCAGCAGCGGCTGGGTCAGCCGGTCGCCGCCATACATGATCTTGGAGAGGAAATACCCCTTCACGCAGTTAAGGCCGCGGTTCACCTCGGCCTTCATGTCGCCATGTGTGGCGATCACGCGCCCTTCCTTGACGCCAACCATAACGCCGCAGCCGGTCCCGCAGAAGCGGCAGGGCGCCTTCGACCATTTGATCTGCAACGCGTCGACGCCGCCGGAGACCGGTTGAGCGCCAGCGGGAACGCTCATGTTCGCGGCAACCGCAGCGACGCCGGCGGCTTGAGCCTTCAACATCTCACGACGGGAAATCGTCATGCGGCTGCTCCGTGATCCAGGGGTTCGATTTGCTCGTAGACGAGGTTGGCTGAGAACACGCGGTTCATCAGCGCCATCTCGGTCAGGCGGCTGCCAATCTCGCCGCGGTTCTCGCTCTCCATCACCACGATGATCTTAGTGTCCTCGAGGCCGTGTACTTCGACGCCGGGCATCTCCGCGAGGAGACGAGCGATCGAGGGGCAATCCTCCGCGCGAGCGGTCACGACCGCGCTTGCAATGTGGAGATAGCGCGCAGGCCGGGTCGCGACTTCGAAGTGAGGCGAGATCCGTCCTTTGAGAAAGTCGCGGCGGTCGATGGCGTGGTCGGGCATGTGTCGGCTCACCGTGGAGGTCCAGGCGGGCCAAGAACGATCTGCGACATCCAGATCAGGAAGCCGAAACCGCCAACGATGCCTACCGCCAGAATCGGCCAGATCAAGACAGCGAGCGTCAAGAAAGCGAACAACTCGGCGCGTCGCGTCGGCTTCGCCTCTCCCGCATGCGCTTCCTGAACCGTCGTTTCACTCGTCATCCAATTCCCCTCGCGCGGGATACGCAGGACTTAAGCGCGTTAGATTAGATTTTGATGAAAGTGCGCATGCTGTCCAGCACAAATCGCCCCCACCACCGTGCCCAAATGCAAGGGTCAGACCCTACAATCGGGACGGACATGAGGAGTGGCGTTTCCATTGAACTGGGTCCACCCCTCGCGCTCATAGACTGCGCGTCGCGACGCCATATCGATTCGGACCGACTGGTCCATGATCGGTTGAGCTTCCAGGGTTCGAACGTCGTCCACGCGGATTGGCGCCCGCCCAGCCGCCGCGACGGACGCTCTCAGCGTAAAAATGCGCTTCGCTGTACTACTCGGCGCTTTCCAAGGCTCTGACCGATCCGCTAGCTCCCGCGCCGGCCGCGCGTGAGGCCCGCGCTCCGTCTCTATTGAACGGTTGCTGCGAGTCGTAAGCGGGAGCTTACGGCCTCAGCGATCCTGGAGGCGAGGCCCGTCTCGAGTTCGAAGGCGCTGTTGGAATTCAGATCGGCCTCATAGCTGCCGGACCAGATTATTGCGCTCGTTTCGCTATCCAGAAGGAGGCTGGTGATCCTGACTTTGCTATCGCTCGTACGGATCACTCCCTCCAGGATGTGCCGGTTGCCCAACGACCGATTGCTCGGGACCGCCGAGGGGGGCGGATCCAAAGCAGACAGCGCCTCGCCGCGAAAGACTGTCAGCTCCCCTCGCGGAGCAAGATGTGAGAGCAGCTCGTCGGAAAGCTGCGCTGCAAAAGCCTCGGCTTCGGCCCTCCTGGTCAGACTGACGAAAGGCTTCACGACAACCGCTGGTCGCGCGAGGCTCGCCTGCTGCGTCGGGGCCGGTCGCTTTGCCATCACCATTGTGGCCACTAAAGGGATGATCGCGAGCGCCGCAGTGACACCGACAAGCCGATTTCGCCACGGCCAGCAGCTCGTCCGCGAGCGGGGTGGTTCGTCGGGCGCGGGATCGGATGGTGAAAGCGGCGCAGGCTCCTCCTGATCGTCCAGCCTCCAGCGGAAGCTGGGCACATAGCCCCCCTTGGTAATCTCGATCACAAGCGGGTCGGTACTGCCTTCGAGCAGGTAATACCGCTCCAATCCGCGCCTGAGCCGCCCCGCCTCAATGCGAACGACGGGATCGTTCGAAACGTCGAAATCTGCCCTCCGGCCGAAGACTTCGACTGCGATCGCATAGGCTTTGATGCGGTCGGCCCGGCCAAAGAGCGTCTCTTCAACCACAAAGGACAGAAACCGGCGCACCCGCTCGGGCACCTTAAAGTCGTCACTTGCTAAAATGCGACCCAGTTGGGCACGAATATCGTCTTCAGAGATCCCAGGAACAACGCAGGAAACTGAGCCACTGCTGGAACTCGTCGGCATCATCAATCACTCCGGCCGCGTGACCACGCACCATCTCGAACAGATGGAGAAATTAGTGCAACACAAAATCAGTGAAGGGCAAGGAGTGCATCGACCCGCCCTCACATATCGAGGTCGGCATTATGACCCGGATCGAGGAGCGCGGGCGCGCCCGTCTGAAACTGCGTTTTCCTGATTGGCGGGCCCGTTTTGATCTCGCCGCAAGCGAAACCTTTCTCGACCTTTGCGAGGCGTACGAATTGGCGCATGTGGGGCTGGATTACTGGACCAGGTCAGACGCACCGTTACGCGACGAGATGATTGCAGATTATCGAGACCTGATGGCCTCCCTAGAGTTGGAAGCCCAGATCTCGCCAGCTCGCGACATCATGGCAGGATAGGCTCAGCGAGAGGGCATTGACCCGAGCCGTCGACTGACTTTCTTGATTAAGCCCGCAGCCTCTCAGACGGGCGCGCCACGCGCTTAGCGTCTGAGGCAGGCCCGAAATCGCATTGGACGCATGCCTGCAAGCGACGCTCCCATGTTGCAAACTGTAACCTACTTCCTTCCGCGCCATTTGCGGCGTTGATTTCGATGAATCAGGCAATCGGCATGATTAACAAATAGCTGGCGCGGCTATTGAAATGAATGAGCAGTTTGGGTGGGATTCTCGTATCATGTGGGCAGCGACAATGTTGACCATAGCTACTACGCTGGCTGCTTTCTCGTTCGTCGGTTGGCGGAGAGAGCGGCGCGAGGAAGTCGAAGCTGATGACGCGCAGCGAAAGCCCACCCGGCCGTAGTGGGGCGCACAGGGCGCCGCCGCAGCCTTGAGCTTTTCTGGCTGATCCCCGGCCCGCCACCCGGCCGCAATTGGAAACCGTGCGGGACCTGCTGGCGCAGGATGCAGGTGTCAGCGTCATTGCCAGGACGACCGGTCTGTCCCGGCAGACGATCTACCGGATGAAGGATGATCCCGCGGAGGCAGAGGCGGCGCTGGCAAAGTGGGGCTTATAGCGCGCGGGTCCACCTGTGGCGTTGGGGAGAAGCTACCGGGCAAGGTAAGCTTGAGGGCACGGATGGCCTCAAGGACCAATGCCGGTGGCCGCTAAATTCATCACCCTAATGTCGGCTTGGGGATTATTGGCCCGGGGGCTGGGTGTAGTTCGTCGCGATCCGCAGCAGTGCGCGGAAGTGGTCAAGCAGGCTGCGCTTACGAAGCCTGATCTCGATGTGGACCTTGGATCCGGGTGCCGAGGGCCGGCAGACTATCGAACCGTGCTCCTTGATTGTAGCTTCGATCTCGGCAAGGCTGATCTCTTCGGCCATTCCGTTTGCCTGAATGAGATCGGCCAGTTGGCGCGCCGTGAACAGTGAGCGCTTTTCCTGGCCATTCTCGCGGACGGTAAGCACATCATAGGACTGCGCGTGCTTGTGCGCGGGGACGGCCATTGCCTCCTGTGCGCGCTCGTTGATGATCTCCTCCTTGGCATTGCGAAGCAGGCTCGCCCAGAACATCTGTCGCGCCTTGCCTGCATTGGTTGGGTTGGGGATCGGTGCGTTCTTGCCGGCCTTGGCGCGGAAGCGCCTGAGAGCTCGAGCCATCGCCTCTTCGTCGATAGTCATTGATAGTCCCCGACCGTATCGAGGAGAATGTCCTTGGCCTGGTTGAGGCCGGTGTTGGGAGCCGAAAGCCCCTCGGATTTCGCTTCGAGGCCTGGCTCTCTCCGGCGGTCCCCGAAGCCGATCGATTGGAACTCGTGACCAAGTACCTGATCAAGCCGTTCATTCGCCGTATGTATCCTGGCGCGGACATCAGCGTTCTGCAACGGCTGACTCGCTCACCTGATGAGCGGGATGAAGACGATCGCGCCGACCACGATCACGATAGCTGTTCGGATCAAAAGGCCGTTGACTCGCGCCATCTCCGCCTCGGACGATTTTGATCTACTCATGTCGAACTCACTGCCTACGCGTGATACTTCAGCGCGAGATTGATCAGCGCAATCGGCAATCCGCAGACGGTTCATTTTTAAGCGCTGGGCGTGGCCCAAAAAGCACTGGGCGGCGCGGCTCTTCGCATTGTGCGCCGTCGACGCAGCGTCGCGCCTATCTTCCCAAAGGGAATGGCGTTAATTGACATAGTCGCTGCATCCGCCGTTGCTATGCTGCTGTTGCCTATGTCCCCCATGGTTCATGTGAGCGCTTGATGTCGGCCCAAGAACGCGGGCTTGCCCGTCTCATGCTTCGGTTCCCCGAGTTCCGCCAGGGCTTCGCGCGACTGCGGGGCGGCAGGTTTGGCGGCGTCTGCGAGGAGTACGACCTCGTCTGGGAGGTGATCAGCAGGTGGTCCCAAGACGAACACTGCGCGATGTTTCGCTATGGCGATTACTGCCTTCTGGCGGCCGCGATCGAGCGCGACGCGATCGCAATGGCGAAGGCCGTGCCGGATCCCGGCGCCATCGCCAAGGCGGCTGGGGCGCAATCTGCGCCCACGGCATCCTCGGAGTTTCGACAGCCAGTGCCGCCGATATCTCCCTCTTGGTGAAGCGGGGGCCCGCCAGCATCCGCTTCAGGATCGCCACGCGGGAGGCCCGTGTCCGACGAGTCAGGCCTGAGACGGTTCACACGATCCCTGGTGCCCCGGCCCCGGTCCGGTGACCGGCAAACCAGCGAGCCAACACTGTTGGGCTAACAAAAACAGCCCGGCGCAAGGCGCCGGGCTGCTCGCAGGTCAAAAGCTGTCGCTTCAGAACTTGTAGTTCACGCCGACGCGCACGAGCCCGGCACCGCCGCCGCCATTGCTGACTGCGGTATAGGTTCCGGCCGGGAGCACGCCGCCCGCCGCATTGTCGAAGGATCGGGCGCGCCGGCCCTCGCCGGTATCGACGTAGAGGCCTTCGATCTTGGCCGTCCAGTTGTTGGTGAAGGCGTATTCGACACCGCCGCCGACGGTCCAGCCGGCGTTGCTCGTCGTGTTGCCGGTCAGCGGGTTGGTGTTCAGGCCGCCATAGGCCAGACCGCCGGTGACGTAGACCAGGGTTCGGTCGAAGGCGTAGCCGATGCGAGCACGCACAGTGCCGAAATAGGCGCCGTCACCGCCGCCGCGGCCATCCCACCAGGAATAGCGGCCCCAGGCCACGCTACCGCCTGCATCGACATACTGGATGTCGGTCTCGAGGCCGTAGACGATCGCGCCGGACTGCCAGTTATAGCCGATCTGGGCGCCGCCGACGAACCTGCCGTCACCACCGCCAACACCGCTCAGGACGCCGGAAGAGGCGGCCGTCGGTCCGTTGACGCCGATCTCGCCCGAGTCAGCCCAGCCCACGCCGGCGTTGAGACCGACATAAAGACCAGCCCAGGTGAACAGGGGCGCGTAGACGGGAGCGGGAGGCGGGGCGTGGCGGCTGGGAAGATCGGCCGCGAAGGCCGAGGTTGCCAGGCAGGTTGCCAGCACAGCAGTGGAAACGAGGCCTAGACGCATAATACTCTCCTAGGGTGATTTCATTAGCCGATCCGTAGCGTACGATGTTTTCAGCTGCGAAGTTGAATGATTGGTGACGCTGGCTGATCGAGGGGCCAGAAAATCACTGAGAGTGGCATTTGGGTCACTGGGTTGATACCAATGGCCACTCCTTATCTCCGTGCAAATTTCAGTCTTCGCCGCCATCCGCTGAGACAGCTATCGGCTCCGCGAAAATCGTCGCAGCGGCCTTTCGCAAAAGGCCGCCGACGCCTCAACCCGCAACCGCCTGAAAGGCAGTCGGCATGGGGGGCAGTTCTTCATGACGAAAAGAGGGCAGTTCAGAATGTCGCTGGACACGGTCTGTTCCCGGAAGTGTTGCCCGGTTGATCCTCACGCGCAACAGCCGCCCGAGCGGAGCGGCTGTGTATGAAACCATATGCTGCCGGTCGCCTCGCTAATTGGCCCGACAGTTGCCCTCAGGCGCCTTACGGGCAGGGACCGGTGAAACGGCGACCGCTCGTGTCCTGGAAGATGCAGTTGTTCGGGGTCGTTGCCCGACCGACCACCGCGCCGGCCACGCCACCTGCTACGGCACCGATGGCGGCCCCACGTCCGCCGCCCGCGATCCCTCCGATGAGCGCGCCACCGCCAGCGCCAATGGCGGCGCCGCCAAGCGTGCGGTGCGACTGGGACTCAGGGTTGCAGCCTACGAGTAAAAGGCCGAGGCCGATAAAGCCGGCGACTGTGATCGAACGGATCATATTGGGGTCCTTGCTCAAGTCTGCGCGCGAATGCGAACGCATCAATCTAATAGGCCAAGACGTCGGGTGCGCCATCGCAGAGCGACCGCATCGGTCGGGAATTCCTGTGGATGTTCATCAGGTCTCCTCCGATAGCAGTGGCCCATCACAGCGGGCGGGGAGCGCCCCCGACCACGCGTGGACGTGTGAACGGCAGGACGGCGTCCGTTCAGAAACTGTGGCGCATAAATGGGCCAACCGCTGACGCCGCTATCGATGCCGGGGGCACGCCCAAGCACAGCCTGGATTAGCCTTTCGCTCTGCGGCGGACATCGCGGATTTTCAGCGGTTGCCACAGCCGGCCGCTCGCCATCATGCGGACATTCGATCTCGGGGCGTGAGCGCCGCCAGAGCCCCTGGGACGTCAGCCAGCTTCGCCGCAGCCGCTGGGCTGTCTCCGGCGGTAAGGTTGCCCCGCAGTCGTTGCGCGTCGCCGGGCCGCTCTGACAGCTGCTACCATGAGCCTTGTCCCGCGCGGCTATGTCTTTGACCAGATCAACGTCCAGCTGACTGGCATCGTCGCTTTCGTTCGACGGTCGAACGACCGATAGAGTATACCGTAGCGGACACATCACAGGTGGCGCAAAACGGTGTCCGTAAGGCTTGACGCGAGCCTACGGACATGCATTTCTGCGGACGATATCTCTACGGACGGGAAGCTCGCCCATGCAGATTGTGTTCTATGCCCGCGTCTCGACTGCCGATCAGACCATTGCCCATCAGGAGCGGCAGGCGCGGGACGCCGGCTTCGCGATTGACCGCGTGGTCGCTGACAATGGCGTCTCCGGCGTCAGTAGCCGGCTTGCCGAGCGGCCAGAGGGCCAGCGCCTGTTCGACCTGCTCCGGGCCGGGGACGTGTTGGTCGTGCGCTGGGTCGACCGGCTCGGGCGCAACTACGCCGACGTCACCGAAACGATCCGGGAGTTCATGCGACGGGGTGTGGTCATCAAGACCATCATCAACCGCATGACCTTCGACGGGGCCACGGCAGACCCGATGCAGCAAGCCGTCAGGGATGCCCTTATTGCCTTCATGGCAGCCTCGGCGCAGGCGCAGGCGGAAGCTACAAAGGCGGCACAGGCGGCTGGCATCGAGCACGCGAAGGCGAGCAATGGCAGCGCCTACAGGGGCCGCAAGCCGAGCTTTACCCGAGCGCAAATGGAAACCGTTCGGGACCTGCTGGCGCAGGATGCAGGTGTCAGCGTCATCGCCAGGACGACCGGTCTGTCCCGGCAGGCGATCTACCGGATGAAGGATGATCCCGCGGAGGCAGAGGCGGCGCTGGCGAGGTGGGGGATATAGCCATCTAGCCGGCGTTGCCCAGGGTGTTGCCGGTGAGCGGGTTGGTGTTCATCCGGCCAGAGGCCAGACCGCCGGTGATATAGACGGGGGTCCGGTCGAAGGCGTAGGCGATGCGGGGCAAAGGGGAAGCATGCCTTGCTACCACCGCTGCTGCATGCGCTATTCCCATGTAACGGGGAGTCCGGCGCATGGCTCGTGAGGTTCTTTCGCAAGACGGCTCTGCGTCTCACCGCGATCACAACGGCTCCGTCCGCGCCCTGACGCTCGGCGCTCTGGGCGTCGTTTATGGCGACATCGGCACCAGCCCGCTCTATGCGCTCAAGGAAGCGGCGAGGGCCGCGGCTGCCGGAGCAGCCTTGCGGCCGGAAGCCGTTATCGGCTGTGTCTCGATGATCCTCTGGGCGCTGATCCTGATCATCTCGATCAAGTACTCGATCTTGATCCTGCGCGCCGGCAATCGCGGCGAAGGCGGCATCATGGCGATGCTGGCCCTGCTCAAGGCGCGCCATGCCAAGCCCGGCACAGGGCGCGCCTATGTCCTCGTCGTCGGCCTCGTCGGTGCCGCCTTGCTCTATGGCGATGGCGCGATCACGCCGGCCATCTCTGTGCTCAGCGCGATCGAGGGCCTCAAGATCGACGCACCGATGCTGGCGCCGGCCGTCGTGCCGCTGACCGCCGCGATCCTGATGGGCGTCTTCCTGGTCCAGAGCAAGGGCACCGGCTTCATCGGTCGGCTGTTCGGGCCGATCATGCTGCTCTGGTTCCTGGCGCTCGCTCTGCTCGGCATCCGGGGCATCCTGATGGCGCCGGAGATTCTCGCAGCGATCAACCCGTTGAAGGCGCTCTACTTCATTACCCACACCGCCCCGCTAGTCGGCTTCGCCGTACTGGGCGCCACATTCCTGGCTGTGACCGGTGGCGAGGCGATGTATGCGGATATGGGCCATTTCGGTCCAAAACCCATCCGCCTCGCCTGGTTCACCATCGTGCTGCCTGCGCTGATGCTCAATTATTTTGGCCAGGGCGGGCTGCTGCTCACCCAACCTGCAGCCCTTACCAACCCATTCTACCAACTCGCCCCGGACTGGGCGCACTACCCATTGATCTTCTTCGCCACCGCCGCCGCCGTCATCGCCTCGCAGGCGGTAATCACCGGCGCCTTCTCGCTTACTCGACAGGCAGTGCAGCTGGGCCTCTTCCCCGCCGTCCACATCAAGCACACGGCTCATGACCAAAGGGGACAGGTCTACATTCCGATCGTTAACTGGATGATCTGCCTGGCGACACTCACCTCGGTCTTCATGTTCCGCTCGTCCGATGCGCTGGCCGGCGCCTATGGCATCGCCGTCTCATTGCTCATGGCCATCACCACCGGACTTGCAGCGCTGATCGCCCTCAAATGGGGCTACAACCCAATCCTTGTCGTGGCGGTCAACGGCTTCTTCCTGCTGATCGACCTTGCCTTCTTCTCCGCCAACCTGCCGAAGCTGCATGAAGGTGGCTGGTATCCCCTGGTCCTGGCGCTCGTGCTGGTGGTGGTCATGCTGACCTGGCGGGGCGGCCTCGCTTTGGTGGAGGCCGCGCGTGGCCGCCAACGCGAGCCGGAGTGGGACTTTCTCAACATGCTCGCGACGAACCCGCCACTCCGCCTGCCGGGCACCGCCGCCTTTCTGGCCTCGGCCGCGCGCGGGCTTCCGCTCTCACTCACGCATTTCGTTCGCCACAATCATGCCCTGCACGAGCGCGTTCTTCTTGTTACCGGAAAGCTCGAGGAAATCCCGCGCGTGCCCGACGAAAACCGGATGCAGGTGATCGAACTCGCGCCAGGCGTCACTCGCGTGATCCTGCATTTCGGTTTCATGGAGACGCCACGTATTCCCGATGGCCTGCGCTGCGGCGCCGACCGGGGTCTTCTGCCGGGCGTCGATCTCGACCAAATGTCGTACTACATTGGCCGCGAGACGATCATTCCGCGCGCGGACATAGTGGGAATGGCCATGTGGCGCGAGACGCTCTTCTCCTTTATGCAGCGTAACGCCGAGCGCTCAGCTGCCCATTTCCACATCCCGGCGAAGCAGGTTGTGGAGGTCGGCGTGGAGATCGAGATCTGATCGCCACGCCTTGACCCTGCCCTTGAGAAGCAGATCGCAAAAGCGTTCAGCGAGAAGCAGTGGCCGTGGTCTCGGCCCGGACGGGTCACACAATCCCGGTCCAGCCGACCGGAAGCGCGAGCACGCGGTCGGCTCCCTCGCCAAGCTCAATGATGATCGTCCTCCCCTGACGGGACGCCCCGCGCGTTTCTCTCGAACCATGAAGCAAGATCGTCACCCCATAAGGCGGCGAGTTCAGAGGGGCTGCAATCATAGGGCGAGCGAGGGTTCAGCGCTTCGATGCCTTTCCGCCAGCGCCCTTGATGCTTCGGCGGCAGAAGCGGGTTATTCACGTCGATCGGCTTGTCGTCCATCGCCTTGAGGACGTCCTTCATCCGCAGCGAACGCGGTTTCCGCCGGGTCTGCGTGTTCCGCTCCGTCGCGAGCTTCTTGAAATGCACCAGGTCGCTGACCAGGCGGGCATAGGCGGGGACGTTTGTCTGCCGGAGCTTTTCGATCACCTCCGCGCCGTGTTCGGCGACATCGGCGGCCACGAGTTCGATGATCGATGCGCCGAGGCGATCCCGGGCGTTGAGCAGGTTCCTTCGCTGCATGGCGGCTTCTCTCGCGCCTGCGCGCGACGCGCGCGAATGGGGCAATTCTAGCAGGAACCAGCTGTCCGTATCTGGCGAAAAGTAAGACGCCGCAGTTGGCCGGCAACCGCCTTTGGCGCTGCGCCTCCATCGATCATCGCAGCCAGGGCTTCAGGAACCGCCAGGGGGAGGTCTGCTTCAGGCGGGTCAGCCGGGGCTGGCCTGTCGTCGGCCGATCTCGTGAATATAAATTCATTCGATTCAAGTTTAACCCAGAAGTTCGTGTTGAAATTCTAATAATACGAACTACTCCAATTTATTATGAAGGCAAAAACGAATTGACCCTGTATGTCGTCGATGATATCGTTATTATATTATTACTTATAGGCTCGCGGACTGGAGGCGCGTGCGTTAAGTGGTCGACAACATTCTAGCGTGAGGATGTTTTCCATGCAGAAATTGCCGCCCCGGAATTCGTTCTCTCCGCCCCGTCGCCTGATCGGCGACGGCGGTCCGCCGCCAAACGGCGTCGCGCAGGCCAAGCCGGTCGCGCCCTACCGCGACCCGGCGATGGTCGGTTCGAACTACGACCGGCTCCCGAACGAAGGCTATATGACGATTGACGCCGACTGGATCATTCCGGCGTTGCTAAAGGGCGTCCCGATCGAGGGGCGGATCCTGGAGCCGTGCGCAGGCCGCGGCCACATGGTCTACGCTCTCCGCCAGGCCGGGCTTGTTGTGATCGCCCGCGATCTGTTCGCCTATCCCGACCCGTTGGTCGCCGACATCGAGAGCGGCTGCGATCTTCTGGACATCAGCACACTGACCGGTTTCGACTGGGTGATCACGAACCTGCCTTTCAAGGATCAGGACGAGTTCCTCGCGCACCTCCTGCGCCTGGCAACCGAGGCCGGATGCGGCGTGGCAGTGCTGACGCGGCTGGAGTGGACTTCGGCGCAAGCGCGTCGTTTCCTTGTTCACGACCATCCGAACTTCGCGGGAAACGTGCTGCTGACGCGCCGTCCGCGCTGGAGTGAGGACGAGAAGGCGGCTCCGCGGCACAATTTCTCCTGGTCCGTCTGGCAGCCCGAGCCTCGGCCAGCCTCACGGCCCGCGTGGCTTCGGTTTGACCAATTCACGCGCGCGTCTGCCGCGCTTCAGACCGGCCGTCGCCTTCCCACCTCACGGTCGGTAACCCGCTTGCACCGCGAGCGGCCAGAACGTGAGGGCCCCAACTTACGTCCTGGCTTCGAGGAGTGAGGTGCGACCTTTAAAGATCACGCTGAGGCAGCAATCGGGCATCGACGCTTGCCGCTTGCGTTTCGCGCTTCGCCCGCACCTGCGGTGGCTCCCGCCCCCTCACCCCCGCACCCCTCCCCCCTAAAGGGGGAGAGGGTGCGGTACGGGATTGGGGGCTGTAGTTTTCCGCACCTTCCCGCACCTCTTCCGCACCTCAGGTGCGGGAACGTTATTCGGGAACAATAATGTATTTCCTGCCATCGCTGTTCTTGTCCGGGCGCTTTTCCTCTCGCAGGTGGCCGGCTTGCACCAGGCGCCGGATGTATCCACGGATCCTGTCCCTCTGTTCCTTAATTTCGGGGTCGAGGTTCAAGAGCGGGCCAAGCACGTATCCGACCCAATCTTCAGCCGCGAAGTGGGCTCGGTAGTTGCCGGCGCGGACCGTGGCCTTGATATCCTCGAGGAGAGCCGGGGATATCGTCGTGTCCGCCAACCGCGCCTCCCACGGGACCGGTACGCCGATATGATCGCCTTCCGGGTTGTCGGCATCGTGGTTGTAGAGCGGGACGTTCTCGAGCCTGATCCAGGTCGAGGCATGGGCCGGCGGCGCGTGGTTGGTCTTGCCATCGACGAGGCGCAGGTGGCGCCAGCGCTGCTGCGGATCGATCCCGAAATTCTCCGCCTCTTTCTGCGTCATGCGCTGCACCAGGCGAACGTGGCGGCAGCCGTCGACGAAGGCAGCGGCCCCGCGGGCGTCACCGGCTTCGAGTTCGCGGGCTTGGCCGGCGGGGCCTTTGCGCGCGTGATGGACGAGCAGAATGGCGCAGTTTGCTCTGGTTGCGACGGCAGCCAGGGCCTTGATCACGGCGTCGACGGCGACGTTGTCATTTTCCGGGATGCCGTGCGCCGAGATCACCGGATCAATCACGAGGACATCGAGACCGTGCGCGACAATCGTCGCCTCGAGCCCGGCGAGGCTCGCCTCGTCGAGGGTGAACCCGTGGCCGTCGGCGCTGGCGATCTTGAGCGGCAGATCAAGTCCGCTCTCGAAGAACAACCGGCCTTCGTATTGATCGGGCGTGATACCGAATTGCCGTGCGACGCCAACGAAGCGGCGCTCGAGTTCGTCGATTGGATCTTCAAGGTTCCAATACAAAACCCTGAGGGGCCGGATTGGGAGGTCGTGCAGGAGCCGCCGCCCGGTCGCCATCGCCAGTGCCTCGACCATGGCGACGATCGACTTTCCCGATCCGCCAGGCGCGACGAGGGCAGAGACGCACTGCCGCAAATAGGCTTTGCCGTAGAGCCAGCGCCGCGGCGTAATGTCCTTGGCCGGGCGAAGGACGCGCGGCTGGATTGGCAGCACCTCCGGCTCGGGGGGCTCGTCCCACCCTTCCGTGTCGTCCCCGCCGCCGCCGTCGGGGTCTGGCTCGGGGGGCTCATCCCACCCCTCGGGCCCCTCTCCGGCGTCCCGGGCTGGATTGTCCCCATCCGCAGTGCGGTCCCCGGCGGGCGGGCCCCCATCCGCAGTGCCGTCCCCGGCGTCGTCAGCGGCCTCGTCCCAACCCCCGGTGCCGACTCCGGCGCCGCTGGCGGGTCTGTCCCAACCCTCGGTGCCGTCCGCAGGGCCGTCGTCGGGCCGAGCGTGAGCGTTCGTATCGCCACTGCTGCCAGGCTCCGGGCCAAGATTTGGGTCCGGGCGCCTGGACGGCTTCCTCCAGCCCGGGACCCGCCCAAAAACTTCAGCGAAGAGGCTCGCGGCCGTGATCGACCGGATGTCGGTGAAGCTCTCCCAGGTAGCCCTCGTGTGATCTGGATCGTAGCCCCACCACTTTTGGGACCATCTGTCGAAGGCCTCGAACGAGGCTCCCCCGGCCCGCGCCGCCATGCCGATCTTCAGCCACTTGTCACGGTCAACGTAGTCATTGGGCAGGGCGTCGAGCGCGGCCTCGACATCCGACGGGATGCAGGTGTGAAAGAAACCGAAGATCTTGCCGTTGGCTCCTGCCGGAGCGTCGGCTGTCGTCTTCGCCGACATCGGCCAGCGTGCCTTGCACTCCCTCTCGAACGCTTCTTCCTGCCCCTCGGTGATCAGCGGCAGATCGTCGAATGGAACCGCGTCGAGCGGCACATCGCGCCACTCGTAGGGCACGCCGGACACATGGTCGCCGAACGCGACAAACTGCTGACCGTCGCCGAGTATCTCGATCTTGCTTCCGGTGTGAAAGGGCAGCGCGATCGTCCGTTTCAGGCGCGGCCGGTCGGAGCGGTAAACGGACAGTACGCGCGGTGAATTGCTTCGGAACCGCGTCGGCGCCGGCCCGAAATGTTTCTCGACCAGCGCCTCGACCTCGGCTGCCCTGTCGGGATCGTCAACGTCGATGTCGACGGCGCGCAACTTGTCGCAGCGAATTCCTGTGCTCGCGCCTTCCTGGTTGAAGACCGGCACGCCGGCCGTCTGCCGCCAGCCCGCCTCGAATGGCGCCTTCCCGGCGGTCCGCACGGCGATGACGCGATAGCCCCTGGCGTCCAGGCGCTCGCGAAGCTCCGTCACCTCGCGTTCGAGGGTCATCCCGCCCAACCTTCTGGTTCGGTCGCATCGGACGCGCCCGCGTTCTGGGAATGGGAGCGGTCGGGGTTCGGGAACGCCTGGTTGCGCGGCACCCAATCCACCACCCTGTAGGCGAGCAGCCGCGTTTCATGGTCCCCGAACTGGATCGGCTGCGATGGGCCGAAGACGATGAGCGGGACCAGGCCGCGTCCGAACCGGGGTTCGCATTCGTTGTAAAGACGGGTGACGAATTCGCAGTGTGAGTACGTCCAATTGGTCATTTCGAATGCGATGTCGGCGACGCCGAAGGCCTTCGGCGCGAGGGCGAACAGCGACAATGCGGGCTTTGCCTCCGCCGTCGGCGGCGGCGGCATCGGACCGTCGAGCCCCGGGACCGGCGTGAATTTACGCTTGCCGCTGCCGTCATGGCCGGTAAGCCAGCCGCGCCGGACGCGCTCGATATCGATCGCAACGGCCTGGCCCTCGAGCGAGATGAAGCGGGAGCCCGCCTTGCTGCTGATCGCCCACTCGTCGCGTGATGGGGCGTAGCGGATGTACGGCCGACGGATCGGCATCGCGATCGGCATGATGGAGCCTCCATTTCGGAAGACCGCCGGCGCAGGACAGCGCAGCCCGCCAAGCTCCAGAGATGTTGTCAATCTCTGTGGCCGTGCGGATGGAAGTATTAGCGACGGTATTTCTATTTATTCACGGAATATCTTGTCGGAAGACAAGACCATTATTCGTTCTATGAGGACGTAACGACAAAATTAATCTTACGTGTCGGCTGACATCGTCAGATATCCCGCGTCCATTGGCCTCAGGTCGATGTCTGCATCCGGCCAGCGAGCCACTGCTCGACGTCGCGCCAGCGGTATCGGACCGCCCGGCCAAGCTTCAGGAACTCCGGGCCGGTGCCGTGGCAGCGCATGCGCGCCACCGTGTTCTCGGCGAGGCCAAGGCGCTCCGCCGTTTCCCTTGAGGTGAGGAGCTGCTCGGGAGGGGTGGTCGGCAAGCGTCCATTCATCAGCATGCTCCTCGGGCAGCGTTGAATAGTGGGGCGCGGCAGCGCGCCCGGGTCGCGGGGAACACGCCGCGGTCGATTGGCGCGTTCACAGGGTTTCGGGCGGCTCGGTCGCTCGTTGCCTAACTTGTGGCGGGGTGCCGGAGGAGCTGTCCGCGCGCTGCTCAATCCAGGCGACGAGGTCCCTGGCGCGCCACCCGAGCTTTCGCGTGGAGAGCCGCAGCGGGAGGGGCGCCCGTCCGCTCCGCGAGAGGCGTCGCCAGTGTGCGACGCTGAAGCGGCAGAACGCGGCGGCCTCAGCGGTGCTCAGGACGCGATTGCCAGCGATCGAGGCGGGGAGATTGTCGAGGAGGTTCGCCATTCCGTGACACTCACAAGAAGCTCGAGAGGTGGGCTTATGAGAGCAGAATTGGCTTTGGCGGGTCGTGAAGTCCAAGGGGAAGTTGTCGATCGAGCGACGCGCAAAAACCCCTAAAGCCCGGGACTGACCGTCAGGTGGGTTCCGGCTTGGCGCCTGCGCCCCTTCGCCGGGCCGCCAGCACCTCCGAAATCGCATCCGCCATCGTGTCGTGCGAGCCATGGTGTTGGCGGTACGGTTCGGGCACCGCTTGCATGACGGCCCATGCGAACTGCGTGAATGGGGTGGTGCGGGACTTCTCGCTTTTTTTCGAGGCCGTGACCGGTAGCCCCTGACCTTCGAAGACCGCGGCCAGCTCGGTCACGAAAAATCGCCAGCTATATGAGGTGTCGAGGGGTGACCGGGTCTTTTCCTCGGCATCCAGTTGGTCGACTGCTTGGCGGGCCCGGGCCGCCAGGCTCAACAGTACCGGATGAACGTCCTCCCTGCGAAAGCTGGTTGAATTCCCAACATCGACCTTTTCAAGACGGCGCCACGTCTCAGCCATATCCCCCTGGTCAAGCGCCGCGACCAAGTCGCGCGATGCACGCCTGATCCGCTTGAGCAAGGATCCGACTTCGTCATGGGTGGTGCCGTGGATGAGCGACGCCCGCTCCCAGCAGAATTGCTGGGCCACACGATGCACCAGGGCCAAGTCATGCCCTGACAGTGCAAACCCCTCCAGCGCCTTTTGCCAGCCCGGCAGTAAGTCCGGGGCAATCTCACCACCGAGCAAGACCGCACCTCTCGCGGGTACGGGCTTGCCTTGAAGGACGTCACCGAGATGTTCGCCCGGGACCACGTATGCCCGTTCGATCTTTGGTCGTACCGCAAGCGATTTGCGCGGGTTGCGGACTGGTTGACGCTTAGCCATGGCCATTTTCTCCGAACCGGCTCCCGAAATTGGCGCCGGCGCGCGCGACCGAGCGAGCCCTCGGCGTTGATGGAGAGGACGCTGGCTCCAGGCCCAGGTTACGAACGAGGATCAGCCGGGCTCGGCCCAGCGGGCTCGTCGCGTCTACCGGCTGCGGTGATACCGATGCGTGCAAGCTCCGCCTCCACCTGTTCGAGGGTCATGTGCTCGACCTTGGTCGACGGCAGCTGGCCTGTCGGCGCCTCGATCGATTTCGGCTCGCGCCAATGGGCCGACCTGGTCCGCAGCAGCATCTCATTGGCTCGGAGCGCCACGCCCAAATCGTCGGTCTGATTGGCGAGCGCCAGGATGTTGCGGGCGGCGAGTGCCAGGAACTGGTACTCGGTCAGCTCCAGCTCCTCCTTGTAGTGATATTCCAAAGCCTCGACGCCGATGCGCAGGATCCGGGCGATGATCTCCTTCGGCACCCTGTTGTAGGCGTGAGCCCTCACCACCGACCGCGTCGTCTCGGTCGGCTCGTGCTGGTTGGGCCCCAAGGCGCCCGGCGGTGGTGCTTCGACCGTCATCGCATCTCTCCGGGCACTGGCTCCAGGCGGCCTGAAAGACGTGCTGTCGAGCTTGGCTGCGCTGCCAACAGCTCCGCAACGTGCTGGCCCCAGCGCTCGAGCGCATCGCGTCGCTCCGCCATGAACTCGTGGCGCTGGTAGACTGCCGCGACGCCGGAAATGGTGCCGGACGTATGATTGAGGATCTTGTCGGCTACGTGAGGAGCTATTCCGAGCCGGGCCATGCCTGAAACGGCCGTCCGCCTCAGATCATGCAAGCGCCAGCCGACAATCCCGGCTAGTCCGTCCAGCTCCCGCTTCGCCTTGGAGAAGTTATTGAAGGGGGCAGCGCCGCTCGGGGTGAAGACGTAGTGCCCGAGCCGAGGCATGCGCCGGATCAACGCGGCCGCGGGATCCGTCAGATGGACCAGGTGGGGCCGGCCGTTCTTGGTTCGCCCCGCGGGAAGCGTCCAGGTCCGCGCCTCAAGGTCGATCTCGTCCCAGCCCATCCGGGCGACTTCCTCGCGGCGCTGGGCCGTCAGGGCCAGCAGTTCCACGATACCGCCATAGGCACCACCCAATTGACGGGCTGCCATCAGCACCTGGGCCAGTTCCGCGTCGGACAGCACGCGATCGCGCGAGATCACGCGACTGGGCGCTGGGATACCATCGCAGGGCGACCGCTCGAGCAGCGCCTTGCCGATGCACCAGTTGAACAAGGTGCGCATGACCCTGAGGAGCTTGTTGGCCCCGATCGGGGCTCCCCGGTCGACGACCTCGCCCAGGCAGGCCACCACGTCCCGTTTGGTGATGGAATGGATGCTGCGCGCGCCCCAGCGCTCGACCATATCCCGGCGGAGCAGCCGCTCGATCTCCCGCCCTGACCGGCGCTTGGAGGCATGCTGCTGGACAAACAGTTTCACGACGTCCTCGACCCGATCGCTCGACAGCCTGCGCCGCGCTTCGCCCTTCTCTGCAGCCGGGTCGCGCCCCTCCCGCCGCGCGCTGAGCACCTTGTGCGCTTCACCCCGAGCCAGATGCAACGTGACGCGGCCATGGGGCCCGATGGTATATTTGCGCAAGGCCGACCCCGCCCCGCCGGTGCGGTAGAGGACGATGAACACCTTTCGCCCGGCGGGGGTTACCTTGACGCCGAAGCCCGGCAGCGTCTCGTCCCAATAGACCAGCTCGCGCGACGGTGTCGGAAGGGCATCAATGATGGACTTGGTCAGGCGTGCCCGTGGCATGAGGTGCTACCCAAGAGAGATATAGGTAGCCTCATAGAGCCAATTCGCTCCATGGCTGTCAATACCAGATCAGAAAATCATCAACAAACCCAGCTAGATATCCATCTCAATCCATCCCCATCCATTTCCAGACAGCTGATCCCCGGTAACCTTGCGGGAGAAGGTGCCGGCAGGCGGATGAGGGGTCGCGCCACGATCCCAACGTTCACGTATGCCTGCCGCAACTCCTAAAGCGTCGCGTGACCCCTCATCCGTCAGCGCTTTGCGCTGCCACCTTCTCCCGCAAGGGGAGAAGGGAAGGGGTGCCGGGTCGAGCCCGAGCATGACGGCTTGCAGATTCCCATTCACCCATTTCCCTCAAATCGCTCGAAAATTCGTCGCGCCGCTGCTAGGACGGCGCTCGCAACAGGACAGGACGCCCCGTGCCCGCCAGCCGCGCCAGCATCGACACCGTGATCGCGCTCTTTGCGGGCGAGGGTTATGCGCGGGCGGAGCCCGCCATCCTCCAGCCCGCCGACGTCTTCCTCGATCTGTCGGGTGAGGACATCCGCCGTCGCATCTTCATGACGCAGGATGCCGATGGCCGCGACTGGTGCCTGCGCCCCGAATACACCATCCCCGTCGCGCTCGATCACATCGCCTCGGGCTCGACCGAGCCGGCGGCCTATGCCTATGCCGGGCCGGTCTTCCGCATGCGCTCGGGCGAGCCGGGCGAGTTCCAGCAGGCCGGGCTCGAATCCTTCGGCCGGGACGATGCCACCGCCGCCGATGCCGAGATCATGGCGCTCACCATCGACACCACCGCCGTGCTCGGGCTGAAGGCGCCGCGCATCGCTATGGGTGATGTCGCGCTGCTTGGCGCGCTGCTCGATGGGCTGGCGGTGCCGCAGGGCGCGCGCCGCCGTCTCGTGCGCGCCGTCGTGCAGGGCAAGGGCGCGGAAGCCGTTGATGCGCTCGATCCGCCCGCGGCCGATGACGACGCCGCCCATGCCGGCCTGCTCAAGGCGCTGGAAGGGCAGGACCCCAAGGCCGCCCGCGCCTTCGTCGAGGATGTCCTGTCGATCGCCGGCATTTCGACGGTCGGTGGACGCACGGCGGGCGATATCGCCGAGCGTTTCCTGGCGCGCGCCGCCGAGCGCGAGAACCCGGTCAATGGCGACGTCAAGGCGCTGCTCGCCCAGGTGCTCGCCGTGTCGGGCGATCCGGATGCGGCCTCCGCGGCGCTGCGGGCGCTCGCCGATCAGGCTTCGCTCGATCTCGGCCGGCAGCTCGATGCCTTCGACGAGCGCACCGGCTTCCTGGCCGCGCGCGGCGTCGATGTCGGCGCCATCCAGTTCTCGGCAGGGTTTGCCCGAAATCTCGACTACTACACCGGCTTCATCTTCGAGCTGCACGACGACACCCGTGGCGATGGCAAGCCCGTCGCCGGCGGCGGCCGTTACGACAACGTCCTCGGGCGCCTTGGCGCGGGCCGGCCGATCCCGGCCGTCGGTGCCTCGCTCTGGCTCGACCGCCTGACGGGAGAAGCCCGATGACCGATGCGCCTCTCGTCCTTGCCGTGCCCTCGAAGGGGCGGCTGCAGGAGAACGCCACCGCCTTCTTCGGTCGCGCCGGGCTGAAATTCGTCAAGGCCAGCGGCGAGCGCGGTTATCGCGGCACGATCGCTGGGCTTGATGGCGCGGAGGTTGCCTTCCTCTCGGCCTCCGAGATCGTGGCGCAGCTCGCCTCGGGCGCCGCCCATATCGGCATCACCGGCGAGGACCTCGTCCGCGAGCAGCTCCCGGATGCCGATGCGGCGGTCGAGATGCTCACCCCGCTGGGCTTCGGCCATGCCAATGTCGTCGTCGCCGTGCCGCAGGCCTGGATCGACGTGCGCAACATGGCCGATCTCGACGATGTCGCCTCGACGATGCGCGCCCGCCATGGCCGCAAGCTCCGCGTCGCCACGAAATATGTGCACCTGACCCGCCGCTTCTTCGCGCAGCACGGCCTTGCCGATTACCGCATCGTCGAAAGCCTCGGCGCCACGGAAGGTGCGCCGGCTGCCGGCACGGCCGAGATCGTGGTCGACATCACCACCACCGGCGCGACGCTCTCCGCCAATGCGCTGAAGGTGCTCGATGACGGCGTGATGCTGGCCTCGGAGGCCAATCTCGTCGCGTCGATGCAGGCGCCCTGGGGCGATCGTGCCAAGGCCGCCGCCAGGACCATCCTCTCCCGCATCGCGGCGGAGGAGGAGGGACGCACGGTCCGGGAAGTGCGCGCGAGCCTCGCTCTCGCGCCGGATGTTCTGGCGGCACTAGAGGAGCGCTTCGGGGCGCGTCTTCCCTTTGGCGCGCCTGCGCCCGGCGCGCCGCTCACGCTGCATTGCCCGGACAAGGTCGTGTTCGCGCTGGTCGAGCATCTCGACGGGCTCGGCGCCGACGACGTGACCGTGACGGCACCGGCCTATGTCTTCCGCCGTTCGAACCGCCTGCTCGAGCGGCTCAACGCCAGGATCTGAAACGATTTTCCGTAGCGGAATGCTTTCCGCCGCGCTTCAGCCTTGATCCTGAGCCAATTGGCCTCTAGGCGTGTTAACCGATTTTGACGGCACGTCGCGCTGCCGCGCGAGTGAATGCAGGTAAGACGATCATGATCCGACGCCTTGGCCTTGCGGCCGTTCTTGCTGGCCTGGCCGTGCCGATGTTGATGCCGGGCGAGGCCGCCGCGCAGCGCCGCCAGCAGATGCCGTCCCGCTCCGAGCTGGGCGGCGGACAGACCGAGATCCCGCAAGCCCAGCAGGAGAAGACCTTTCCGCTGGGTGCGAGCTGGAGTGTCGTTCAGCTCAACGGCAAGCCGGTCTACGACCGGCGCGCGACGCTGCTCATCGACAAGAACCTGCGCGGCACCGGCTTCGGCGGCTGCAACACCTTCTCGGCTTCGGCCTATCCGCTGCGCCAGCAAGCGCTCGCCGTGGGGCCGATCGCGCTGACGAAGCGCAGCTGTGACAAGGGCGCGCTCGAATTCGAGCGCGCCTTCCTGACCGCGCTGCGCGCAACCCGCAACTGGGACCTCGTCAATGGGCGTCTCGTGCTCAAGGGCGCCGCGGGCGAGCTGACCCTCAGCCGCTCGCTCTGATCGTTTCGATCCCGACCGGACCGTTTCGCGCCGGCTGCCTCAGGCAGCCGGCGTTTTTGCTGTCGGCGTCGGCGTGAAGGTGCCGTCCGCGTTCGGCTCCATGATGACGATGGCGTCATGCATGGCGCGCAGCGTCGCGCGGTGGCCGATCGAGACGATGCGGGCCTCGGGCAGCTCGGCATCGATCGTGCCGTAGATCTCGCCTTCCAGCTTCTCGTCGAGCGACGCGGTGGCCTCGTCGAGGAAGAGCCAGTCCGGCTTGCTCAGCAGCGCGCGCGCGACGGCCAGCCGCTGCTGCTCGCCGCCGGAGAGCCGCTGCCCCCACAGATCGATCTCGTCGAGCCTGTCGGCGAGATGGCCGAGCTTGACCTTGTCCATCGCCGCACGGATTGCGGCGTCGTCATAGGCTGTCTCTTCGGCCGGATAGGCCAGCGCAGCCCTGAGCGAGCCCTGCGGCAGATAGGGCCGCTGCGGCAGCAGCATGATCTCCGCGTTGGCGGGAATCCCGACCTTGCCGTCGCCGAAGGGCCAGATGCCCGCGATGGCACGGAACAGCGTCGATTTGCCGGAGCCCGAAGGCCCGATCAGCAGCGTCGAACGCGTCTTGCCGAGATCGAGTTCGCCGAGCTTCACGATCGGCTTGCCGTTCGGCAGCAGGAGCGTGGCGTTGCGGATGCGCAGGCTCTCGTCGCGCGAGGTCTCGCGGCCGAGCGCTTCCTCCGAAATCGGCCCGTGATGCGCGTCTGCGATGGCGGTCTCGAAGGAGGTCAAGCGGTTGATCGAGGCGAGGTAGGACGCGATCGACGAGTAGCTGTTGATGATGAAGGAGAGCGCGGTCTGCACCCGGTCGAACGCGCCGGCGACCTGCATCATGATGCCGAGCGTGATCGTGCCCGCGAAATAGTACGGCGCAAGAATGATATAGGGCAGCACCACGCTGAGCTGGTTGTAGGACAGGGTGAAGCTGGTGAGCTTCAGCCGGCGCCAGACCAGCCGGTAGAAGTTCTCGACGATGTCGCGGAAGCGCTGGGCCAGATGGCTGCGCTCGGTCGGCTCGCCCACCATCAATGCGATCTGCTCGGAATATTCGCGCAGGCGCGCCAGCGAGAAGCGGAAGTTCGCCTCGCGTTTCTCCTGCTCGAATTCGAGCCGGATAAGGGGGCGTCCGATGAGATGGGTCAGCCAGGTCGCGGCAGCCGCATAGAAGAACGCGACCCAGAAGATGTAGCCGGGGATGGCGAGGGAGGTGCCCGGCAGGGTGAAGGCGACGGGAATGTTCCAGAGGATGATCGAGAACGAGACCAGCGTCGAAACCTGCGAGAGCAGGGGCAGCGCGAAATTATAGGTTTGGTTGACGAAGGAGCGTGTGTCCTCGGCGATACGCTGGTCGGGGTTGTCGACGGTGCCGGCGAGCGCGATCCGGTAATGCGTGGCATGGTCGAGCCAGCGCTGCGTGTACTCGTTCGCCATGAACTGCCGCCAGCGGATCAGGATGGTGTAGTTGGCGAAGAGCTCGATCAGGTTGGCGACTACCCATATCGCGGCCCAGATGCAGAAGACGTAGAAGAGCTGATACCAGAACGCCGCCGCATCCTTGTTCTGCAGCGCGTCATACATGTCGCGATTGAAGAACGAGAGCCGCAGTGTGATGCCGACCTGCGCCTGGTTCAGCACGATCAGGAAGACGAACAGCGCGACGGCCAGCGTGCCGAGGCGGATATTGAACGGCCCGATCGGCCAGAGATTGGCGGTGGTGGTCTGGTCGGATTCGAAATAGGGCGATGCGATCCGCGATATGCGCGCGATGACCGGCACGAAGGAGATCGCGTAGATCAGGATGCCGAAGACGCCGACAGTGATCGGCAGGCTCGTGGGAGCCGGCGGGATCTGCAGCGCCTCGGACCACCAGCCGACCTGCGCCATGATCGCGGCGGCGCCGAACAGCAGATACTCGATGGCGAAGACGCCCGAAAATATCCGCAGGAAGAAGGACAGGCTCGGCGAGCGGAAGGTCACCACCGCGAGCAGCAGGCCAACGACGCCCATGCCGATCAGCCCGGCCGATCCGGCTTGCTGGCCGACGACCAGCGTGACGACCGCCAGCACGGCGACGAGAATGCTCAACAGACGCATGGGCTGAAATCCTGGCGGGAAACGGTGGGAGCCACGATTCGGACCATGTCGCAGCGGATAGGGCCTTTCAATGGCCATGCGCCTGGATGAGCAAATTGTCATCTGACGGACAGGCGCTCGCGAGGCGCAGGAAGGCGCTGGTTGCCTCCTGCTTTTCGTCGAGGCGCGGGTCATCCCGGACGCAGCGCAGCGGAGATCCGGGATCCATCATGGAGCGCCGTCGAGGCCCTCGATGGATCCCGGGTCGAGCCCGGGATGACGGCGTGGTTCGGTGAAACGAGGGCATGTTTTTCGAGCCAGAAAACGAAACGCCCCAGACGAGCGATGCTCGTCCGGGGCGCGAAGCTGGAGGGCCGGCAGGGTCGAAAGCCCCGCTCGTCAATCGGCCGAGACGATCTTGCCAGCATCCCATTTGTACATGGCGAAGCTCGGTGAGCTCAGGTCGCCGGTCTTGCCATAGGTCAGCGTGCCGATCGCCGTCTTGACCGGCATGCCGGATTGCAGCGCCCTGGCGGCCCCGCTGGCGTCGCCCGCCTTGCCGGCCTTCTCGATTGCGGCCTTGAGCACCTCGACCGCGGCATAGGCATTGAGCGTGAAGGCCTCGGGCGGAATGCCCTTCTCCTTCAGCGCGGCGACGGCCTGGGCCGAATCCGGGTTCTTCAGCGCGTCGGTGGCGTTGGTGAAGAGGGTGCCCGTGGCGTGGTCGCCGCCGATCGCGGCGAACTCGGTGTTGGACAGGCCCTCGCCGCCGATGATGGTCGCCTTGACGCCGGCATCGGCGAGCTGGCGGGAGAGCAGCCCGCCTTCCGGGTGATAGCCGCCGAAATAGATCAGGTCGACATTGGCGGCCTTGAGGCGCGTCACGACCGCGGACATGTCCTTGTCGCCGGGGTTGACCGTCAGCGCGGCGACCTCCTTGAGGCCGCCGGCATTGATGCCCTTCTGGAAGGCGTCGGCAAGGCCCTTGCCGTAAGTGCCCTTGTCATGGACGATCGCGATCTTCTTGTCCTTCAGGTTCTTCAGGACGTAGGTCGCGGCGATCTCCGCCTGCTGGTCGTCGCGGCCGCAGGTGCGGAAGACGTTGGTCAGGCCGCGCGTGGTCAGCGCCGGCGAGGTCGCCGTCGGCGTCACCATCAGCAGGCCGCTTTCCGCCAGCACGTCGGAAACCGCCATGGCGACGCCCGAGGTCACCGGCCCGACCACGAACTTGACCTTCTCGCCGACCAGGAGGTTGGCGGCCGAGACACCCTGCTTGGGATCGCCGGCATCGTCGGCGAGCTTCAGCACGAGCTTCTCGCCGAGCACGCCGCCGCTCTTGTTGATGACATCGACGGCGGTCTGGGCGCCGTTCTTCACCTGGTCGCCATAGGCGGCGACCGGACCGGTCAACGGCGCGACGAGTCCGATGGTGATGTCGGCCTGCGCAGCCTGGCTTGAGAGGAACAAGGCGGTCGCGATCGCGGCGCCCGAGAGGAAATGGGACTTTTTCATTTTCATCTCCCTACGACATGCAACTTATGCGCGCGATCCTGCCGTGGATCGCTTGTCGCCTGTATAGGCCATGACGAGCCGAGGGGCACTGCCTGCTTTTTCATCAGCTGTGGCGGGAAACGCATGGCTGCTGCTGGCCCGCTCCCGCGAAATCCTGATGCCGTCCCGGACGGAGCGAAGCGGAGATCCGGGATCCATGCCTGAACTCAGGCGGAGATGCTCCGGCGTGGATCCCGGGTCTCCCTTCGGTCGCCCGGGATGACGCGGCGCATGTTTGCTCAAACGAAAAAGGCCCGGCTTGCGCCGGGCCTTCCATAGTTCGCTTGGAGCGATGGATCAGAAATCCATGCCGCCCATGCCGCCGCCGCCCATCGGGGGCATCGGGGAGTCCTTCTTCGGCAGCTCGGCGATCATCGCCTCGGTGGTGATCAGCAGGCCAGCGATCGAAGCCGCGTCCTGGATCGCCGTGCGCACGACCTTGGTCGGGTCGATGATGCCGGCCTTGACCAGATCGCCGTACTCGCCGGTCTGGGCGTTGTAGCCCCAGGAGTAGTCCTTCGACTCCAGCAGCTTGCCGATCACGACTGCGCCGTCATCACCGGCGTTGTCGACGATCTGACGGGCCGGAGCCATGATCGCCTTGCGGACGATCTCGACGCCGGTCTTCTGGTCGTCGTTCTGGGTCTTGATCGACTTGACCGAGGACAGCGCGCGCAGCAGGGCGACGCCGCCGCCCGGCAGGATGCCTTCTTCGACCGCAGCGCGGGTCGCGTTCAGGGCATCGTCGACGCGGTCCTTCTTCTCCTTGACCTCGACCTCGGTCGCGCCGCCGACGCGGATGACCGCGACGCCGCCGGCGAGCTTGGCCAGGCGCTCCTGGAGCTTCTCACGGTCGTAGTCCGAGGTGGTCTCCTCGATCTGGGCCTTGATCTGACCGACGCGGGCCTCGATGTCCTTCTTCTTGCCGGCGCCGTCGATGATCGTGGTGTTCTCCTTCTCGATGCGCACCTTCTTGGCGCGGCCGAGCATCTGGAGGGTCACGGTCTCGAGCTTGATGCCGAGGTCTTCCGAGATCATCTGGCCGGCGGTCAGGATCGAGATGTCCTCGAGCATGGCCTTGCGGCGATCACCGAAGCCCGGAGCCTTGACGGCCGCGACCTTGAGGCCGCCACGGAGCTTGTTGACGACGAGCGTGGCGAGAGCCTCGCCCTCGACGTCCTCGGCGATGATCAGGAGCGGCTTGCCGGTCTGAACGACGGCCTCGAGGATCGGCAGCATCGCCTGGAGCGAGGACAGCTTCTTCTCGAAGATCAGGACGTAGGGGTCTTCCAGCTCGGCGACCATCTTCTCCGAGTTGGTAATGAAGTACGGCGAGAGATAGCCACGGTCGAACTGCATGCCCTCGACGACGTCGAGCTCGGTCTCGGCGGTCTTGGCTTCCTCGACGGTGATGACACCCTCGTTGCCGACCTTCTGCATGGCGGTCGAGATCATCTTGCCGACCGACTCGTCGCCGTTCGCCGAGATGGTGCCGACCTGCGCGACTTCCGCGTTGGACGTGACCTTCTTGGAGTTCTTCTTGAGGTCGGCGACGATGGCCTCGACGGCCAGATCGATGCCGCGCTTCAGGTCCATCGGGTTCATGCCGGCGGCCACCGACTTGGCGCCCTCGCGGACGATCGCCTGGGCCAGAACGGTCGCGGTCGTGGTGCCGTCGCCGGCATGGTCGTTCTGACGGGACGCGACTTCGCGAACCATCTGGGCGCCCATGTTCTCGAACTTGTCGGCGAGCTCGATCTCCTTGGCGACGGTGACGCCGTCCTTGGTGATGCGCGGAGCGCCGAACGACTTCTCGATCACGACGTTGCGGCCCTTGGGACCCAGTGTGACCTTCACGGCGTTGGCGAGGATGTCCACGCCGCGCAGCATCTTGTCGCGGGCGTCGGAAGAGAACTTGACGTCTTTGGCAGCCATGAGAGCTACTCCTTGAAATGGAAACGGAAGCGAGCGGTCAGGCGGCTATCAGCCGACGACGCCCATGATGTCGGATTCCTTCATGATGAGGAGATCCTGGCCGTCGATCTTGACCTCGGTGCCCGACCACTTGCCGAACAGGACGCGGTCGCCCTTCTTGACGTCGAGGGCAACGAGCTTGCCGGCTTCGTCACGCGCGCCGGAACCGACGGCGATGACCTCGCCCTCCTGGGGCTTTTCCTTGGCGGTCTCGGGGATGATGATGCCACCCTTGGTCTTCTCTTCGCCATCCAGGCGGCGGACCACGACGCGGTCATGCAAAGGACGGAACTTCATGGTTCTGTCTTCCTCTCGGTCTTATTCGGTGCGGGCGCCGCTGAAGGGCCCCGGGTGAGGCTGTTAGCAGTCACCTGACGGGAGTGCTAACAGATGCCGCGGAGATAGGCTTGGGGTCGCGGAGAGTCAAGGAAGCCTGCGACGATAAAGTGAACGCCGCCAGATGCGGCATCGCCGCCCTTCGCCTACCGGCTGCCGCCAGCGCTAGAACACGCTAAGATGGCCGAATGACGACACCCGTGCCCGACCCCCGCCTCGACGCCATCGCCCGCTCCTGCGTCGCGCTGCACGTCCGCATGACAGCGCGCGCCGTGACGCGCGCCTATGACGAGGCGATGCGACCGAGCGGACTGAAGATCACGCAGTTCGTGCTGCTCTCGGCCTTGAGCACGGGGCAATGGAAGTCGGTGACCGAGCTGGCCGAGCGCTTCGCGCTGGAGCGGACATCGCTGACGCGCAATCTCCAACTGCTGGCGGTCGAGGGAATGGTCGAGCCGGTCGAATGCCGCGGGCGCGCCTCCGTCTATGCCGTGACGGAGAAGGGCCGGGCCGCGATCGAAGCCGCCATCCCCTATTGGCGGGCCGCACAGGACAAGATCGAGGGCGGCTTCGGCGAGGAGCGCTGGCGCGATACGCGCGACGGGCTCAAGGCGCTGCGCAAGGCGGCGCGTGATGTGCGTTGACGCACGGCTCCGATTGACGCGCATGCCATCCTCTCTCTATCGTGCAGATACACGATTGGAGAAGAAGTCATGGATCGGACCTTTGGTGTTGTGTCCCGCGAGGTGCTGGTTGCGGATGGGGGCCTGAGCTTCTTGCGCGGCATCATTGCCGGCACCCAGCCGGCCCCGCCCTTCGCCCAGACCATGGATTTCGATCTGGTCGAGGCGGAGGAGGGCAGGGTCGTCTTCGTCGGTGTGCCGTCGGCGCGCTTCTTCAACCCGCTCGGCACGATCCATGGCGGCTGGACCGCGACGATCCTCGACTCCGCCATGGCCTGCGCCGCGCACTCCACGTTGAAGTCCGGCGAGGGCTACACCACGCTGGAGATGAAGCTGAACTATGTCCGGCCGGTCATGCCCGATAGCGGCACGGTGCGCTGCGAGGGCAAGCTGATCCATCGCGGCGGTTCGGTGATCACGACCGAAGGCAACCTGCGAGACGAGCGCGGCAGATTGCTGGCGCACGGCACGGAGACCTGCCTGGTCTTTCCGGCGAAGCCTAGCGCCGGCTGACCGCGACGGCGCCGGCCACGATCAACAGCGCGCCGAGATAGGTTGTGTACAGCGGCACCTCGCCGAAGACGAAGAAGCCGAGCAGGCTCGCCCAGATCAGCGCCGTGTATTCGATCGCTGCCAGCCGGGAGGCGGTCGCCCTGGCATAGGCCGAGGTGAGCGTGAGATGACCGGCGACGCCGAGCGCGCCGGCGACCAGATAGATCCCGAGGTCGGCAAGGCCCATCGGCACGAAGGCGAAAGCGGCGGGGACGGCGAGGCACAGCGCCGGCCCGACATTCTGGAAGGCGACGATGACGGTGGGGTGTTCCCGGACCGCGATCCGCCGCAGCAGGATCAGGTTGAAGGCGTAGCTCACCGCCGAGAACAGGGCGGCCGCGACGCCGAGACTGGCGCCGCTGACATGGCCCTGCAGCCGCGGCCAGACCATGACCAGCATGCCGGCGAGCCCGAAGCCGAGCGCCTGCAGGATGCGTTTGTCGATCCTCTCCTTCAACAGCAGGCCGCCGAGCAGCGCGACGAAGACCGGGGCGAGGAACGACAGCGTCAGCGCCTCGGCGAGCGGCAGCACCGAGATCGAATAGAAGAAGCTGCCGGCCGTGAGCACGACGAGGGGGATGCGCGCGACATTGCCGATGACGCTCGCGCGCGTCGGGCGGAGCGGGCGTGCGATCGCGAGGACGATCAGCGCGCAAAGGCCGCCCATCAGGAAGCGCATGAACAGCGCCAGGGCAAAGGGCTGATGCTGCATCTGGCCCTTCAGCACCGCATCCATGGCGGTGAGTAGGGCGATGCCGAGCGCGGCGCGCAGAGCGATCGACGAGGTCATGATGTCAGGCCGCGTCCATGGCTTTCCGGAAGGCGCCCGTGCGGACCATGGGCAGCAACTCCCGTCTAAGGCCGATCCCGGGGCGCGGATAGGGGAGGGGCGCACAGGCCCCCAATGCCGCCATTGCAGGTGTGAAAGCGCCGGAACGTCCCGGCGCCGACACCTCCCCGCTTGGAAAAGGGCCGCGCCGACGCTAGGCCGTATCGGGGCAGGCTTGCGGCAGCCGGGCGAATCGCGCGAACCGCCACATAGCGCCGCGCAGGACGAAGTGACCGAGAGGCGATGACCGTTCTTCTGCCCTTCATCGTCAATGCCGGGCTGAATTTCGTCCTCGGGCTGCTCGTTGCCCTGTTCCTCGGCCCCGCAGCCTTCGGGGTCTATGCGATCGGCGCCGCGATCGTCGTCCTGGTCAACACGGCGCTGCTCGACTGGCTGAAGCTCTCGGTCATCCGTTTCTATTCGGGCCGCGAGCGCGAACCCGGTATCCGCGCGACCCTCGATCTGCTCTTCGCCGGCATCGGCCTCTCGCTCTGCGCGCTGCTGGCGGCGGCGCTGCTGGCCGGCATCGATACGGGCCTGCCGATGACCCTGCTCGTCGTCGCCGTTGCCGGGGGCGTCGGTGCCGGCTGGTTCGACTATCACGGCGCCATCGCCCGCTCGCGCTTTCTCGATGCCGCCTATGCCCGTCTCGTCGTCGTCAGGAGTTCCGTTGCGCTCCTGCTGATGGTCGGTGCGGCCTGGCTGATGCGCGATCCCGTGCTCGTCCTTCTTGGCGGGCTCGTCAGCACCATCGTCTCGGTGCTCGCCGTGCGCCGCAGGCTGGCCGAGGACGGACCGAGCTTTGCCGCGGCGCGGGCCGACCTCGCCCGCAGCTTCGCGCGCTATGCGCTGCCGCTGGTGGCCGGCAACGCCGTCTATTCCATCATCCCGCTGCTCAATCGCGCGATCCTGGCGGATCGACTCGGTTTTGCGGAAGCCGGCTATTTCTCGCTCGCCTCCGATATCGGCCTGCGGCTTTTCCCCGTTCTGGCTTCGATGCTGGAGATCCTGCTGCTGCGAGAGGTCATCCGTCTCGACGAGACGCGGGGGCGGCTGGCAGCGCAGAAGCGCATCGCGCGCAATATGGCGTTGGTGCTTGCCGTCGTCCTTCCCGTCGCCCTGGGCTTCTGGCTGACGCTGCCGGCCTTCGAGCGGGTCTTCGTGCCGGTGAGTTTTCGAGGTCACTTTGCCAACCACATGGCATTGCTGCTGCCCGGCTTCGCGGCGATCGCGCTGTTCCAGGCGGCGATCTACCCGGTCTTCCTGCTGGAAAGGCGTACGCGCGTCGCGGCGCTCGCCGCTCTGGTGGGGCTGGTGGTCAATCTCGCCGTCATCTACCTGCCGCCGGGAGCGTTTGCGCCCGGAACGATCGCAATCGCGCAAAGTGCCGCCTTCGTCACGGCGTTTCTCGTCACCGGCTTGGTGGCCTTGCGCGCGCTGCCGTCCTGGCCGCCGCTGCACGATATCGGCTGCATCATCCTCGCCGGTGTCGTGATGGGAGCGGTGGTCTGGCCGCTGCAGAACCGCTTGCCTGCCTTGCTGGAGCTGCCGCTTCAGATCGTCCTCGGCGGGTTGGCCTATGCGGCTGTCATCCTCGCTTGCGATATCGGCCGCTGGCGCACCGGCCTGAAACTGCGGTGGCTCGCCCGAAAGAGCGCGCGGCGATAGCGCCCGCAACTTTTCCTTCACCCTGACATTTGACGCCGCGCTAAGGTTAATTCCGTGAATTGAGCGGTTTGGGCCCGGTTTGGACCCGCAAACCTCGGCGATTCACCATTCCTTTGAGGCAGCGCCGCAGGCTCCCGGCAGTTGATGTCGAGAGTATTGCGTGATGCGTCGAACGATTGTGCTTCCGCTGCTGGTCGTTGCCGGCACCCTGGCTGCGAGCGCGGCCGTGGCGCAGGGCTATGCCGCCCCGAACGACCCCATGGCCGCCGCCCGCGGCCGGGCGAATTATGGCGGCGGCTTCATCGAGATGCTGATGACCGGCCGGGACCCGACGCCCTATGGCCGCGGCGGCGCCGTCTACAATCGCCCCGGCGGCTACGCTTATGGCCAGACGGTCCGATCGGCGCCCGGCTACGAGGTCGACCCGTTCGAGGCGGCGGGGCAGCCGCGTGCCGGCCGCCGCATGGCCGCGCTCGGCGAGCCGGTCGAGCCGCAGCAGGGCATCCAGCAGATCGTCGATCCGCGCTTCCGCAAGCAGGAGGTCGCCTATGACGGGCCGCACAAGCCCGGCACGATCATCATCGACACCCCCCAGCGTTTCCTCTTCCTGGTGCAGCCCGGCGGCAGGGCCCTGCGTTACGGCATCGGCGTCGGCCGCCCCGGCTTCTCATGGGCGGGGATGAAGACGGTGTCCCGCAAGGCGGAATGGCCGAGTTGGACGCCGCCGGCCGAGATGCTCAAGCGTCGGCCGGATCTGCCGCGCTTCATGGCAGGCGGCCCGGAAAACCCGATGGGCGCGCGCGCCATGTATCTCGGCTCGACGCTCTACCGCATTCACGGCACCAACGAGCCCAATACCATCGGGCAGGCGGTCTCGTCAGGCTGCATCCGCATGACCAATGACGACGTCACCGATCTCTACGAGCGCGTGCGCGTCGGCGCCAAGGTGCTGGTGATCTGAGGCGGAGCGGAGAGCCGCTCGCAAGAAAAAGCCCGCCTTCTCAGGCGGGCTTTGTCGTTTCGGTGCTGGCGTCAGACCCAGCTGTCATCGTCGCCGGAATCGAGGCCCGGATCGTCGTCCTCGTAAGTCGCTGGCTCGGATCTGGCCTCGCCGTCATAACCCTGGTCGTAGCCCGAGCGATCCTGCGCTGCCTGGTCCGAGGCGCCCTGGTCATAGGCCGCCTGTTGCGTGCTGGCACCGGCATCGGTGTTGGTGCTGGCGTTCGTATCCGCCGCGGCCGCCGGGGTCGCGGGCTTGGCAGCGTTACCCGCGCCGCTGAAGGCATTGGTCAGGACGTTGCCGAGGACGAGACCGCCGGCGACGCCGGCCGCCGTCGTCAGGGCGCTCGCCATGAAGCCGCCGCCACGGCCGGCGGCCTGCTGCGGCTGGTTGCTCCACGGGCCGGGCTGCGCGGACGCGGCGGCCTGCATCGGCGCCGCCTGCATGGGCTGGCCCTGCGGCTGCGTGTTCCAGGCGCCGGACGGCGCGGGCGCGTCGCCGCGCGGCGGGACGGAGGGCACCGATCCGGCACGCGGCGGGCTGGCGCCGCCGAAGATGCCTGACAGGAAGCCGCCGGCCGCCGGCTGGGATGCGGCCTCGCTGGCGCGGGTCTGAGCTTCGCGCAGCTGCGCCTGCAGGCTCTCGACCTGCTGGTTCAGATTGGTGAGGGCCTGCTCCTGCACATAGACCGCCTGGGCCATGGCATAAGGCGCATAGGGCTGCTCGCGCAGGCGTTCTGCGATGAAGTTCTCAGCCTCGGGGTCGCGGGGCTGATTGGCCGCCTGTTTCAGGCGGTCGAAAATCCCGGCGATCACGTCGCGTTCCTGCGGCGTCATCGTCATCTCCTCTCGTTGCGCGGCATTGCTTGCGCCGCGCTCAAGAGGTGGGACCGTCCTGTGACAGTATCAAGGCCGAAGCCGCGGCACGCTGCCGCGCGCTTCAGATGCTGCCGCCGAAATCGTCATCCGGCGGCGGGATCTCGTCGCCGTCCATATTCGGCTGCAGCGTGCCGCGGTTGAGCACCACGACGGCCGTGCCGGTCGGCACGCGGCTGTAGAGGTCGATGATGTCCTGGTTGAACAGGCGGATGCAGCCGGACGACACCGACTTGCCGATCGACCACGGCTCGGACGTGCCATGGATGCGATACAGCGTGTCGCGGCTGCCCTGGTAGAGATAAAGGGCGCGGGCACCGAGCGGGTTCTCGAGTCCGCCGGCCATGCCGGCAGCCCAGGCGCGGTTCCGCTCCGGCTCGCGGGCGATCATCGCGGGAGTCGGGGTCCAACGCGGCCACTGCGCCTTGCGGGCGACGGTGGCCCGGCCACGCCAGGACATGCCCTGCTTGCCGACGCCGATGCCGTAGCGGATCGCCTTGCCGTTCTCCTGAACGAGGTAGAGGAAGCGGTTGTCGGTATCGACGACGATGGTGCCGGGCTGCTCGCGCGTCGGATACGACACGATGCGGCGCAGGAACTGCGGATCGACCTCGTCCAGGTCCGTCGCCGGCAGCGGGTGCTGCTCGTCGGGCCGCTCGCCATACATCGTGAGATACTCGGCACTGACATGCGGCCCACGCGAGGCAACCTCGAAGGGTTGCTGGCGCTGGCCTACGCAGGCCGCGAGGAAGAGCGGGGTCAGCGCCGCAAAAACGCGACGGGTCGGCCGGGCGAGGGAAGAGGCGGGCGGGCGGGCGGGGGACATCGACAAAAAACTCGGCGTTGCGGGCGGGAAATCAACGGTGGGACGGCGCCGGGGTTCCATGCGCCGTTGCAGGTCCCCGTTCAAGGTTCCCGAGATGGCCGTGGGGTGAACAGGAGGTGGCCAAATTGTGTCCGTGCAACTCTGTTGCCGATCAGCCACAGACGGGGTCGGGTCACACCCCTGCATCAGGCGCCGCTTCGATGAGCGGATTAAGCTAGGACGCTTCCCTCAAGCCCCACCGCAGCAGGCCCAGCCGCTCGCGCGCCCACCAGCGCCACAGCATCATCACGGCGACGACGGCAAGCCCGATCGCGAGCCCGATCCAGATGCCGCGCCCGGCGAGCGGGGTCAGGAAGCCGAGTGCCGCTGAAAGCGGCAGGCCGATGCCCCAATAGCCGATGCCTGCCAGGATCATCGGCAGGCAGGTGTCGCCGAGCCCGCGCAGGATCGACGAGCCGATGACCTGCGCGCCATCGGCGATCTGGAAGACCGCGGCATAGAACAGGAAGATCATCGCGAGCTGCGCCACCGCTTCCGCCCCCGGCTTGGAGCGGTCGAGGAAGGGCGCGACCAGCCATTGCGGCACGACAGCCATCAGCAGAGCCGTGCAGGTCATGAAGCTCAGGGCGAGGATGAGCGCCATGGTGCCGGCGCGGCGGATGCCGTCCTTGTCGCCGGCGCCGAAGGCGCGGCCCACGCGCACCGTGCCGGCCTGGCCGATGCCGAGCGGCACCATGAATGTCAGCGAGGCGATCTGGATCGCGATGGCGTGCGCCGCGAGGGAGGACGCGCCGATCAGACCCATCAGGAAGGCGGCGCCGTTGAAGATCACCACCTCGAAGGCGAGCGTCAGGCCGATGGGCAGGCCGAGGCGCCAGAAGGCGCGGTAGCGCGACCAGTCCGGCACCCAGAAGCGGCCGAGCAGATGATAGCGCCGGAAGCGCCGGTCGAGCACGACGACGAGCGCCAGCCCCGCGAACATCAGGGCCGATGACAAGGCCGTCGCCAGCCCCGAGCCCGGCAGGCCGAGCGCGGGAAAGCCCAGCTGCCCAAACATCAGGCACCAGTTGGCGAGGGCGTTGAAGGCGACCGCGAACAGCACGACGATGAAAGCCCAGCGCGGCCGCTGCAAAGCGGCGACGAAGCCGCGCAGGCACAGATAGAGGAAGAAGGGCAGCAGGCCCCATTGCAGCGTGTGGACATAGGAAGCTGCTGCCTTCGACAGGCCGGGGTCCTGCCCCATCGCCCTGAGAATGAACTCGGCCTGCCACAGAAACAGCCACATCGGCCCGACCATCGTGGCGGCGGCCCAGAAGCCTTGCCGCACCGTGCGGCGCAGATCGCGCACCGCATGCCGGTTGCGGCCGAGTTCGATCGCGATCATCGGCGAGACCGCACCCATCACGCCGATGCCGAAGATCAGCACGGAATTGTAGAGATTGGTGCCGAGCGCGCCGGCTGCCAGGGCGTCCGGCTGAGATGGCCCATCATGATGACGTCGGTCGCCGTCATCGCCGTCTGCGCGACATTGGTCAGCACCATCGGCCAGCTGAGGGCGAGCATGGCGCGCGCCTCGGTGAGCCAGGGACTGAGCGGTTGCGAGGCGTCGGCGATCGTCATGAAGCTCTTTCTCGGGGCGCCGCTTCTACTCCCGATTGCAACCCCGAAACAGCCACGCCCATGTCTGACGCCGCCCGGAGCCGATGCGCTGGACGCGGGTCGACAAGCGACGTCGCGGTCTGCATCTTGCCTTCCGGAACGCAGGGGGGCCTGAAGCGATGAGCACCAATCTGAGGATCGACGGCGCGAGATTGACCTCGCGCCTCGGAGAACTCGCGAAGATCGGTGCCACGCCGGAAGGGGGCTGCCGCCGCCTTGCCCTGACCGACGAGGACAAACAGGGTCGCGACTGGCTCGTCGCTCAGATGCAGGCGCTCGGCCTCGACGTCCGCGTCGACGCGATCGGCAACATCGTCGGCATCCTGAAGGGGCTCGAGGACGGACCGGCTCTCATCATGGGCTCGCATATCGACACGGTCGGCACCGGCGGGCGCTTCGACGGCGCGCTCGGCGTCGTCGCCGGCGTCGAGGTCCTGGCGGCGCTGCGCGATGCCGGGCTCACGCCGAAGCGCGACATGGCCGTCATCGCCTTCACCAACGAGGAAGGCGCCCGCTTCCATCCCGACATGCTCGGCTCCTATGTCTGGGCCGGCGGCATGAGCGTCGATGCGGCCCACAAAGAAGTCGATTCCGAAGGCGTCGGCCTCGGCGCCGAGCTGAAGCGCATCGGCTACGAGGGTGCCGAGCAGCCGGGCTTCCTGCCCGCGCATGCCTATCTCGAGATGCATATCGAGCAGGGGCCGATCCTGGAGAGCGAAGGCGGCGGCCTCGGCGCCGTCACCGGCATCCAGGCGATCTGCTGGCTGGAGCTCACCCTGAAGGGGCGCCCGAGCCACGCCGGCACGACGCCGATGGCCTATCGCAAGGATCCCGGCCTCGCTGCCGCGCGCATCAACATCTTCGCCAACGAGCTGACCAAGACGATCCCACACCAGCTCGCCAATTGCGGCGTCATCCGCACGCAGCCCGGCAACGTCAATGTCGTGCCCGAGACGGTGGTGATGACGCTCGATCTGCGCAATCCGCTCGATGCGCCGCTCGCCCAGGCCGAGGAGGCGGTGCGCCGCTTCTGCGCCGAGCTGGCCGAGCGCGACGACATCCAGATCTCGTTCCGCGACCTCGCGCGTTTCCCCGCGACGCCCTTCGCCGAGGAGTTGATCGCCGAGATCGAGCGCAGCGCCGGCGAATTCGGGCTGCCGATCCGGCGCATGATCTCTGGCGCCGGCCATGACGCGCAGATGATGGCGCGGCTCTGCCCGACCGCGATGGTCTTCATCCCCTCGATCGGTGGGCTCTCGCACAATCCGGCCGAGTTCAGTACCGACGACGACATGGTCGCCGGCGCCAACATCCTGCTCAGCACGGCCTGGCGCGTCGCCAACGCCTGAAAGCGCTTGAACAGATCAGCCCTCATCCTGAGAAGCGCCACTGGTGCGACTCAGGATGAGGGCTCTGTTTCCCGATAAGGTCATAAAAGGAGCTTCGATGACGACGATCGCCTCGCTTTCCGCCGCCGAGCTCGGCCCGCTCTACGCCAGCAAGGAACTCTCTCCCGTCGAGGTCGCGAAGGATGCGCTCGCCCGCATCGAGCGCTTCGAGCCCGACATCAACGCCTTCACCGTGCGCGGCGACGCCGTGGCGCTGGCGATGGCGGAAGCGTCGCAGGCACGCTGGCTGAAAGGCGAGGCGGTCGGCCCGCTCGACGGCGTGCCCGTCACCATCAAGGACAATATCGGGGTCGCCGGCTGGTCGATGCAGCGCGGCTCCGCAATCGCCTCCGACGCGCCCTTCGCCGAGGATTCGCCGGCCACGGCGCGGCTGCGCGAGGCCGGCACGGTCTTCCTCGGCAAGACCACCATGCCTGAATATGGCTGGAAGGGCGTCGGCGATTCCCCGGCCTCGGGCATCACGCGCAATCCCTGGAATACCGGGACCGGGCCCGGCGGTTCCTCCTCCGGTGCCGCTTCCTGCGCCGCGCTCAATCTCGGCTGTATCCATATCGGTACGGATGGCGCCGGCTCCGTGCGCATTCCGGCTGCCTTCACCGGTGTCGTCGGCCTGAAGCCGAGCTATGGCCGCGTCCCGGCCTGGCCTGTCTCGACCATGGGTTTCCTCGCCCATATCGGACCGTTGACCCGCACCGTCACCGATACCGCGCTGGCGATGCAGGTGATCGGCCAGCCCGATACCCGCGACATGACCGCGATGACGAGCCGCCCGCCGGATTATGTCGACGGGTTGAAGGGCGGCGTCAGGGGTCTGCGCGTCGCCTGGTCGCCGCGCCTCGGTCAGGATGTGATCGTCGATCCCGAGATCGCGGCGCTGACGGCAGCCGCTGCCCAGGTCTTCGCCGAACTCGGCGCGACGGTCGAGGAAGTCGATCCCGGCTTCGCCGACCCCGTCGAGACACTGATGACGATCTGGGCGTCCGGGGCGGCCCTGGCGCTGCGCGGCGTCGACGCGGCGACGCGGGCACGGATGGATCCCGGCCTCGTCGCGGTGGCCGAGCGGGGCGAACGCATTCCGGCATCGACCTATGCCGACGCGCTGCTCAACCAGCGCAATGCTCTGGCCTCGCGCATGGCGCAGTTCCATGCCCGCTACGACCTGCTGCTGACCCCGACGCTGCCGCTGCCGGCCTTCGCCGTCGGTCGCAACACGCCGGAGCATGGCGCCTATGGCGAGGACTGGACGCGCTGGACGCCCTTCACCTACCCCTTCAACATCACCGAGCAGCCGGCGGTCTCGGTGCCTTGTGGGCTGACACGAGCGGGGCTGCCGGCGGGGCTTCAAATCGTAGGCGCCTTTGGCAAAGATGCACTGGTGCTCAGAGCGGCTGCGGCCTTCGAACAGGCCCAGCCTTTTGCGCGCATCGATCTGCCGGTCAAACCGCTTTAATCGCGAATTTTTTCGCTATTGTCGGAATTTCCGCATAATATTGCAATGGGAGCGACAAGCCAAGGATTCCAGCTCCTGAGGCTCCGTGTGGCACGAACCGTGCAGGCGGCCGAAAGGTCTCGATCAGGTGCCATTGCTTGTTGTCAGGCAGGATTTTTCTGCCCAGACTTGCAGCAAGGCAGCCCGATCAGAGGCGCCGCTTCAGGGGAGAACATAATGGATCGCAGGACATTTCTGAAATCCGCGACGGGCGTCGGCGTAGCCGCAGCCACGGGCGGGCTGGCGATGCCGGCGCTGGCGCAAGGGGCAAGCAAGACCCTCCGCTTCGTGCCGCAGGCCAACCTCGCGAATTTCGACCCCATCTGGGGAACGCAATACGTCGTCCGCAACGCCGCCGCGCTGGTCTGGGACACGCTCTACGGCATCGATTCCAAGTTCCAGCCGCAGCGCCAGATGGTCGAGGCCGAGGAGGTCTCCTCCGATGGCCTCACCTGGACCTTCAAGCTGCGCTCCGGCCTGAAATTCCATGACGGCACGCCGGTCACGTCGAAGGACGTGGTCGCGAGCCTGGTGCGCTGGTCGGCGCGCGACCCGATGGGCCTGATGATCCGCGGCCTGCAGGTCGAGCTCGCCCCGGTCGACGAACTGACCTGGAAATGGACGCTGAAGCAGCCCTTCCCGAAGATGCTGCTGGCGCTCGCCAAGAACAACGCCCCGTGCTCCTTCATAATGCCGGAGCGCATCGCCAAGACCGACCCCTTCACGCAGATCACCGAATATGTCGGCTCGGGCCCGATGAAGTTCCTGCGCAGCGACTGGGTGCCCGGCGCCAAGGCGGTGTTCGAGAAGTTCGCGGACTACAAGCCACGCTCCGAGAAGGCGGACTGGCTCGCCGGCGGCAAGAACATCCTCGTCAACCGTATCGAATGGGTGATCATGCCCGATGCGGCGACGGCGGCCGCAGCGCTCCAGAACGGCGAGGTCGACTGGTGGGAGACGCCGCTCGCCGATCTCGTGCCCGTGCTCAAGGCGCATAAGGACATCAACGTCGATATCGGCGATCCCCTGGGCAATGTCGGCGCCTTCCGCATGAATCACCTCTTCCCGCCCTTCAACAATCTGAAGGTGCGTCAGGCCGTGCTGACGGCGCTGAACCAGGAAGACTACATGCGCGCCGTCGTCGGCGACGACGACAAGCTCTGGAAGTCGCTGCCGGGCTTCTTCACGCCGGGCACGCCGCTCTACACCGAAGAGGGCGGCGACATCCTGAAGAAGCGCAACGTCGCCGAGGCGAAGAAGCTGCTGGCCGAGTCCGGCTACAAGGGCGAGCCCGTCGTCTGCGTCGTCGCGCAGGACATGGCAGCCACCAAGTCGATGGGCGACGTCACGGCCGAGTTGCTCAAGAGCATCGGCATGAACGTCGATTTCGTCGCCACCGACTGGGGCACGGTCGGCTCTCGCCGCGCCCAGAAGACCCCGCCGGGGCAGGGCGGCTGGAGCATGTTCCACACCTGGCACGCCGGCGCCGACTGCATCAATCCGGCCGCCTATACCGCGATCCGGGCCAATGGCGAAAAGGCCTGGTTCGGCTGGCCTGACGTGCCGACCGTCGAGGCAGAGGTCACCAACTGGTTCAATGCCAAGGACCTGGCCGGCGAAAAGGCGGCGATGGCCAAGCTCAACAAGGCGGCGGTCGAAAACGTCGTCTATGCGCCGACCGGCTTCTATCTGAGCTACCAGGCCTGGCGGAAGAACGTCTCGGGCGTCGTCAGCGGCCCGCTGCCCTTCTTCTGGGACGTCACCAAGGCCTGATGCCTGTCGCGGAGCGGCGGGGCCGCTCTGCCTCTTCGGAGCCGGCCCGGCCGCTCCGACACCTCGCCTCGTCGCGACCCGGACGAAAACCGGGCCGCGGCTCCTGGATTCGATGTGAACGAGGCTCGTCGGCCTTATGCTCGCTTTTGTTGTCAGGCGCATTTTCACGACCATCCCTGTGATGGCCTTCGTGGCGCTGTTCGTCTTTTCGCTGCTCTATATCGCGCCGGGCGACCCGGCGGCCATCATCGCCGGTGACCAGGCCTCGCCCGCCGATGTCGAGCGCATCCGCGCCAGCCTCGGGCTCGACCGGCCCTATCTCGTGCGCTTCGCCGAATGGTCCTTCCGCGTGCTGCAGGGCGATCTCGGCACCTCGATCTTCACCTCGCTGCCGGTGACGCAGCTCATCTCCCAGCGCATCGAGCCGACCGTCTCGCTGATGGTGCTGACCCTGATCTTCGCCGTCGTCATCGCCGTGCCGATGGGCGTGCTCGCGGCCTGGAAGGCCGGGAGCTGGATCGACAAGGCCGCGATGGCCTTCGCCGTCCTCGGCTTTTCCGTGCCGGTCTTCGTCGTCGGCTACCTGCTCGCCTATTTCTTCGCGCTGAAGCTCGATTGGCTGCCGGTGCAGGGCTACACCCCGATCTCGCAGGGCCTGTGGCCCTGGCTGCGGAACCTGATCCTGCCCTCGGTGACGCTGGGCCTCGTCTATATCGCGCTGATCGCCCGCATCACCCGCGCCACGATGCTCGAGGTGCTCCAGCAGGACTACGTCCGCACCGCCCAGGCCAAGGGCGTGGCGCAGAAGGACGTGCTCTTCCTGCACTCGCTCAAGAACGCGGCGGTGCCGATCGTCACCATCATCGGCATCGGCATCGCGCTTTTGATCGGCGGCGCGGTCGTCACCGAGAGCGTCTTCGCCATTCCCGGCCTCGGCCGGCTCACCGTCGATGCCATCCTGCGGCGCGACTATCCCGTGATCCAGGGCGTCGTGCTGATGTTCAGCCTGGTCTACGTGCTGGTGAACCTGCTGATCGACCTGACCTACACCCTCGTCGACCCGAGGATCCGCTATTGACCGCGCAATCGTCCATTCCGGCCCCCGTCGGCGTCGTGGCTGCCGAGCCGATCAAGGCTCCCGGCCTCAGCCGCTCCGTGCGCTTCCGCCGCTATCTGCGGCGCCACCCCTCCGTCGCGATCGGCGGCGGCCTGCTCGTGCTGATGGCGCTCATCGGCATCTTCGCCCCGCTGCTCGGCACGGTCGACCCGACCGCGATCTCGCCGTCCAGGCGCACCCGCGTGCCCTCCGAGCTCTACTGGTTCGGCACCGACATGCTCGGCCGCGACATCTACTCGCGCGTGATCTACGGGGCGCGGGTCTCGCTCCTCGTCGGCTTCAGCGTCGCCGTGCTGTCCTCGGTCGTCGGGCTGACCATCGGCCTCTTCGCCGGCTTCGTGCGCTGGGCCGACGGCATCATCATGCGCGTCATCGACGGCATGATGTCGATCCCGCCGATCCTGCTCGCCATCGCCCTGATGGCGCTGACGCGCGGCTCGGTCGGCAACGTCATCCTCGCCATCACCATCGCCGAGATCCCGCGCGTGGCGCGCCTGGTGCGTGGCGTCGTGCTGTCGCTGCGCGAGCAGCCCTATGTCGAGGCTGCCGTGGCCAATGGCGCGCGCGTGCCGCGCATCATCATCAGACATATCCTGCCCAACACCTTCGCGCCGATGAGCGTGCAGGCGACCTATATCTGCGCCAGCGCCATGATCGTCGAGGCGATCCTGTCCTTCATCGGCGCGGGCGTGCCGCCGGCGACGCCGTCCTGGGGCAACATCATGGCCGAGGGCAGGGCGCTCTGGCAGGTTAGGCCGCACATCATCCTGTTCCCGGCCGTGTTCCTCTCCATCACCGTCCTCGCCGTCAACCTCCTCGGCGACGGCCTGCGAGACTCCCTCGATCCGCGTCTCGCCAAGTCCCTCTGAAAGCCAGCCCTGCCGCTGGAACAACCCTCGCCCTGCATTGCCGGCGCTTGACGCGCCGGCTCAGTGCTTGAAAGCCTTCGCTGTAGGGTGATCTTCATCCGGAGCCTATGACGTGACCCGCATCCTCACCGTCGCCGCCGCCCAGCTCGGCCCGATCCAGCGCGCTGAAAGCCGGGCCTCGGCCGTCGCCCGCCTGATCGAGCTGATGCGGCAGGCCAAGGGGCACGGCGCCGATCTCGTCGTCTATCCGGAAGCGGCGCTCACCGCCTTCTTCCCGCATTGGTGGATCGACGACGAGGACGAGATCGACAGCTGGTTCGAGACGGCGATGCCCTCGAACGAGACCGCGCCGCTCTTCGCCGAAGCGGCGCGCCTCGGCATCGGCTTTCATCTCGGCTATTGCGAGCTCGCCTTCGAGGAGGGCCGCAAGCGCCGCTTCAACACCGCGATCCTGGTCGACAAGACCGGCTCGATCGTCGGCAAGTACCGCAAGATCCATCTGCCGGGGCATCCCGAGCATCGCCCAGCCGCACCGTTCCAGAATCTCGAGAAGCGCTATTTCGAGACCGGCAATCTCGGCTGGCCGGTCTGGCGGACGATGGATGCCAATATCGGCATGATGATCTGCAACGATCGCCGCTGGCCGGAGAGCTACCGCTCCATGGGCCTGCAGGATGTCGAGCTGGTCGTGCTCGGCTACAACACGCCCAAGCACAACCCGCCGGCGCCGGACCATGACCGGCTCGGCAATTTCCACAACCAGCTCGTGATGCAGGCCGGGGCCTATCAGAACGCCACCTGGGTGGTCGGCGTCGCCAAGGCAGGGCCCGAGGCCGGCGTCGACCAGATCGGCGGCTCCTGCATCATCGCGCCGACCGGAGAGGTCGTCGCGCAGGCCGTGACCGAGGGCGACGAACTCGTCGTCGCCCGTTGCGACATGGACCTCGGAAAGAGCTATAAGGCCTCGACCTTCAATTTCGCCAGGCATCGCGAGCCGCAGGCCTATGGCCTCATCGTCGAGCGCAAGGGCGCCGTCTCCCCGGTTTGATCATCCTAGAGGACTAAAATGACCCACGATCTCATCCTGAAGGGCGGCCGCGTCATCGACCCGTCGCAGAAGCATGACGGCATTCTCGACGTCGCCTTCACGGACGGAAAGGTGTCCGGCTTCGGCAAGGACCTGAAAGGCGCCAAGGAGATCCGCGACGTCTCCGGCTACATCGTCTCGCCGGGCCTGATCGACCTTCACACCCATGTCTACTGGGGCGGCACCTCGCTCGGCATCGACGCCGACGAGTTCTGCCGCCTTTCTGGCGTCACCACCTCGGTCGACACCGGCTCGGCCGGCCCCGGCAACTGGCCCGGCTTCCGCAAGCATGTGATCGAGCAGAGCCAGGCGCGCATCCTCGCCTATCTCCACGTCTCGCATGCCGGCATCTACGGCTTCGACCACCGGGTCATGGTCGGAGAGAGCGGCGATCTGCGCCTGATGAACCCGATCGACTGCGTCGAGGTCGCCGACAAGAACCGCGACTACATCGTCGGCATCAAGGTCCGCGTCGGCCTCCATGCCTCGGGCAACTCCGGCATTGTGCCGCTCAACATCGCGCTGCAGGTCGCCAACGAGGTCGGCATGCCGCTGATGTGCCATATCGACCATCCGCCGCCGTCCTATGAGGAGGTCATCGGCATGCTCCGGCCGGGCGACGTGCTGACCCACGCCTTCCGCCCCTTCCCGAATGCGCCCGCGACGGCGCAGGGCACGGTGAAGCCGGAGGTGTTGGCCGCCCGCAAGCGCGGCGTCATCTTCGACATCGGCCACGGCAAGGGCTCGTTCTCCTTCAAGACGACGCGCGCCATGCTCGCCAACGGCTTCGAGCCGGACGTGATCTCGTCTGACGTGCACAAGCTCTGCATCGACGGCCCGGCCTTCGACCAGGTCACCACCATGTCGAAGTTCCTCTGCATGGGCATGAGCCTGAACAACGTCATCGCCGCCTCGACCGTGAACGCCGCCATGGCGCTGAAGCGGACCGAGTACGGTTCGCTCAAGGTCGGCTCGCTCGGCGATGCGACAATCCTGACCGTCAGGGAAGGCAAGTTCGACTATGTCGACGTCGTTGGCGAGCACCTGATCGGCGACAAGAAGATCGCATCCGAAGGTGTCGTGCTCAAGGGCAAGTGGTGGCACCCGAAGCGGACGAGCAAGTTCCCGAAGGTCGCGGCTTAATTGCCGCGCACGACACGCGGCGTCATTCTCGGGCGAAGCGAAGCGCAGACCCGGGAAACTCGGGGCGTTGGCGCGCAGGAGACTCCTTCGGCGGAAGATGCTCGGGTCAAGCCCGAGCATGACGGGCGAGGAGGGGGCTGGCGCCCGATGGCGCCCTCCGATCTGCCGGCCGTGATGGCGATCGCGGCCGTCGTGCATCCGGATTATCCCGAGGATGAGGCGGTCTTCGCCGAGCGGTTGCGGCTGGCGCCTGTGGGCTGCCATGTTCTGGCCAGCGAAGGCGGTGGCCTGCTGGGTTATCTCGTCAGCCACCCCTGGCCCGACGGCATGGTGCCGGCGCTGAACTCGCTGCTCGGCGAGATCCCGCAAGGCACGCGGAACTGGTATATCCACGATCTCGCGCTTCTGCCCGAAGGCAGGGGCGGCGGCGCTGCCGGCGGGATCGTCGCGCAAATTGCGGATCATGCCGCGCTGGCCGGCTGTTCGAGCCTCGCGCTGGTCGCGGTCAACGATTCGACCGGCTTCTGGTGGCGCCATGGCTTTCGCGAGGTGCATGACCCCGTGCTTGATCGCAAGCTCGCGAGTTATGACGATGCGGCCCGCTACATGCGCCGCGAATTACAGGTTTGAGCCCAAGGGCCGGCGCGACAGATGCCGGCGAAGGATTGAGGAGAGAAACGCCATGAGCGCCGAAGACAAGCTGAAGGAACTGGGTTTGACCCTGCCGGAGGTGCCGACGCCGATCGCCACCTATGTCAGCTTCAAGCAGGTCTGCGACATCGTCTATCTTTCGGGCCAGGGCCCGAAGCGGGCGGACGGCACCTATCCGACCGGCAAGGTCGGCAAGGACGTCACGATCGAGGAAGCCTATGAGCACGCCAAGCAGACCGGCCTCGGCCTGCTCGCTGCGATGAAGAAGGCGGTCGGCTCGCTCGACAAGGTCGAGGTGGTCAAGCTGCTGGGCATGGTCAACGGCGCCCCCGATTTCGCCGACCAGCCCAAGGTCATCAACGGCTGCTCGGACCTGTTCGTCGCCGTCCTCGGTGATCGCGGCCGTCATGCCCGCTCGGCGGTCGGCATGGGTTCGCTGCCGAACAACATGACGGTCGAAATCGAAGTCATCATCCGGGTGCTGCCATGAGCGTCACCGCGACCACATCGCAGGCTGTCGACCAGCCGGCCTCGACGCCGCTGGCCGCCGAGATCGCGCGCGTCTACGGCACGCCGGCCGTGGTGATCGATCTCGACAAGGTCGATGCCAACATCGCGCGGCTCCAGGCCGCCTGCGACGCAGCCGGAGTCGCCAACCGCCCGCATATCAAGACGCACAAATCGCCGGAGCTGGCGCGGCTGCAGGTCGAGGCCGGCGCGCGCGGCATCACCTGCCAGAAGCTCGGCGAGGCCGAGGTCATGGCCGATGGCGGGCTCGACGACATCATGATCAGCTACAACATCCTCGGCGAGGAGAAGCTGGGCCGCCTCGGCGCGCTCCAGCGCCGCGTGCGGATGATCGTCGCCGCCGACAACCCCGTCACCATCTCCGGCCTGCCGCACGCCGGCGAGATCGCAGGCCGTGATCTGGAGGTGGTCATCGAATGCGATACCGGCCGCAAGCGCGCCGGCGTCGAGACGCCGAACGAGGCGGTGGAACTTGCGAAGATGGTCGCGGCCTCGCCGGGCCTGCGCTTCGCCGGCTTCCTGATGTACCCGCCCGAGGATGGCTGGGAACGCACGCAGATCTTCCTCGACACCGCCAATGCCGGCCTGCGCGATGCCGGCCTCAAGGCCGATATCATCTCGACCGGGGGCTCGCCCAACATCCCCAACATGGGCAAGCTGAAGGGCGCGACCGAGCATCGCTCGGGCACCTCGATCTTCAACGACCGCATGCAGATCGCGGCCGGCGTCGCGACGCTGGAGGATTGCGCGCTCACGGTCTATGCGACGGTGGTGAGCCGGGCCGGGGCGGAGCGGGGCATCCTCGATTCAGGCTCCAAGACGCTGACCAGCGACAAGGGCAATCTCGAGGGCCACGGCTACATCCTCGAATATCCCGCGGCGAAGATCGCGCAATTCGCCGAGGAGCACGGCTTCCTCGACCTGTCGGCCTCGAACAAGCGGCCGGTCGTCGGCGAGGTCGTCCGGGTCGTCCCGAACCATGTCTGCGTCGTCGTCAACATGGTCGACCGGCTGGTCACCGTGCGCGGCGACAAGCTGATCGGCGAGTTGCCGGTCGCCGCGCGTGGGCGGTTGACCTGACTGAAGCGCATCCGCATTTCTGCGAAACGCGGATGCGCTTCATTTCCTGGCTTGGTCGCATTTTCTTCACGCGAACCGGCTGCCACTTCGCTTGAAAATGCTCGGCCTCAGTTCTGGAGGATCTTGGATCCTTTGATCGTGACAGTGCCGGACGCCTTGGCATCGAGGCGTCCGGATGCCCTGAACGTGATGTCGCGCCCCTGAAGCTCGACGCTGCCGTCCTTCCGCATATTCAGCTTGGCGTCGCCGCTCTTCAGCGTCGTGGCATCCGCACTCTCGATCGAGAGCGCCTTGCCGACGCGGACCGCCATATCCTTTCCGACGCTCACCGCCATGTCCTTGCCGGAGGTGACGTTGAAGTTCTGCCCGCTGTCGATCTCGCAGCCGATCGCCGCGGCGACGCTGAAACTGCGCGTTTCAAGGGCGATCTCCTGGCTGCTGCTGACGCGCAGGCGGTTGCCGACGGCGAGGCTTGCATGGCCGCCGGCGGTCATGGCCAAGCCGCCTCCGGACGTCAGCGTCATGGAACTGCCGGCGCTGAGCGCGATGCCGAGGCCGCAATTCACGGTCAGCGATCCCGGTGCATTGATGACGACATTGCCACCTCGGTCGGCGGAGATCGCTTGCGTGAGAAGCGCGATCTGGGCTTCGAGCGCGGCGATCCGGCGCTGAAGGGCTTCGGTGTCCGGATCGGCCATCAGCGCCTCCCGCAGGCTCGGTTGGTAAGGTGACGAAGCGTCAGCTTACCACGGCCTGCAGGCTCCGAGAACGCGGCTCGCCGGATCAGGCTGCCGGGTGCCGGGCGTTCCAATGGGCGGCGTAGTCCTCGCAGAGCCTGTCCAGTTCGGCCCTGTCGGTGACGCCGGCCGGGCGCCCACGCGATGGCGAAGCCTGCTGGAACGGCACATAGCGCTGATGCGCGATGCGCCAGAGCCGGCGCAGCTCCGCCAGCGGATCGGCATGATCGTCGACGCGGATGTCGAAGCTCGGCACCGGCTCGCCGTTCCAGATGCGGATCGCGGCTGATTGCCGGCCGCGCTTGTCGCCGCCGGCCTTCTCGCCCGCTTCCAGAGCCACCAGCAGCCGCTCATCGAAGTCCAGTGCCGAGGAGGCGATGTAGGCCTTGAGAGTGTCCTGCACGACTTCAGGGCCCGCGAGCATGTTGCCGGCGACCGAGACCTGCGGCCCGTCCACCGCCCCGCACCAGTCGATGCAGGCCGCGCCGGTATGGGCGGCAATCCGGCCGTCACGGTCGATGACGTGAAGCTGGCGATGGGCGCGGCCTTCGTCGGCCGCCGTCAATGTCGCGACGATCTCGACGGCCGAGCGCGCCTCCTGCAGCAGCCGCAGGCCATCGAGGCCGTAGAGCGGATTGACGAAAGCCTGCGTCGCGATGGCGCCGATCCGCCCGCCGCCAAAGGGCACGCGCGAGCCGACGGCGAAGGCGCAGGTCGAGACGGCGACGCCATAGGCGCCGGTCGCGGCGTCGCGGGCGACGATGGACCAGGTCATGCAGGCTATTCCTCAGCGGCCGGCGGCATAGGCCTGCATCAGACGCGGCGTCGCGGCGGCGCGCAAGAGGCCGTCACTGCCGCGTTCCGCCGCAGTCAGCCGCCCGACCGTCCAGGCCGGCGCCTTCTCCAGCGCATGGCCGCGGCGTTCCAGCTCTGCCAGCGCCGCGCTGCCGATGCTCTCCTCGATCATCATATGGCCCGGTCGCGAAGACCGCGGATAGAAGGAGGAAGGGAAGTGCTGGGTGTGGAACAGCGGCAGGTCGATCGCTTCCTGCAGGTTGAGCCCGTGATGGACCCGGCGCAGGAACAGGCCGAGCTGCCATTGCTCCTGCTGGTCGCCGCCCGGCGTGCCGAAGGCGAGCCGGGGCTCGCCCTTCTCGAAGGCGATCGTGGGCGTCAGCGTCGTGCGGGGGCGCTTGCCCGGCGCGAGCGAGGAGGGCAGGCCCTCCTCCAGCCAGAACATCTGCGCGCGCGAGTTGAGCGGGAAGCCGAGCTCCGGGATCACCGGCGAGGACTGCAGCCAGCCGCCCGAGGGCGTCGCCGCGATCATGTTGCCCCATTTGTCGATGACGTCGATATGGACGGTATCGCCCTTCCGCCCGGCCGCGACCATCGACGCCATGGTCGGCTCGCCGACGCTGGCGCCGCCCTGTGCGGGCTGGGCGATGGCGCCGAGCGCCCTCAGCGCATGCGCCACCTGGTCTTCGTAGCCGGACACGATGCCGGGCCTGAGTTCCAGGGAGGCCCGCTCGCCGATCAGGCCGCGCCGGCCGGCCGCGTAATCCTCGGAGAGCAGGGTCGCGAGCGGCACCTTCACGAAATCCGGGTCGCCGTAATAGGCCTCGCGATCGGCAAAGGCGAGCTTCATCGCCTCGACGACATGATGGACGAATTCCGGGCTCGCCGGCCCCATCCCGGCAAGGTCGATGCCTTCCAGGATCTTCAGCGTTTGCAGGAAGGCCGGGCCCTGGCCCCAGGGGCCGATCTTGAAGACCTCCCAGTCGTGATAGCTGACCGAGGTCGGCGTCTCGTAGGTCGGCCGGTAACTCGCCATGTCCTGCGCGGTGAGCAGGCCCTTGTTGCGGCGGCCGGAGGAATCCATCACCTCCTGCGTGCGGCAGAAGCGGTCCATGGCCTCGGCGACGAAGCCCTTGTACCAGGCGTCATAGGCGGCCTGGATCTGCTCCTGACGGTCGCTGCCCTTCGCTTCCGCCTCGGAGAGGATGCGCTTGTAGGTCGCGGCTGCCGCCTTGTTGGCGAAGAGCTTGCGCGCTTCCGGCACATTGCCACCCGGCAAGTAGACCGCGCCCGAACTCGCCCACTCATTGGTGAAGAGGTCGGTGAGTTCGCGGATCGAGTCCGAGACGCGCGGCAGCATCGGGTGGCCGTTCTCGAAATAGCCGATCGCGGGCTCCAGCACCTCGCGCAGCTTCAGCCGGCCATGGTCGCGCAGCAGCGTCATCCAGCCCCCGAAGGCGCCGGGGATCACGGTGGCAAGCAGCCCGGAGCCGGGAATCAAATCGAGGCCGAGCGCCTTGTAGGCAGCGATGGTCGCAGCCTGCGGCGCCGGCCCCTGCGCGCAGAGCGTCTCAACCTTCTTCGTGTCGGCCGAATAGAAGATGGCGGGCATGTCGCCGGCCGGGCCGACGAGATGCGGCTCGACCACCTGCAGCACGAAAGCGGCGGCGGCGCAGGCGTCGAAGGCGTTACCGCCCTTCTCCAGCATCGCCATGCCCGACGCGGTGGCGAGCCAATGCGTCGAGGTGACGACGCCGAAGGTGCCGAGGATTTCGGGGCGGGTCGTAAACATGGGCGTGTCCAGTTTGTCAGAAAAAGGAATGGTCAGGCACGGAGCGGCTAGGTCTCTGCTTTCCGCTCAGCCCTCATCCTGAGGAGCCGCGAAGCGGCGTCTCGAAGGATGTTCCAGAAGGCTCGTAGACGCATCGCAAAGCGATATTGAAACCGCGGATCATGTTCGGCGCCTTGCGAACTCGGGGAGTTGCTCCCAGCGACCATCGATCATGGCTTGCTTCTTACGTCGCGACCAACCCTTGACGCGCCGTTCCATGGCAATCGCATCGAGAATATTGGGGAAATGCTCCGCGAAGGCCAAGGTGACGGGTCGCCGAGTGAAGGTGTAGCTACCGGGGTGCAGCCCCGCATTGTGCTGACTGATCCGGGCTTCGATCTCTCCGCGCGAAGTTCCGGTGTAGAAGCTGCCATCGCTGCATTCTACGATGTAGAGCCAGCATCCATCCTGTTTCCGCATGACAGCCGGAGCTCCAAAGAATCCCAACCTCGTTCGGTCGAGGCTTGCTGGCAACCTCGGCGGAGCGTTCTGGAGCATCCTTCGAGACGCCGCTTCGCGGCTCCTCAGGATGAGGGCTGAGTAGGTGGAGATCATCTAGCCCTCCTTTGGATCGAGCGCGTCGCGCAGGCCGTCGCCGAGCAGGTTGAAGCCGAGCACGGCGAGGAAGATACAGACGCCCGGCGCCACCGACATCCACGGCGCCTGCTCCATGAAGTTCTTGGCGACGTTGAGCATCTGACCCCAGGACGGCGACGGCGGCTGCTGGCCGAGGCCGAGGAAGGAGAGGGCGGCTTCCAGGATGATTGCCTGTGCCATGAACAATGTCGACTGCACCACGATGGGGGACAGGGTGTTGGGCAGCACATGGCGGAACATCAGCCGCAGGTCCCGCGCGCCGACCGAGCGCGCGCCTTCGACGAAATCCTCCGCCTTCACGCTCATCACCTGGCCGCGCACCAGCCGGATGAAGATCGGCACGGCCGACAGCCCGATTGCGATCATCGCATTGGTCAGCGAGGGGCCGAGCACCGCCGCGAAGGCGATGGCGAGGATCAGGAAAGGGCAGGCGAGCAGCGCTTCCGTGATGCGCGAGATCACGATGTCGGTCCAGCCGCCATACCAGCCGGCCAATAGCCCGAAGGGCAGGCCGATCGCCACCGCGATCAGCACCGAGACGATGCCGGCGAGCAGCGAGGCCTGCGCGCCGTAGAACAGCCGCGAGACCTGATCGCGCCCGAGCTCGTCCGTCCCGAACCAGTAGAGTTCCGAGGGCGGCTTGCGGATGGCGAGGAAGTTGGACTTGAACGGGTCTGCCAGCGGCAGGATCGGTGCGAGTACCGCCATCAGCACGAAGATCAGCACGATCCCGCCGCCGATCAGCGCGGACTTGTTGCGGATCAGCCGGGCGAGCACGCCGGGGCGCGCCTTCATCCCGCTCGCCGCGCCCGATGAGGGGAGGGAATCCAGCGATGCCATCAGCCGGTCCTGAGGCGCGGATTGACGAGGACGTAGAGGATGTCGGCCAGCAGGTTCATCAGGATGAAGCCGATTGCGGTGCACAGCACCACGCCCTGCACCACCCCGTAATCGCGATTGAACACGGCATCGACGATCAGCTTGCCGAAGCCGGGGATGGTGAAGACCTGCTCGGTCAGCACCGCGCCCGCCAGCAACTCGCCGAAGAGCAGGGTGGTCAGCGTGATGATCGGCACCAGCGCGTTGCGCAGCGCATGGCGGTGGATGACCGTGTCCTCGTCGAGCCCCTTGGCCCGGGCGGTGCGGACATAATCCGAGCGCAGCACCTCCAGCATCGCCGAGCGGGTATGGCGCATCAGGAAGGCCGCGAGCCCGTTGCCGAGCACGAAAGCCGGCATGATCAATCGCTGGATCGCCTCCCAGGGGTGAACGAAGATCGATTCGTAGCCCGAGGCCGGCAGCCATTTCAGGTGCACGGAAACCAGCAGGATCAGCATGATCCCGAACCAGAAATTCGGGATCGAGAGGCCGGACAGCGCGGCTGCGCTCGCCGAATAGTCGATGATCGTGCCCTTGTGCCGCGCGGCGAGGATGCCGATCGGAATGCCGATGCAGATCGCGACGAGGATCGAGGCGGTCGCGAGTTGCAGCGTCACCGGCAGCTTCTGCAGGATCAGGTTCAGCACCGGCTCGCCGGTGCGCAGCGAGCGGCCGAAATCGCCCTGGACCACCTGTCCCAGCCAGGCGAAGAACTGGACGACGACCGGGTCGTCCATCCGGTAGATCTCGCGCAGCCGCGCGATCACCTCCGGGTCGCGCTCCTCGCCGGCGATGACGAGGAAGGGGTCGCCCGGCAGCGCGCGCTGCAGGGCGAAGACGAAGAGCGAGACCAGGAATAGCGTCGGTATCGCGATGAGGATGCGGCGGATGATCAGGGTGAACATGGCGCGCTCGGAACCGCTCCGTCATCCCGGATGCAGCGAAGCGGAACTCCGGGATCCATCGTAGAGAACCGCGCTCTGCGATGGGTCCCGGGACGACCTTCGGCCGCCCGGGATGACGGCGCAGTCGCCGACCCGTGGGAAACCCTCACGAGCGCTTCAACCCCGCCAGCCGGATCATCCCGTCCGGGTTGATCACGAAGCCCTGCATGGTCGAGCGCATCGCGAAGAACACCGTCTGGTTGTAGAGATAGATGATCGGCAGCTCGTCCTGCAGGATCTTCTGCGCGGCGTCGTAGAGCTTCTTGCGCTCGGCCGGCTCGTAGACGGTGCGGGCCTGGTTCAGCAGGCGGTCGACCTCGGGGTTGGAGTATTTGCCGTCGTTCTGGCCGCCGCCGGTGGTGACGAAGGGGTGGATGTTGCCGTCCGGGTCGATGCGGCCGGACCAGCCGATCCGGCTCATCTGGAACTTGCCCTGCTGCTGGTCGCGCAGCTGGCTGGCGAACTCGGTCGAGCGGATCTGGATGTCGATGCCGGCTTCCTGGGCCATCGCCTGGATGACCTGCCCGAGCTGGGCATCGACCGGGTTGTTGGTGACGAAGAGCTCGGCCGTGACCTTGGGCTGACCGGCCTCCTTGAGCAGCGCCTTGGCCTTGGCGACGTCACGGGCGGGAACGGGCAGCTCGGCGCTGAGATAGAAATTGCCGGGGTTGAAGGGCTGGTTCATCGGCTCGTAGAGCCCCTCGAACACCACCTGGCTCAGCACCTTGCGGTCGATCGACAGCGAGAGCGCCTGGCGCACGCGCTTGTCCTGGCCCACCGGCTGTTTCGCGGCGTCGCCATTGTTGGTGTTGATGGTGATGCCCTGGTAGCCGAGATTGGCCATGCTCGCGACCTTGAGCGACTTGTCGCCTTCCGCCGATTTCACGTCGGTCGGCGCCAGCCGCTCCAGCATGTCGAGCTCGCCCGAGCGCAGATTGGCGAGGCGTACCGTCGTGTCGGGGATCGAGCGGTAGACGATCCGGTCGAAGCCGTATTTGTCCGCCTCCCAATGCTCCTTGAACTTCTCCAGCACGATGCGGTCGTTCTGGACGCGTTCGACGAATTTGTAGGGGCCGGAGCAGACCGGCTTGGCGGCGACGTCGCCCGACAGGCTCTTGGGGGCGAGCATCATGCCGGCGCGGTCTGTCAGCTGCGAGAGCAGCGTGGCGTCCGGGCGCTTCAACTTCAGCACCAGCGTCGTCGCATCCGGGGCCTCGACCTTCTCGACCGAGGCCAGCTCCGATTTGCGCAGCGAGTCCGGCAGGGTCATCGCGCGCTCGATATTGGCCTTCGCGGCTTCCGCATTGAAGGGTTCGCCGTCATGGAATTTTGCGTCGCTGCGCAGCTTCATCGTCAGGGTGAGCCCGTCTGCGGAGAAGTTCCACTCCGTCGCCAGTCTCGGCACCAGCTTCAGTTCCGGCGTGATGTCGAGCAGCCGGTCGCACAGGCCCATGAACACGATGCGCCCGACGAAGGTGCGGGCCTTGTGCGGATCGAGCATGTCGGGGTCTTCTTGCAGCCCGATGCGTAGTGTGGAGGGTGCCTGGGCAAGGGCCGGAAGCGCGGCGAGCGCGAGCGCGGCGGCCGAGACTGCAACCTTCAACAGCTTCATGCTTTCCCCCATTGTGCGGATGATTTTCCGGGGAGCGTTTTCGATGATCTGGCGGACATGCCACTCGCCGAATTCGTTCCTCATGGCACTAAGCTGACTCAGAATCTCGCCGTCGTCGATGATGCGCCGCACCAATTCGCAGGCACCGCTGCCTCATCGAAAGGCAGCCTCGAATGTCCCTGATGCGGCGCGGCGACGCATGCCTTCAGGGAGACCGTTGGATGCGGCGATGGCTGTCGCTTCATCGGTGATCGGCGGCTAGAACAGCGATAGCAACCGGCCGGATGGCCGAGGGAGACGACGTGATGCTGCTGGGCGTGATTGCCGACGACATGACCGGCGCGACCGATGTCGCGCTGATGCTGAACCGTGCCGGCATGCGGACCGTCCAGGTCATCGGCGTGCCGCCTGCCGGCAGCACCTTGCCGGAGGCCGACGCGGTCGTCGTCGCGCTGAAGTCGCGCACCAACCCGGTGGCCGAGGCCGTCGCGGATTCGCTCGCCGCCTGTGAGGCGCTGCTTGAAGGCGGGGCGCGGCAGATCCTGTTCAAATATTGCTCGACCTTCGATTCGACGGCTGAGGGCAATATCGGCCCGGTCGCGAATGCGCTGGCGGAGCGCCTTGGCGCGAAGCTCGCCATCGTCTGCCCGGCCTTTCCGGCGAATGGCCGCTCGATCTATCAGGGCTATCTCTTCGTCGGCGCCGTGCCGCTGCACGAGAGCTCGATGAAGGACCACCCGCTGACGCCGATGCGGGATTCGAACCTGATGCGACTGATGTCCGTACAGGCGAAGACCGAGGTTGGCCTCGTCGATTACGCTACGGTCCTGGCCGGCTCTGCCGCAGTGAAGGCGCGCCTCGCCAAGCTTCAGGCCGATGGCCTCCGCTATGCCGTGACCGACGCCCTGACCAACGAGGATTTGATGACGCTTGGACACGCTGTGTCCGAGCATGTGCTGCTGACCGGCGGCTCGGGCATTGCCATGGGCCTGCCGCAGAATTTCCGCCGCGCCGGTCTCCTGCCGGAGCGGCCCGGCCCGCAGGAGCTGAAGGCTCCCGCCGGCCGCGCCGGCATCATCTCCGGCAGCTGTTCGACCGCGACGCGCGGCCAGATCAAGGCGGCGCTGGAAGCGGGCTATCCCGCGCTCAAGGTCGATCCCTTCGCGCTGGCCGATGGAAGCCAGGACGCCGCCGGACTTGCCGCCTGGGCGCTGTCGCAGCCGCAGGACAAGCCATTCCTGCTCTATTCCAGCGACGATCCGGCGGAAGTCGCGGCCGTGCAGGACAAGCTCGGCCGCGAAAAGGCCGGCAGCATCGTCGAGCACGCCTTCGCGGAGGTCGCGCGGCGTCTTTCCGAGGGCGGCGTGACGCGGCTTCTCGTCGCGGGCGGAGAAACCTCGGGCGCGACGGTGCTCGGCCTTTGCATCCGCACGCTGGAGATCGGGCCCGAGATCGACCCCGGCGTGCCCTGGACGCGCGTCGTCGATGGGCCGGACATGGTCGTGGCGCTGAAGTCGGGCAACTTCGGCACCCCCGATTTCTTCCTGAAGGCCTGGAGCCTGCTGCGCTGAGGGAAACCGGGCGTCATTCTCGGGCGCAGCGAAGCGTAGACCCGGGAATCTCGGGACCAGAGAAAACTGGTTTCCGAGATGCTCGGGTCAAGCCCGAGCATGACGCTCGCTCACGCCACTCCGGCGCTTCCGTCAGGATGCAGTGCACTCTAGGATCGTAAGGCAACCAAGAGGCCAGCATCGATATGGCATTTCTCGGCGAACTTCTGACCAGCGTGGCCGATCGCGGCCGTGCTTTGATCGGCTTCGAACGCTTCCTCGGCAATCGCGCTCGTCCGATCGACCGGCTCTGCGAGGATTTGCTCTCCGGCCGGGGCGAGGCGTCCGGCATGGCACTGGCGCAGGCGGTGCTGGAAGCCTGGCAGCGGCTCGACAAGCCCGGCCGGCTCGCCTTCTTCAATCTGCTGCGGGAGCGCTTCGGGCCGGATCATGACCGGCTCGAAAAGGCGATCGAGGCCTATCGGGAGAAACCCGACGCGGCGACGATCTCGGCGCTGCACCTCGCTGCCGAGCCGCGCCGTCAGGAGCTGCTGCGCCGCCTCAACCTCGCGCCGGACGGCACGCCCGTTCTCGTTAGGATGCGCGAGGCCCTGTTCGAAGCGATGGAGGCCGAGCCTGAGCTCAAGGCCATCGACGACGACTTCCGCCATCTCTTCGGCTCCTGGTTCAATCGCGGCTTCCTCGTGCTGCGTCGCATCGACTGGCGCACCCCGGCGAATGTGCTGGAGAAGATCATCCGCTACGAGGCGGTCCACGAGATCCAGGGCTGGGACGAACTGCGGCGCCGGCTCGAGCCGGCGGACCGGCGCTGCTTCGCCTTCTTCCACCCGCAGCTCATCGACGAGCCGCTGATCTTCGTCGAGGTCGCACTCACCACGGAGATTCCGCGCAGCATCGGCGAGGTGCTTCAGCCCGAGCGCGAGGTGCTGCCGGCGCAGGCGGCGACGACGGCGGTGTTCTATTCGATCTCGAACTGCCAGGAAGGCCTGCGCGGCATCTCCTTCGGCAATTTCCTGATCAAGCAGGTGGCGGAAGACCTGAAGCGCGAACTGCCGGGCCTCGACACCTTCGTCACGCTGTCGCCGGTGCCTGGGTTCGCGCGCTGGCTTGCCGGCGTCGCCGGGGAAAACGGCGAGCTGGCCCTCACCAATGAGGAACGTTCCGAGCTTGCCCGCCGGCCCGGCGAAACCATCTCGCTCGACGACGTGACGAAGGCGCGCCGCGACAAGCTGCTCGGCCAGATGACCGCCGAATACCTGCTGCGGGCGCGCACCGCGTCCGGCCGCGTCATCGACCCCGTCGCGCGCTTCCATCTCGGCAATGGCGCGCGGCTGGAGCGCATCAATGTCGGCGGCAATCTCTCGGCGCGCGGCCATCGCGAGTCGCATGGCGTGATGGTGAACTACCGCTACGATCTCGACGACATCGAGACCAACCACGAAGCCTTCGCGACCCGCAATACGGTCGTGGCCTCTTCCGGCGTGCGCAAGCTCCTGCGCCCGGCGGCGAGTTAAGACGGAAACGCCTGAAAGGACCCGAAATCATGGGCAATCACCTGTTCGACCTCATCCGCTCGCGCATGCCGGCGCCGGAGGCGCCTTTCGCGCTGCTCGATGACGGCCGGCGCCTGTCCTATGCCGACATGCTCGACGTTTCCGCCCGCTTCGCCAACGCTCTTGTCGGCCTCGGCGTGAAGCCGGGCAACCGTGTCGCGGTGCAGGTCGAGAAGAGCTTCGAGGCGCTGATGCTCTATCTAGGCACGGTCCGCGCCGGCGCGATCTTCCTGCCGCTCAACACCGCCTACACCCCGGCCGAGATCGAGTATTTCCTTGGGGATGCCGCGCCCGCCGTTTTCGTCTGCGACCCTGCCAAGGCCGAGGCGCTGCGTCCCTATGCCGAGAAGGCCGGCGCGAAGCTGGAGACGCTCGGCGTCGGCACCGGCAGCCTGCTCGACAAGGCGAGCGCTGCCTCGACGGGCTTCACCGATGTCGAGCGCGGCCCGGATGATCTCGCCGCGATCCTCTACACTTCCGGCACGACCGGCCGCTCCAAGGGGGCGATGCTCAGCCACGACAACCTGTCGTCCAACGCGCTGGCGCTGGTCGACTACTGGCGCTTCACGAAGGGCGACGTGCTGCTGCACGCCCTGCCGATCTTCCACACCCACGGCCTCTTCGTCGCGACCAACGTGATCCTGCTTTCGGGCGCCTCGATGATCCTGCTGCCCAAATTCGATCCCGAGCAGGTCTTCAGATACCTGCCCCAAGTGACGAGCATGATGGGTGTGCCGACTTTCTATGTCCGGCTGCTTCAGGATAACAGACTGACCAAGGAGGCGACGAAGCATATGCGCCTCTTCGTCTCCGGCTCGGCGCCGCTGCTGGCCGAGACGCATCGGGAGTGGAGTGCCCGCACCGGTCACGCCATCCTCGAGCGCTACGGCATGACCGAGACCAACATGAACACCTCGAACCCCTATGACGGGGATCGGGTGGCGGGCACGGTTGGCTTCCCGCTGCCCGGCGTCTCGGCACGCGTCACCGATCCCGAGACGGGCAAGGAGCTTGCCCGCGACGAGATCGGCATGATCGAGGTCAAGGGCCCGAACGTCTTCAAGGGCTACTGGCGCAATCCCGAGAAGACCAACGCCGAGTTCCGGCCCGATGGCTTCTTCATCACCGGCGACCTCGGCAAGATCGACCCCGCCGGCTACGTCCACATCGTCGGGCGCGGCAAGGATCTGATCATCACCGGCGGCTACAACGTCTATCCCAAGGAAGTCGAGACCGAGATCGACGAGATGCCCGGCGTGATCGAGAGCGCCGTGATCGGCGTGCCGCATCCCGATTTCGGCGAGGGCGTGACGGCGGTCGTTGTCGCCAAGCCGGGAGCGGAGATCACCGCCCAGGGCATCGCCCGGGCGCTGGAGCAGCGCCTCGCCAAGTTCAAGCAGCCCAAGCAGGTCTTCGTCGTCACCGAGCTGCCGCGCAACACCATGGGCAAGGTCCAGAAGAACCTTCTGCGCGAGCAGTACAAGGACATCTACGCCAGGCAGATGAAGGCCGGCGAGTAGGACAGTTTCTCAGGCGCTGGTCATCCCGGGCGACCGAAGGGAGACCCGGGATCCATGCCTGAGCATTTCTGTTAGACGTTCAGGCATGGATCCCGGCTCTTCGCTTCGCTGCGGCCGGGATGACGGCTCGGGTTGAAACAGCTCACACCAGCGCGGGTACGCCGAGTTCGATCGTCTCGCCATCGGCGGGGATGCGCAGCCGCCGCGAGTCGACGCCGCGCTCCTTCGCCGCCTTCCGCAGGCGGGTGCGGCTGACGGTGGCGTGGTCGAGGGCTTCCATATGCGTCGCGATCACGGTCGCGCGCGGGAAGGCCTCGGCAAGATCGAGCGTCTGCTCGTCGTCCATGACGATCAGCGTGTTGTCCCACATCGCGCCGCAGGAATGGGTGACGATGATATCGGGGCCGGTCGCGGCCACCGCGTCGCGCAGCGGCTGGTAGAAGACGCTGTCGCCGCACCAGTAGAGCGTCGGCTCGCCCGGCGCCTCGAAGCTCAAGCCCATCACCTGACCCATCTTCTCGACGACGGCGCCGGTGCCGTGCTGCGCGGGATGCCGCTTCAGCACGATCGGCCCCAGCCGGATGAAGCAGTCGATCGCGGTGATCGAGGAGAAGCCAGCCTGCGCGATCGCCGCCTCGTCGCCGGGCTGGCAGATGATCGGCAGCCCCTTTGGAACCCGCTCCTTGGCGACCTCGTCGAAGTGATCGGCGTGGAGATGGGAGACGATCACCGTGTCGACGCCGGCAAGGATGTCCTCGATCGGCTCGGGCAGATCGACCATCGGGTTCTCCGAGCGCCCGGTGAAGGAGCGGCGGCTGTGGCGCGGGCCGAAATCGGGGTCGATCAGGAAGGTCCTGCCGCCGTAATCGAGTTTCAGCGTCGCGTTGCGGAGAAGTTTGAGCTTCATATCCGTCTGCTCCTCGTCTCGGGGCGGGCATTGTTCCGCATCCCGACACGGTGAGACCAGTTCGGATTTGTGAAGCTGTCTCCACGTTCGCGTGACGTATCAGGCTAGATCACGCGCCGATCCGACTGCCACGCAGTCAGATCGGAGAACGCGTTCTCTCACTCAAAGTTTGGAGACGGATTCCGGCTCCAAGGCGAACTGGCCGTAGGGCACGTTCTGGCGCGCGGTGCGCAGCGCGCTCGCCCACCAGTGAAGCTGTGCCAGCATGGTCGCCATCGCCTGCTCGGCGCGGTCGGCATTGACCAGACAGCCCTCCGCATCGAAGCGGCTCCAGACATCGGCGAAGGCGACGCCGTCGCGGATCGGCGCGGCATGAAGCTCGCCGAAGACGAGGCGCAGCTGCTCGACGGCACGCAGGCCGCCTGAAATCCCGCCATAGGAGACGAAGCTGACCGGCTTGCCGCGCCATTCCGGCCCGACCGCATCGATCAGGAACTTCAGGATCGCTGGATAGCCGCGATTGTACTCGGGCGTCACCACGACGAAGCCGTCGGCCCAGCCGATGATCTGGCGGAGTTCCTCGAGGGCAGGGTGCTTGCCGCTGACATGGCGCGGCGGCAGGTCGATCTCGCCGGGATCGACGATAGCGAGATCGAAGGGCCCGTCGCCCTGGATCTGCGAGATCGCCCAGCCGGCGACCTTGTCGCAGAAGCGGCCTTCGCGGCTGCTGCCGTAGATCAGGGCGAGCCTGATCCGGGTGTCGACCTTCTGGTGCATGGAAACGCTCCGGTTTGCATCACGGGAGCAGGGCTTATAGAACCTCAACTAAGGTTAAGGTCAAGGGGCGTTTCGGAATGGCCGGGAAGATGCGCTTGCCGGGCGAGCTCAGCGTCGGCGACGTCGCCCACCGCAGCGGCCTTGCCGTTTCGGCGCTGCATTTCTACGAGGCGGAAGGGCTGATCCGCAGCCATCGCACGCCGGGCAACCAGCGCCGCTATCCGCGCGAGGTGCTGCGCCGGGTCGCGATCATCAAGGTGGCGCAGCGGGCCGGCATGCCGTTGAAGACGATCCGCGAGGTCTTCAAGGCCCTGCCGCAGGAGCGCACGCCGACCGTCGCCGATTGGACGCGATTGTCATCCGCCTGGAAGGCAGAGCTGGAACACCGCATCGACCGGCTGACGCGGCTGCGCGACCATCTCAACGGCTGCATCGGCTGCGGCTGTCTCTCGGTGCGCGACTGCCCGCTGCACAATCCGTTCGATCGGCTGGCGGAGGAGGGGCCGGGCCCGCGCCTCCTCGATCCCGATTGAGCCACCCGCAGGGAACGGTGCACTTTCGTAAAACCGCGTGGTCATCCCGGACAAGCCGCGAAGCGGCGCCGATCCGGGATCCATCATGGAACTCCGGCGCCCTTCGACGGATCCCGGGGCAAGCCCGGGATGACGTGGTGGGACGGTCGAGCCCTGGCGGTCAGCCCGCCTCGTAGAGCGTATCGAGCGGGAAGCGCGCGACATCGGCCATCAGTTCGGCGAAGCCCTTCGCCTGCAGCGCCGCGGTCGCCTTGCCCTTCTCGGCCGTGGCAAGGCTGGCGTCGCCAACGGCGCCCGAGCGGTTCACGTCCTGGGCCATCCAGGCGAAGGCATGGGGACCGGTTGGCCTGAGATGGCGGTATCCTTCCTCGGCCATCGTCACCGTATGCGGCTTGAAGAGCCCGGCCTTGCTCATATCGACGAGGTCCGGCCGGAAATGCAGCATCAGCGAGGTCTCGACATCGCCGCCATGGATGCCGTGGCGGATGTCGAGTTCGGCATAAATACCCTCCGGCAGGCCGAAGGACATCCAGGCGGTGCAGACCGCGAGCATACCGTGGTTCACGCGCAGCTCCCGCGCGACGATTTTCATCGGGTCGACATTGCCGCCATGGGAGGTGAGCAGCACGAGCTTGCTGAAGCCCGCGCGCTTCACGCTCTCGCCGATCTCGATCCAGGCGCGGATCGCGCTCTCCCAGCCGATCGTCAGCGTGCCCGGCGAATGCAGGTGTTCGTTCGACTTGCAGATCGCCTGCGTCGGCAGGACGAGGACGTCGAGATCGGCCGGCACCAACGGCATCGCCTCGGCCAGCATGGCGTTCATCACGGTGGTGTCGACCGAGACCGGTAGATGCGGGCCGTGCTGCTCGATCGCCGCCAACGGCAGCACAGCGACGGTGCGCTCGGGCGTGAGCGCGGTGAAGTCGGAACTCTTGAGGTCGCCCCAGAAACGCGCGGTCATGTGCTGGCTCCGAGCCGGTTGATCGCGGCGGAATCGAGGATGCGCTCCGGCGCGCCGTCCCGTGCGATCCGGATCATCGCCCGGCCGATTTGCTCGGTCGAAGTCACGTAGCGCGGAAAGATCGGGTGAAGCACCGCCCAGAGCGGAGCCGTCAGGGTGTAGAGCATGCGATACCAGGCTGTACGGGAGGTAATGCCGTGCATAGGCCGGATACCGCCCGGCCGGAAGACGTAAGCCCCCCGTAACGGCAGCTTCAGCACCGCATTCTCGGCGCGGCCCTTGACGCGCGCCCACATGACCTTGCCGTGCTCGCTGCTGTCGGCGCCGGCGCCGGAGACCAGGATGAAGACCGCCTGCGGGCTCGCCTTCACCAGCGCCTGCGCCGCCGCGACCGGCATGTCATAGGTGATGCGGCTGTAGTCGGCCTCCGGCATGCCAACCGAGCTGATGCCGAGGCAGAAGAAGCAGGCGTCGAAGCCGGTAAGCTCGGGCTGCAGGGCGGCGAAATCAGTCATATCGGCATGTACGAGCTCCCGCAGTTTCGGATCGACCTGCCCGATGGGCCGCCGGCTGATCGAGACGACGCCTTTCACTTGCGGATCGAGCAGGCACTCGCGCAGGACGCCCTGGCCGACCATGCCGGTCGCGCCGAAGATCAGGACTTTCATGAACGCGATCTCTGCCTTGCACGGAGAACAGGTTTGGTGGGGCTGAAGCTAGTCACGGATGCGATGCATGCAAGTTCATCACTTTGCGGAGCCCTTCGCCGATGAATGCTGCCTTGTTTCTGTGCAGAAACCCGGTAGCCCGGCGTTGCATTGTCCCGCGGTGCTATCGCATGGGATAAGGAGACGGGCCAGTGGCGGGACCGCCCGCAGATGCAGGGGAGATAGCGAGATGACGACGATGAAGTATCGCGTGAACCGGCGCGCCGCGCTCGGGCTGATCGGCGGCTCGACGGCTTCCCTGCTGATCCCCGTACCGGGCGCCCGCGTGAATGCGCAAGCGCTCGACAAGCTGAGTTTCCAGACCAATTGGCGCGCCCAGGCCGAGCATGGCGGCTACTATCTTGCCGCCGCCAACGGCATCTACAAGAAATACGGCATCGAGACCGAGATCCGCCCCGGCGGGCCGCAGCAGAACCCGTCACAGCTTCTGCTCGGCGGGCGCGTCGACATGAGCATGTCGACGAGCTTCGAGGCGATCCGCTTCGCACAGGAGAACATCCCCTTCCTCTGCATCGCGTCGATCTTCCAGAAGGATCCGCAGGTCATCATCTCGCACCCCAATCAGGGCAATGACACGCTGGCCGCCCTGAAGGGCAAGCCGATCCTGATCGGCGCCGAGGGGCGCACCGCCTTCTGGCCCTTCCTGCGCGCCAAGTTCGGCTTCACCGATGAACAGATCAGGCCCTACACCTTCAACATGGCGCCGTTCCTGGCCGACAAAAACCTCTCCCAGCAGGGTTTCCTCTCCTCCGAGCCTTTCGCGATCCAGAAAGCCGGCGTGAACCCGGTCGTCCACCTCCTCGCCGATAGCGGCTTCGAGGCTTACAACACGACGATCAACGTCTCGCGCAAGCTCGTCACCGAGAAGAAGGACTTGATCCAGCGCTTCGTCACCGCCTCGCTCGAAGGCTGGGCGCAGTACATGAAGGGCGGCGCGGAAGCTGCAGCGGCGAACGCGCGCATCCTCAAGGACAACCCCGACCTGGACCAGGAGAAGCTCGACTACGCCGTCAAGGTCATGAACGAGCGCGGCATCGTGCAGTCCGGCGACGCGCTGACCTTGGGCATCGGCGCCATGACCGATGCGCGCTGGGAGCGCTTCTACGGCTCGATGCGCGATGTCGGCGTCTTCCCGGCCGGGGTCGATTTCAAGAAGGCCTACAGCCTCGACTTCGTCAACAAGGGCATCGGCAAGGCCTGAGGGAAACGTCATGCTCTGGCTTGACCCGAGCATCTCGGAAACCAGCGGCTTCTCGTCATGAGATTCTCGGGTCGCCGCTATGCGGCGCCCGAGAATGACGGCATTTCGTAGATCGGATCATCAGGCTTTGGACACGGCCTATCTAAGCACAGCTCCGGACAAGGAGAGCGCCGGCACGCCGCTGGTGGCTGTCAGGCATGTCTCGAAACAGTTCGCCAATGGCACGCTGGCCGTTCGCGATGTCGATCTCGAACTGGCGGCAGGGCAGTTCATCAGCCTGCTCGGACCTTCCGGCTGCGGGAAGTCGACGCTGCTGCGCATGATCGCGGGCCTGGGCGCGCCGACATCCGGCATGATCTCGTGGCCGGGCGAGGAGGGCGCCAGCCAGGGCAGTGCCGGCCATGGCGGTCGCGATCTCGGCTTCGTCTTCCAGGACCCGACCCTGATGCCCTGGGCCAACGCCCTCGCCAACGTCATGTTGCCGTTGAAGCTGAAGGGCGTACCGCGGGCGGAGGCCGAGGCGCGGGCGGCCGAGATGCTGGCGCTGGTCGGCCTCAAGGGGTTCGAGACATCTTATCCGCGCGAGCTCTCGGGCGGCATGAAGATGCGAGTCTCGATCGCCCGCGCGCTGGTCATGCGGCCGAAGATCCTGCTGATGGACGAACCCTTTGCGGCGCTCGATGAGATCACCCGCCACCGCCTCAACGACGACCTGCTGGAGCTCTGGGCGCGCGAGCGCTTCACCGCCGTCTTCGTCACCCACTCCGTCTTCGAGTCGGTCTATCTCTCGCAGCGCATCGTCGTGATGGCGGCGCGCCCCGGTCGGGTCATGGCCGATCTCGCGGTCGATGCCGCCTATCCGCGCGACGACCTGTTCCGAACCTCCGGCGAATACGCCCATCTCTGCCGCGTCGCCTCCACCAAGCTCAAGGAGGCGATCGGCCAATGAGCGCTCCCGTCGAAACGCTGGCGGCCGATGGCACCGACGCGCAGGCGTTGCCTCTCGCCACGGCGGAACCCCGGCTTCTCGGCCTGCCGGTCAGCGTCTGGCCGCGCATCGTCGCGCCGCTCGCGATCGGGGTGATCGTCCTGGCGCTCTGGGAGTTCGCTGTCCGCTGGAACGAGATTCCCTCCTATGTGCTGCCAGGTCCGATCTTGGTCGGGCAGACGCTGGTCGCCGATTGGAGCACGCTTTCGGGTTCGCTCTGGATCACGCTGAAGATCACCTTCATGGCGCTCGCCGCTGCGATCATCGTCGGCGTCACGCTCGCCGTGCTGTTCAGCCAGTCGAAATGGCTGGAGATGGCGCTGCTGCCCTATGCGGTGATCCTGCAGGTGACGCCGATCGTCGCCATCGCGCCGCTGATCATCATCTGGGCTGATGATATCGACCTCTCGCTGCTGATCTGCGCCTGGATCGTCGCCTTCTTCCCGATCCTCTCCAACACGATCCTCGGGCTGAACTCGGCCGACCACAACCTCGTCAACCTGTTCGAGCTTTACGGCGCCTCGCGCTGGCAGACCATGCGCTATCTCAAGCTGCCGGCGGCGCTGCCCTATTTCCTGGCGGGGCTGAAGATTTCCGGCGGTCTCGCCTTGATCGGGGCGGTCGTGGCCGAGTTCGTCGCGGGCACCGGCGGCAACGCCTCGGGCCTCGCCTATCGCATCCTCGAGGCAGGCTACCAGCTCAAGATCCCGCGCGTCTTCGCCGCGCTGGTCATGATCTCGCTGTCGGGAATCGCGATCTTCCTGACGACGAGCTTGATCTCGTACCTGCTGCTGCATCGCTGGCACGAAAGCGCGATTCGGCGCGAGAACTGACGCTCCCTACCGGGGAGATGGAGAGCGCCGCGTGGCGTCAGACGAAATAGGCGAGCTTGCGATCGGCCTGCAGGGCGTCGATCTCGCGCAGCCCTGCTTCCGAATAGCCCGCCGCGACGCGTTTCGGCTCGGGCGGTGCTGCGGCCGGCTCATCGAAGACGATGTCATCGTCGAGAAGATGGACCGTTCCCATGCGCGTTTCCGGAGCGATCCGGTCATTGAGCTCAACCGGGGCCTCGACTTCGTCCGATCCCACGACGTCGAGATTGTCATAGCTGTGCCGCATCGTCACCGTCGGAACATAGCCCGACGCCGATGCGCCTCTCTCGGCGGCCGCCGCCATGGCCTCGAAGCTCGCGCCGGGCTCGCGGGAGATTTCGCCGAAGGCGCGCAGGCTCGAATCCAGCATCGCGATGGTGTCGGCGATCTTGTCGATGCGCTGGACCAGCCCGTCGACGACGCCGATCGCGGTCGATATCTCCGTGGATTGCCGGTCGAGCCTGTCGCACAGCCCTTCCTCGGCGCCGGCCTCGCGCAGCTCCCAGGCAGCTTCCTGAATGGCCTCGGTCGCACTGAGAACGGTGCCCGCCGCCTTCTCGATCTGGACGGCGAGGCCCGACGAGCGGATATCGGCCTTGCCGCTCACGCGCTCCAGATCGGCCCGGAGATCGCTGATCAACGCGGCGGCCTCGATCAGGTTGGTTTCGCGGCTGGTCTCCTGCACGCCGAGCCCGACGACGCGCTCGATCCGCTGGATCGCGCCGAGCAACTGCATCGTGTCGGACTGGCGGTTGCGCTTGGCGTATTCTGCCATGAACCAGCGGCCACGCGCCGTCTCCAGCACGGCGGCCTCAATCGCCTCGAAATCGGCCTGGCTCAGCGGTGTCAGCGAGCGCGCATCGCCCATGACCATTCTGCCTTCGATAGACCAGCCGAATCAGCGGTGGTCGGGAGGTTCTGCGCCCGAAGCTGCTCCACGATTCCTTAAGGAATTGCTGCCGGGGGCCCTGAGGCCGGCCAATCCGCCCCGAGCGGGCCATTCTATGGCCGTTCGGCAACGCTTTGCCGCCGAAACGTCCGGCCCGGCGCCATGCGCTTGCCAAGCACCGCCATGGCGGCAATAAAGGATGCACGGGGGTGGATTTCGGCGCGATGAACCGGTGCTGCGCAGCCGCAAGGCTGCCCCGGCCGGGGCGAGGGACGTCACAGCGACATGGCGAGCGTTGATACCGCCGAACCGCAGGCGATCATCCGCGACGATGCGGGCACGCTCGCGGTGGCGCTCGCCGGCTCCTGGAGCGCCGACCGTGCTCCGCGCATCGAGGAACTGGTCGAGGAGATCGTCGAGCGTTTGCCGCAGGCGGCGTCGGCCCGCCTCGATCTTTCGGACGTCACCCGCCTCGACACGCTCGGCGCCTATGTCCTCAACCGTTTCAAGGCGCGTCAGATGCGCCACGGCGGGTCGATCGACATCGTCAGCGACAAGCCCGAGCACGAGATCCTGCTGGCCGAGGTCCATGTCCACGACGAGGACAAGCCGGCGCCCCACCATCAATTCCGCGTGGTCGACATCCTCGTCAATATCGGCGAAGGCATCGTCCGCTTCGGCCGCGACATGGTTGGCGGCGCCATGTTCCTCGGCGAGGTCGTGGTCGGCTCGGCCAGCGTCGTGCTCGGGCCGCGCAAGTTCCGCGGACCGTCCCTGGTCAACCAGATCGAGCTGATCGCCTTCAATGGCGCGCCGATCATCATGCTGATCTCGTTCCTGGTCGGTTGCATCGTCGCGCAGCAGGGCATCTTCCAGCTGCAGCAGTTCGGCGCCTCGGCCTTCGTCGTGAACCTCACCGGCATCCTGATCCTGCGGGAACTCGCGGTGCTGCTGACCTCGATCATGATCGCCGGTCGCTCCGGCTCGGCCTTCACCGCCGAGATCGGCTCGATGAAGATGCGCGAGGAGATCGATGCGCTGCGCGTGATGGGCCTCGATCCGATCGAGGTGCTGGTCGTGCCGCGCATCCTCGCCTTGATCATCTCGCTGCCGATCCTGACCTTCATCTCGGCGATGGCGGGCCTCGTCGGCGCCGGCCTCGTGGCATGGCTCTATGGCGGCATCGGCGTCGACACCTTCCTCGCCCGGCTGCAATCGGTCATCACCTGGAAGCATTTCGCGGTCGGGCTGATCAAGGCGCCCTTCATGGCCTTCGTCATCGGGCTCATCGCATCGATCGAAGGGCTGGCGGTGAAGGGCTCGGCTGAATCGCTCGGCCGTCAGGTCACGGCGTCGGTGGTGAAGGCGATCTTCATGGTGATCGTCGTCGACGGCCTCTTCGCCATGTTCTTCGCTTCGATCGAGTTCTGACGATGGCAGCCCACGACAGATCTCTTGCTCACGAGGCCGATGCCGCTCCGCCGCCTGCCGATCGGCCGGCCGACGAGCCCGAGGCCGTGATCCGGGTCCGCAATCTCAAGGTCGCCTTCGCCGAGAAGGTCATCATGGACGGGCTCGATCTCGACGTGATGCGCGGCGAGATCCTCGGCTTCGTCGGGGGGTCGGGGCAGGGCAAGTCCGTGCTGACCCGCACCATCCTCGGGCTGGTGCGCAAGGCGAGAGGCACGATCGAAGTCTTCGGCGAGAATGTCGACACGCTCAACGGCCAGCAGCGCCGCGTTCTCGAGCGCCGCTTCGGGGTGATGTTCCAGCAGGGGGCGCTGTTTTCGGCGCTGACGGTCAAGCAGAACATTCAGGTGCCGATGCGGGAATACCTGAAGCTCTCGCCCGATCTGCTCGATGAGCTGGCGATGGTGAAGCTCGATCTGGTGGGCCTGCCGCTCGACGCCGCCGACAAGGTGCCTTCCGAGCTATCCGGCGGCATGATCAAGCGGGCTGCGCTCGCGCGCGCGCTGGCGCTCGACCCCGAGATCGTCTTCCTCGACGAGCCGACCTCGGGCCTGGACCCGATCGGCGCGGCCGAGTTCGACGACCTCATCATGACGCTGAAACAGACCTTGGGGCTGACCGTCTTCATGGTGACCCACGATCTCGACAGCCTGTATCATGCATGCGATCGAATCGCCGCTCTGGCGGATAAGAAGGTGATCGCGGTCGGTCCGCTTGCGACGATGCTCGCCTCGGAGCATCCGTGGCTGAAGGCCTATTTTGGTGGCGAGCGTGCCATGGCCCGGATGTCGTCCGGGGAGCGGGAACGAAGCAGCTAGGGCATGGAATCGCGCGCCAACTACGCACTTGTCGGCCTCTTCACGCTCGCAGTCCTCGCGGCGGCTTTCGGCTTCGTCTACTGGTTCAACAGCGGCGGAGCCGGACGCAGGGAGAGCGTCCGCGTCATCTTCACCGGCACGGTGACCGGTCTCGGCCGCGGATCGAGCGTGCTGTTCAACGGCCTGCGCGTCGGCGAGGTCACCAGTATCGAATTGCAGCCTGACGATCCCCGCCGCATCTACGCCGTCATCCAGGTCGCCAGCACGACACCGCTGCGCGAGGACACACGCGCCCGCATCGAGGCTCAGGGTCTGGCCGGCGTGGTCGCGCTGCAGCTCATCGGCGGTGCGCCCGACGCGCCGGTGCTGACCGCCAAGCCCGGCGAGCCGATGCCGACGATCATCGCCGAGCGTTCGGAGCTGCAGGACATCATCGAGACCGTGCGCAACGTGGCGCAGAAGGCCGACACGATGCTGACCTCGCTCGATGGGCTGATCAAGCAGAACACCGGGCCGATCAACAACACGGTGCGCAATGTCGAGAAATTCTCGCAGGCGCTCGGCAACAATGCTGACGGCATCGACAAGCTGATGGCCGGCTTCGGCAATCTCGCCGAGACCATTCAGCCGCTGTCGCAGAAGCTGCAGTCGCTCAGCGAGGAACTGACGGCGGTGGTGCGCTCGGTCGACCGGCAGAAGGTCGCCAGCATCATCGAGAACGTCGACAAGTTCACCGGCGCGCTCGGCGGCTCCAGCGCCGATGTCGCCAAGGTGGTCAAGGACGCCGCCTCGATCTCGGCCAAGCTCGACCGCGCGGCCGATCAGGTCGAGGGCGTGCTCAAGGCGGCGAAGGGCTTTCTCGACTCCGGATCGGGTCCCGATGGCCGCAGCGCCTTCCAGGAGGTCGCCGACGCCGCCAAGTCGATCCGCGTTCTCGCCGACAATCTCGACAAGCGCACGGCGGAGATCACATCCGGGATCAACCGCTTCACCGGGCCGGGGCTGCGCGACGTCGAATCGCTCGCCGCCGACGGCAAGCGCACGCTGACGGAACTCAATCGCACGTTGCGGAATTTCGAACGTAACCCGCAGCAGTTCATCTTCGGCGGCAAGCCGCCGCTCCCGCAATACAACGGATCGCGCTAGCTCATGACGACCGAGGCACCGTTCTACCCGGCGACCAAGGCCCGTTGCCTCACGGCTTTCGTGCTGGTCGCCAGCGCATTGCTGGCCGGTTGCGGCGGCTCGACGCCGACGACCTTCGACCTTTCGGCACCCAGCGGCTTCGGTCGCGTCGGCGGCTCGCGCGCCGTGATGATCGTCGCCGAGCCGACGGCAGTGCAGGCGCTCGATTCCGACCGGGTCATCGTCAAGGATTCGAGCGGCGCGCTGTCCTTCGTCGGCGGGGCTCAATGGGCGGACCGCATCCCGGCGCTGGTGCAGGCGCGCCTGATCCAGACTTTCGAGAACGCCAGCCGCGTCGGCTCCGTCTCGGCGCCGGGCCAGCGTATCCAGCCCGATGTGCAGCTCAACACCGACATCCGCAGCTTCAACATCGACGCCGCCAGCGGAACGGCGGTGGTCGCGATCACCGCAAAGATCGTCGGCGACCGGACCGGGCAGATCCAGCGCGCGCGCCTGTTCTCCGCGCGCGTGCCGGCGGGCGCCGTCGATGGGGCGGGCGCGACGCAGGCGCTAGACCGGGCGCTGTCGCAGGTCCTCGTCGAGATCGTGCGCTGGGCGCGCTGAGATCGTCTATCTGACGGGTACGCCGGTACGGCTGTTTTCCTGCGCTCCGGCTTGAGCTAGAATCCGATTCTGGCTCGGCCCGAGCCTCCCCCCTCCAGCCGGGGAAGTATCTTTCATACGGGGCATTTTCCGACAATCCGACCGACTGTCCGGGCATCACGCATGAGGAGGGATTGCGCCACCTGCTCGCGATAGGAGGTTCTCGTCATGACGTTGTCGGCCCCAATCCATCAATTGAAACGCAAGGCCAGGCTGCTGAGCCGCAGGGAGCAGATCCCGCTCCATACCGCGCTCGACCGCATCGCCACCGAAGAAGGTTATCGCAGCTGGAGCCTGCTTGTCGCGAAGCAGCCCCGAACGACGTCCGCTCGCAGGCTGCTGCCTTGCCTCCAGCCGGGCGATCTCGTGCTGATGGCGGGGCGACCCGGGCAAGGCAAGACCCTGGCGAGCCTGGCGCTGCTGGCGGAAGCCATGAAGGCAGGACATCGCGGCGTGTTCCTCACGCTCGAATACACACCGGCAGACGTGGCGGGCCGCCTGCGTGCGATCGGCATCGAGCCTGACGAGTTCGCCGGCCTTTTCGAGTGCGATTGCTCCGATGCCATCAGTGCCGACTACATCACTGCAACGTTGGCCGCTGCGCCGCCCGGAACGGTGGCGGTCATCGACTATCTCCAACTGCTGGACCAGCGACGCGACACGCCGGAACTGGCCATTCAGGTCACGACGCTTAAGGCCTTCGCGCGCGAGCGCGGGCTGATCCTCGTTTTCATCTCGCAAGTCGACCGCGCCTATGAAGCGTCGGGCAAGCCGTTTCCCGATATCGCGGATGTGCGTTTGCCCAACCCGCTAGACCTCGCGCTCTTCGACAAGACCTGCTTCCTGAACAAGGGCGAAGCCAGGATTCAGGTGGCCGCGTAGAGCGTGCATTTTCGTGGAAAGGCTGTTCATCCCGGACGGAGCGAAGCGCAGATCCGGGATCCATGCCTGGCGATCCGCCGGGCAGGCTCCGGCATGGATTCCGGGTCAAGCCCGGGGTGACGCGTGGTTTCGTGCAAAATCAGCACGCTCCAAGGGCGGGGGCCGCAGCATCCTGCCCGCCCGAGCGAGCCCGGAAATGAGAAAGGCCGCCGGTGACGGCGGCCTTTCTGGTTCGGTCGGACCGGGCAGGGCGCTTATTCGAAGCGCCCGCTGGCATGGGCCAGCATGGTGTAGACCTTGCCGGTTTCCGAGGTCAGGTAGGTCTTGGCCACCATCGAGTCGCGGTCGTCCTTGGCGGCTTCGCCGAGAAGGCGCTCGAACTCGTCGATATAGCGGTCGACCGTATCCTTGAACTCGGTGTCGCGCCGGTATTTGCGGCGGATGTCGTCGAAGGTCTGCTGGCCCTGCAGCGTGTAGAGCCGGCGGGTGAAGACGTTGCGCTCGCCGCGCTTGTAGCGGTCCCACAGCTCGACGGCGGCGTCATGGTCGATCATCCGCGCAATATCGACGGAGAGCGAGTCGAGCTTCTCGATCGAATGCGTCGTCGGCTTGCTCGGCTCCGGCAGCTTGTCCTCGCGCGAGGCGCGGGTCAGCAGGTCCGAGAGCCAGCCGGCCTTGGCGGGCTGCTGCTGCGGGGTGGCCTCGGGCTGGCGGCGAGCGGCTTCCTGCGCCGGAGCCGGACGGCTCGGGGTGGGGGCCGGCTCATTGCGCGGCTCGGCGCGCGGCGTGGCGGCGCGTGCGGGCTCGGCTGCCGCGTCGAGCGACGGCCGCAGCAGGGGCTCTTCCGCTGCAGGCTTCGGCTGCGGCGCCGGGGCGAGGGCCGGGGCCGGCTGCGCCGGGGCAGGGGGCACGGCGACGGCAGTGGTGGTCCGCCGGCTCGCCATATGGTCGATCGGCAGCGAGACGTCGCCGCGCCGGCCGGCACGCGTCACGATCTCGGTGAGGTCGTTCAGCGCCTTGATCTGCTCGGCGACGACCCTGCGCATGGCCGAGGTCGATTCCTGCGCCTCCTGCGGCAGCTCCAGCACACCGCGCTTCAGCTCGGCGCGCGTCGCCTCCAGCTCGCGCTGGATGTCGCCGGTGATGCCGCGCATGTCCTGCGCCGCCTTCTGGAAGCGGTCGGTCACCTTGGCGAGCTCGCCGCTGATCTCGGTCGAGACCTGGGCGTAGGCCGCGCGCAGGGCTTCCGCCGTCAGCTCGCGCTCCTTGCCGGTCGCGGCGCGGATCGTCTCGAACTGATGGGCGATCGCGCTTGTCGTCGACTCGGCCGAGTCGGACAGGACGGCGCCGATCTGGCGTGCCCGTGCCTCGGCGGTGCCGAGCGACTCGTCGATCAGCGAGGCGAAGGAGCGGGTGATCGCCTCGACATCCTCGGTGCGGTTCGCGATGAGCCCGTGCAGCTGCTCGAGCGACTCGCGCCGCTCGGACAGCGCCTTGCCGACGCGTCCCTCGATCTGCTCCAGCCGGCCGGCGACGGCGTTGAGCGCCGCGCTGCTGGCCTGCGTCGCTTCGTTGAGCGAGGTGCCGCGGTCGTCGAGCTGGCCGATCAGGGCCGTCGTCTCGCGCAGCGTGCCTTCCGAGAAGCTCTTCAGCTCCGCGATCTGGGCCGTGACCTGCTGCGAGGCGTTGCCCGCCTCCGTCATCACGGTGCCGATCACGTTCTGCAGCTCGCCGACGCGGGTCGACAGGCTGTTCTCGACGGCGGCGAGGTTCTTGTTCGCGCCGTTGACGATCTGCTGCATCAGCTTGTTGGCTTCGCCGAGGCGGCCGAGCATGCCGCCCAGCTCCTCGCGCAACTGCTCGTTCGTGCCGACCAGGGCCTCGACAGACTGCTTCGAGCCGGCTTCGAGCGTCTCGCGCAACGCGTTCGACGAGGCGTCGACCGCATTGGTGATGGCGGCGCCGCGGTCGCGCAGGCCGGCGACGATGGCGTTGCCCCGGCTCTCGAGCGCGCGCACCACCGTCTCGCCGACCGAGGCGAATTCGGCGGCCAGCGCCTCGCCACGCTGGTTCAGCGCCTCGACGGCGCCGCTGCCCTTGGCATCGAAGACCGCGCGCAGCGTTTCGACCCGCTCGTCGAGCGAGTGCGTGATAGCCTCGCCCTGGCGGCCGATGATCTCGACGAGGCCGTGGCCCTTGGCGTCGAAGGCGGCGCGCATGGCGTCCGTCCGCTCTTCCAGCGAGGTTGCGATTGCCGCGCCCTGGCGTTCGAGCGCGGTGACGATGCCGGCGCCCTGGCCTTCGAAGATCGCGCGCAGCTGCTCGGTGCGCTGGTCGAGCGCGCCGGAGATGGCGTCGCCCCGACGGCCGAGCGCAGCGACGATGCCGAGCCCGCGATCGTCGAACAGCGTGCGAAGCTGCTCGGCGCGTTCGGTGAGCGCGGTTGCGAGCGCTTCGCTCTGCCCGGCCAGCGCCGAGACCATGCCGTTGCCTTCATTGCTGAAGAGGGAACGCAGTTCCTGCGCCCGCTCGCTGAGCACGGAGGCGATGGCCTCGGAACGGCCCTGCAGCGTGGCGGCGATTTCGTCGCCGCGGCTGTCGAGCGTGTGCGAGACGGTGTCGAGCCGGTTGACCACGCGCTCCTCGAAGCGCGCGACGCTCTGGTCGAGCGTATCGGCGATCTGGAGGGCGCGGCCGCCGAGCGTCGCGTTGATCGTGTCGGCCTTGTCGCTGAGCGTGCGGGTGAGCGACTCGCTCTTCGAGGTGACGACCTCGCCGATCTCGTCCGCCTTTGCGGCAAGAGCGCGGGTGACCTCGCGGCCGCCCTCGGCCAGGACGCGGGCGATATCGACCGTGCGCTCGACCAGCGCCTCGTTGAGGGCGGTGGCGCGGGAGCCGAGGCTGCCGTCGATGCGCGCGATCAGGCTGTCGAGCGTCCCGGCGATCTCGGCGCTCTTGGCGCCGGAGCGATCCTCGAACAGCTTGATCTGGCCTTCCATCGCATCGGCCGCCTCGCGGGTGCGGTGCGCGAGGAGCTCGGCCGCTTCCAGCGCCCGCGTGCCGACCTTGTCGGCCAGCGAAACGCCATCCTCGGAGATCAGCTTCTCGACCTGGGCGATGCCGCTATGCAGGGCTTCGGTGAGGTCGCGGGCATCGCCCGAGATCTTGGCGGTCAGTGCGCCGCCCTGATGGACGATCAAGTCCTCGAAGGCGCTGAGGCGCGCGCCGAGCGCGGTTTCGACGTCGCGGCCCTGCGTGTCGAACAGCGCGGAGAATGCCGACAGTCGCCCGCCGAGAGCCGTCTCGATCTCGCGGCCACGCTCGTCGAAGAGCCTGGTCAGCGCGTCGTGGCGGGTGGCGAGCGCTTCGGTCAGGGCCTGGGCGCGGCCCTCGACCGAGCGCAGCATCGATTCGGCATTGGCCGACAGCGCCTCGTTGACGCGGCCGCCCTGCTGGGTCAGCGCCAGCACGATCTCGCGGCCGGTGCCGGCGAGCAGGGTGCGGGCCTCTTCCGCATGGACGGTGAAGGTGTCGCGCAGGCCCTGCGTCGCCTCGACGACGCGGTCGGCGACATGGCGGCCGTCGACATTGATCGTCTCGGTGAGGGTGCGGGTCGCATCGGTCATGCGGCGCGCCAGATCCTCGCTCTGCTCGCCGAGCAGGGTGTGGACTTCGCGGCCGGTGTTGACGAGGTCGCGGACCATCGTCTCGCGCTGCTCGCCGAGCAGAGCGCCGACCTTGTCGCCGGTCTCGCCGATGCTGACGAGGAAGCCGGTCTGCTGCTGCTCCAGTGCGTTCTGGGCGGCCTCGACGCTGGCGTTCACGCGGGCGGCCAGGGCCGCGCCACGCTCGTCCAGCCTCTGGTCGATGCTCTCGCCGGTATCGGCGAGGCGGGAAATCAGCGCGTTGCTGCGCTCGGACAGGATGCCGTGCACAGAGCGGCCGACATCGGCGACGCGGCTGGCCAGGGCCTGGCCCTCGCTGCCGAGCAGATCCTTGATCTCGAGCCCGGCCTGCGAAACCTTCACGGTCATGGCGCCGGCCTGCTCGTCCAGTAGTGCGCTGACGCGCATGCCGGTCTCGGAAAGCCCGGAGATCAGGCGCTCGCTCTCGCTGCCGACGACGCTGCTGACGTCCTGGCCGGCCTGGGTCAGGCGGCTGACGAGCAGCTCGCTCTCATCGCGCAGGCGGGTCTCGACGGTGTTGACGGCGCCCGACACGCTGGCGACCAGCGCCTCGCTGCGTTCGGACAGGAGCTTGGCGACATCGGCACCGGCGTTCGAGACGCGGGCGACCGTGGCATCGCCCTGTTCGCCCATGAGGGCTGCGAGGCTGCGGCCGGCATCCGAGACATTGGCGACGGCGATCTCGCTGCGCTCCACAAGTAGGCGCGACAGATCGCTGCCGGCTTCGGAGACACGCGCGACGGCGGTGTCGCTCTGCTCGCCGACGAGGCTGGCGAGCTCGCGGCCTGCGCCGGAGACGCGGTCGACGAGCTTTTCGGCCTGCTGATCGAGCAGCGCATGCACGGTCTCGCCGGTCTCGCCGAGGCGGTCGACCAGCTTGCCGCCCTGTTCGGTGAACAGGCCGTGGACCTGGCCGGCGACATCCGTGATGCGGCCGGTCAGCGTGTCGCCATGCTTCTCGACGGCTGCGCCGAGGCTCTGGCCGGCATCGCCGACGCGCAGGATGATGGCTTCGCTGCGCTCACGCAGCACGTCGTCGACGGTGCGGGCGGTGTCGTTGAGGCGGCCGACCAGCGTGTCGCCATGCGTGCCGATGAGGCTGTGGACGCTTTCGCCGACCTGCGTGAGGCGAGCGGCAATGGCTTCGTTCTGGCGGGTGAGCAGGCTGTTGACCCCGCGCCCGACCTCGGCGAGGCGGGTGGTGACGCTCTCGCCCTCGTCGGAAAGGGCGCTGCGCAGCGCTTCGCCGGATTCGGACAGGCGCTGCTGCAGGGCTTCGCTCTGGCTCTCGATCAGCGCGACCATGCTGCGGCTGCTGGTCTCGAAGCGCTCCGCCGCCTCGGTTCCGCGCGCGGAAATGTCCTTCGCCAGGGTTTCGCCGGTGGTCTTCAGCGTCTCGTTGACCGCATCGACGCGGGTCGTCAGCGTCTCGGCGACCTGCATGCCGGTGTCGCTGATGGCGCGAGTGACGCCCTGGGCGCTGGTGGTCAGGCCCTCGGTCAGCACCACGCCGGTGCGCTCCAGCGAGCCGGCGATTTCCTTGGCGCGGCCGTCGAGCATCGTCGAAAGATTGTCGCTGGCTCCGGCCAGCCGCTCGGACACTTCGCCCGAGGTGATCTGAAGCCGCTCGACGAGATCATGCCCGCGGCCGCTGATCTCCTCGACCATGCGTTCGCCGGCCCGGCCGAGCGCCTGGGTGATCTGGTCGCCCTTGGCGCCGAGCGAGCCGGTGACGCGGTCGCCGGCCTGCGCGACGGCCTCGGCGATGGTGCGGCTGGCGCTGTCGAGGTCCTTGGCGAGGCCGTCATGGGCGCCACTGATGGCGAGCTTGACGCGTTCGGCATTGCCGACCACGGCCTCGCGCTGGGTGACGAGCTCGTCGATCAGCGAGCGCAGCCGGATTTCGTTGTCGGCATAGGCGCGCTCGAGCGTTGAGATCTCGCCGCGCACGATTGTCTCCAGCTCGCCCGCACGCGCCACGGCGCGCTCGATGCCGTCGCCCATGGCGGCGACCTCGCGGCGGATGGTCTGGCTGAGCGACAGGACGGAATCGGCGCCGGCGATCTCGGGCTCGGCAAGCCGCAGAGCGACTTCCGTCATGGCGCGCGAGATCAGGCGCATTTCCTGGGTGCGGCGATAGAGCGCCGCCAGCACGAAGAAGAACACGACCGGGGCACCGATCGACAACGCGAGCAGCGTCCATTCGCCGATGCCGAAATTGGCGACGGGCTCGGGCAGGCCATTGCTGAAGGAGCCGTAGCGGCCGAACAGCACGAAGGCGGCGCCGCTTAGCCAGGCGAACGAGGCGAGGGCCGCGAACCAATAAGGCTTGCGGGACGGGCGCACGGAGAAGGCTTGCACCAGCGAGCTGGAATCGCGGCGGTCGTCATTGGCGACGCGGCTGGTGTCGGGCGCGATCGCAGCACGCGGTTGCGCGGGCTGCTGCGGGGGAGGGGTTACCGGCGCAGGCGGCGCGGCAGCCGGAGCAGGCTCGACGCGCGGCAGCTCGAGCTTGAGATCGTCCTCGCTGGTGGCGGGCAGCCGGGGCTCGGTGCTGACCGCCGTTTCCGACTCGCCGCTGGCGGTGTCGGAGTGCGGCTGGTCAAGGCGGAGCGCCTCCTCGATCGCCGACATCGCAGCTTCAGTGGGATCCTGGAGCTTCTTGGGTCGATTCATCGTTGCCGCCTCGCCACTCTACTGACGATGGACGCGAAAGCCCGTCCCCGCCGTCCCTCGCCGCCTCTGGCTGGGATGATCGGTGACACTGCGCCCATCATTTACCAATTGGAAGGGTAGTGGAGCCCCGGACCCTTGGAAACCCATTTGAGTGCTCGATTCACAAACGTCGTTAACGCCTCGTTCACCATCATGGCGCTTCTTGGAGGGGGTAAGACCGCTCGTGCGGCCGTCAGATGTTCATGCGTTCACGAGTTCCCTCATGTCCCAGAATGCCATCGATACCGAGCACCTCTCCCGCCAGAGCGGCGGCGATCACGAGCTCGAGCGCGAGCTGCTGACGCTGTTCGCCCAGCAATGCGTCGCGCATCTGCGCACCATCCACGGGAGCGCCGACAGGAAGGCCAGGATGGACGCGGCCCATACGCTGAAGGGTGCGGCGCTCGCGATCGGCGCCTGGCAGGTCGCGGAAGCAGCCGACAGGATCGAGCACGGCCTCGGCGAGCCGGAGCCGCGCCTGACCGAAAGCGCCCTGGACGCGCTGGCGCTGGCCGCGGCCGAGGCGCGGGCCGTGATCTCGCGCTTCGATTGCGCGGCCTGATAGGGTCGCTGCCGCGCGAAACCCCGTTCCGCGCCGCTTTGAAATGCTCTAAGCGGAGCCCGTCATCGCGCCGCCGGAGTGCCTCATGCCGAATATCACCTTCATCGACGCTCATGGAGAGAGCCGCACCGTCGAGGGCGAGACCGGCTCCACCGTGATGGAGACGGCGATCCGCAACGCGATCCCCGGCATCGAGGCGGAATGCGGCGGCGCCTGCGCCTGCGCCACCTGCCACGTCTACGTCGACGATGCCTGGATGGCATCCGTCGGCCCTGCCGAGCCGATGGAGGAGGACATGCTGGACTTCGCCTTCGACGTCCGTCCGAACTCGCGCCTCTCCTGCCAGATCCGGATCCGCGACAACCTCGACGGCCTCATCGTCCGCACGCCAGCGCGCCAGGGCTAGAGCGAGGTGACTTCTCTGAACCGCAGCGCGTCCCGGCCTTGAGCCGGATCCGTCGGAGGGTTCCGGAGCTCGGCGATGGATCCCGGATCGGCGCTGCGGAGTTTATCCTTGGGCCGACCAAAAGTCGAACCCGAGGGCAGCTTGTCCGGGATGACGCCCTTTCTACGTTGGAAATCAGCAGGTGCTGGCCTGACGCGCGACGCCGCGCCGCATCGTGCATTTTGCGCTGGATCATGGCGCCCGCGCTGTCAAACTCCAGAATGGTTCTGCAACCAGCCTTGGAGGATACGATGTACAAGTCGATCATGGTCCCCGTCGATCTCGCGGAGGCCGAGCTCGCCGGGCCGGCGCTCGCGGCTGCCGTATCCTTCGCCAAGATTTCGGGCGGGACGGTGCGGCTCGTCTATGTCCGCTCGCTGATCCCTATCACCTACATGGAGTTCGTGCCGGCGGACTTCGATTCCGAGCAGCAGGAGGATGCCGAGGCGAAGCTCGCCGAGATCGCCGCCAAAGTCGACCTGCCCTCCGAGCAGGTCTCGGCCAAGGTGCTGATCGGCTCGGTCCATGGCGAGGTGCTGGCCGAAGCGGACGCCAGCGGCGCCGACCTCATCGTCATCGGTTCGCATGAGCCCGGCATGCTGGCTTATGTCATCGGCTCGAACGCGTCAGCGATCGTGCGCCGGGCCAAATGCTCGGTGCTGGTGGTTCGTTGAACTTCAGCCCGGCCGGCCGGGGACGAGGCTGTCCGGCACTTCGCCGGTCGCAAGCTCGCGCGGCCGGTTGAGGCTGACGAGCGGCCAGACCTGCCAGAACGAGGCGGCCACCAGGAGGATGCCGAGCAGCGCGGCATTGGTCGCGCCCTGCTGGAACGCCCGCAGCGAGAAGACGGTCAGCATCAGCAGCGACAGCGCCCCGACGATGGCGACGCCGAGCCAGATCGGTTTCGGCCGGCCCGCGACGAAGCGGGCGCGCGGATTGGCCCGCGCGATCGCGGCGCACAGGGCCGCGACGAAGTGGTGGTAGCGCGCATCGTCGCGGTCGAGATCGGTCAGGGAACGCCAGGACAGATTGCCGAAGGTCACGGTCCGGCCGTCGCTGAGCCGAAGCTGCGTCTTGTAGCCCTTCGAGGAGATGTTGCCCGGCGCGTAGACGAAGCGGACCTGCTCGACGGCGCTGAGCCGGATGCTGTCGACCCGGCGCGTCCGGTCGATCTCGAGCGTATCGCCGTCCAGCTTGTAGGCGATCTCGAAGCCGACCGGCTTCGGGCGCTGGCGCCAGCTCGGCGGAGGGGCGTCGTCTTGATCGTTCGTCATGGCCGGTAGTTAAAGCATCGGCCCGAAAAGTGGAATGCGGTTTTCGGGAAAGCCGATGCAAGATCAAAGCCCTACGGCATCGGGCCGAATACGGATGCTGTCGGGCATTCCGGCCGCTCAGGGGAAGCGCACCGATCGTCGGGGGTCAGCGCGCGAGAACCTTCATGGCGCCGTCGAGCCCGTCGAGCGTCAGCGGGAACATGCGCCCGCCCATCAGCCCCCCGATCTGGCGGATCGACTGGGTGTAGTTCCACAGGTGCTGCTGGACCGGGTTGAGCCACACCGATTTCGGGAATTTCGCGGTCAGCCTGTTCACCCAGACCTCGCCGGTCTCCTCGTTCCAGTGCTCGACCGAGCCGCCGGGCATCGCGATCTCGTAGGGGCTCATCGAGGCATCGCCGACGAAGACCAGCCGGTAATCGCCCGGATAGGTCCGCAGCACGTCCCAGGTCGCGATCTGCTGGTCGTGGCGCCGCCGGTTCTCCTTCCACACCCGCTCATAGGGGCAGTTGTGGAAATAAAAATGCTCGAAATGCTTGAACTCCGCCCGCGCGGCCGAGAACAGCTCCTCGGCCAGCTCGATATGCCAGTCCATCGAGCCGCCGACATCGAGGAAGAGCAGCACCTTGACGGCGTTGCGGCGCTCGGGCCGGAGCTGGACGTCGAGATAGCCGTGCTTGGCGGTCTCGCTGATCGTGGTGTCGAGATCGAGTTCCTCGGCCGCGCCCGTGCGGGCGAAGCGGCGCAGGCGCCTCAGCGCGATGCGCAGGTTGCGCACGCCGAGTTCGCGCGTGTCGTCGAAATCCTTGAACTCGCGCTTGTCCCAGACCTTCACCGCCCGGAAGTTGCGGTTCTTGTCCTGGCCGATGCGGATGCCTTCGGGATTGTAGCCATAGGCGCCGAAAGGTGAGGTGCCTCCGGTGCCGATCCATTTGTTGCCGCCCTGGTGACGGCCCTTCTGCTCGTCGAGCCGCGCTTTAAGCGTCTCCCAGAGCTTCTCCCAGCCCAGCGCTTCGAGCTGTGCCTTCTCTTCGTCGGTCAGGAATTTTTCAGCGAGCTTGCGCAGCCATTCCTCGGGAATGCCGGCCTGCTCGATGGCCTGGCCAAGCGTCTCCATGCCCTTGAACACCTGGGCGAAGACCTGGTCGAACTTGTCGAGATGGCGCTCGTCCTTCACCAGCGTGACGCGGGCGAGATAATAGAACTCGTCGACCCTGTGTTCGGCGAGATCGGCCTCGACGCCTTCGAGCAGCGTCAGATACTCGCGCAGGGTCACGGGGACCTTGGCGGCGCGCAGATCGGTGAAGAGGCGAAGGAACATGCCGCTAATGTGAGGGCATGGTGCGCAGGGTCAAGCAGCGTCCACGTCTGATGCGCGAACGCTGCCTGATCCCGATGCTGGCTTTACGCCACCGCGTCGGCAAGGTCCTTGGTGACCTTGAACTTCACGACGGTCTTGGCGGGAACCTTGATGGTCGCGCCGGTCGAGGGGTTGCGGGCCTCGCGGGCTTCGCGCTTGGCGGCGGAGAGCTTGCCGATGCCGCCGAGCGTGACGTCGTCGCCGCTCTTCAGCGTCTTGGCGACGGTCGTGCCGAGAGACGCCAGGATGGCGGAAACGTCCGCCTTGGTCTTGCCGGTCTCGTCGGCGATGGCGGCAATCAGTTCATTCTTGGTCATGAAAATCCTCCTTGAGAAGGTGCTTCAGGCGTCGCGTGCTGGACTACGGCCGTTCATGCTGGTTTCCGACACGAGCGACCGCGACACATTGCTGCTATTCGCGGCGCGCAACTCACGCAGTTGCCACGGTTATCGCGGAAAGACGATGCCCGTGGCGGTAGATACGCACAGAAAACGGCTTCGTTCCGCCGATCGAGGGTTTGACGACGCGGTCTGGGCGGGGCTGAGGGGTTGCGGGACCGCCCGCTGACGCAGGCAGAGGCGGGCACGGCGCGAATCGCAGCGCCGGCGGAGGGAAGCCCGCCAGCGCTGGTGGACAGTAGGCTCAAGCCTGGATGCCGTCGACGTACCAGTCCATCTTGGAGAGCATCTCGTCGCTGGCCTTCTCGCCGGCCTTGAGGCGCACGACGCCCTTCTGGTCCTTCAATTCGCCGGTGAAGGGGTGGAGCGTGCCGGCCGAAATGCCCTTGATCACCTCGTCGGCGGCGGCGCGGGCCGCAGGTGTGACCGCATCGTTATAAGGCGCGATCCGAACCATGCCGGCCTTGAGACCGTCCCAGACGTCGCCGGTCTTCCAGGTGCCGTCCATCACGTCCTTGACGCGCTTGATGTAGTAGCCCGACCAGTCGTCGACGATGGCGGTGAGATGCGCCTTGGGCGCGAAGGCCTTCATGTCGGAGGCCTGGCCGAAGGCGAAGACGCCGCGCTGCTCGGCCGCCTGCAACGGCGCCGCCGAATCGGTGTGCTGGGTGATCATGTCCGCGCCCTGGTCGATCAGCGCCTTGGCGGCGTCGGCTTCCTTGGCCGGGTCGTACCAGGTCGAGGCCCAGACGACCTTGGTCTTGAAGTTCGGGTTCACCTTGCGCGCGGCGAGATGGAAGGCGTTGATGCCCATCACCACCTCGGGGATCGGGAAGGAGGCGACATAGCCGGCCTGGCCGGTCTTCGACATGTGGCCGGCGATGGTGCCGATCACGGCGCGGCCTTCGTAGAAGCGGGCGTTGTAGGTCGCGACGTTGTCGGCACGGATATAGCCGGTGGCGTGCTCGAAATGGATCTTCGGGAACTGCTTGGCGACCTGGATGGTCGGGTTCATGAAGCCGAACGAGGTCGCGAAGATCAGCTGGTTTCCGGCCTGGGCGAGCTGGCGGATGGCGCGGGCCGCGTCCGGCCCTTCGGCGACGTTCTCGAGGAAGCTCGTCTTGATCTTGGAGCCGTATTCCTTCTCGAGGGCGAGGCGCCCCTGGTCATGGGTCCAGGTGTAGCCATGGTCGCCGATCGGGCCGACATAGACGAAGCCGATGCCGAGCGGGGCCTGTGCCGAGGCGCCGCGGCCGAGAATGGGCAGGGTCGAGGCGGCGGCCGCCCCGAAGGTCAGCCTGCGGCGGGTGATGATGCTGGTCATGAGGTGAACTCCCCGTTGTCGGTTGCGGCGTCAGGACGCCGAGAAGGGTTTGCCGAGGCAGGCCGGTGCGTCGAGTCGGCCGGTCTTTCGTCCTAGCGACATCATGGTCAGAACCGCAATCGTCGCAAGGTAGGGGGCCATCGCCAGCACCTCGGGCGCGAGCCAGCTGATGCCGGCGGCCTTGGCCTGCAGCTCCAGCGTCATCACCGCGCCGAAGAGATAGGCGCCGAGCAGGAGGCGGCCCGGCTTCCAGGCCGAGAAGACGACGAGCGCCAGCGCGATCCAGCCGCGCCCGGCGGTCAGACGTTCGGCCCACATCGGCGTCAGCGCCAGCGAGAAATAAGCGCCGCCCAGCCCCGCCAGCGCGCCGCCGAAGGCGACGGCGGCATAGCGGATGGCGATCACCGGATAGCCGATCGCATGAGCGGAGCCGTCATTCTCCCCGACGGCGCGCAGGATCAGCCCCGGGCGCGTGCGCCGCAGGAAGAAGCCGACGCCCGCGACCAGGATCAGCGAGAGATAGACGAGGAGATCGTGCCCGAAGATCACCCGCAGCACCGGGTGTTCCGACAGCGCCGCGGGAAACACCGGCTGCAGCCGCGTCACAGTCCGCCCGACGAAGCCGGCCCCGACCAGCGAGGAGGCGCCGATGCCGAAGATCGTCAGCGCAAGCCCGGTCGCCACCTGATTGGCCATCAGCGAGAGCGAAAGCACCGCGAAGACCATGGAGGCCGCGACGCCGGCGAAGGCCGCCGCAACGAGGCCGAAGCCGGTGCTGCCGGTCGAGAAGGCGACGGCGAAGCCGGCGACCGCGCCGCACAGCATCATCCCCTCGACGCCGAGATTGAGCACGCCGGCCTTCTCGGCGACGAGCTCGCCCAAGGCCGCGAGCAGCAACGGCGTCGAGGCCGCGATCAGCGTCATCAGGATGGAGACGAGCATGGTGGTGGTCATGGAAACGCACCGTCATTCCGGGGCTTCGCGCAGCGAAGAGCCCGGAACCCAGAAGCGCGGGTCGATCCTGAAAAGGCGCCGCAAGCTCCCCTGCTGATGAAAAGAGGGCATCGATTCTGGGTTCCGGGCTGAAGCCTTCGGTTTGCCCCGGAATGACGTCGGAGATTGGTGGGAATTGCCGTCACGCCACCCTCCGCCTCCAGACGATCCGCCACCGCACCAGCACGTCGGTCGCGAGCAGCATGAACAGCAGCATCGCCTGGAACATGCCGGTTGCCGCCTGCGGCAGGCGCACGGTCGACTGCGCGATCTCGCCGCCGACATAGGTCGCGGCCAGAACGATGCCGCCGAAGACGATGCCGAGCGGGTGCAGCCGCCCAAGAAACGCGACGATGATCGCCGTAAAGCCGTATCCGACCGGGAATTGCGGCGTGAGCTGCCCGAACGGGCCGGCAGCCTCGAACAGCCCGGCGAGGCCTGCCAGCGCGCCGCCGATCAGCAGCGTCGCCCATGTCGTGCGCGCGGCACTGAAGCCGCCATGGCGGGCCGCCGCAGGCGCCAGCCCCACCACCTTCACGGCATAGCCGGCCGTCGTCTTCTCCATGAGCAGCCAGGCGACGACCGCAAGCAGCAGCGCGACGGGGATGCCGAGATGGGCGAGAGAGCCCTCCCACATCGTCGGCAGCGTCTGGTCGGCTGTGAACATCCGCGTCTGCGGGAAGTTGAAGCCCTCCGGATCCTTCCACGGCCCGCGCACGAGGAAATACAGGAACTGGACCGCGACATAGGTCAGCATCAGGCTGGTCAGGATCTCGCTGACCTGCAGTTTCACCCGCAGGAATGCCGGGATCGCGGCCCAGGCCATGCCGCCAAGGATACCCGCAAGCACCATGGCGGGCAGGATCCACCACCCCGTCATGCCGTAAGTCAGCAGTGCGACGCCCGTGCCGGCGATGGCGCCCATGATGTATTGCCCCTCGGCGCCGATGTTCCAGACATTGGCCCGGAAGCCGATCGCGAGCCCGAGTGCGATCATGATGAGCGGCGCGCCCTTCACGCCGATATCGGCCCAGCGCTGCGGTTCCAGGAACGGCGTCAGGAAGATGCTACCGACGGCATGGAAACCGTCATAGCCCATGGCGGTGAAGACGATCATGCCGAGCAGCATGGTCAGCACGATCGCGATCAGCGGGCTCAAGGCCAGCATCGGCATGCTCGGCTCGCGGCGGCGGCGCCACTCAAGCATGCGCCGTCTCCGCGCCATGGACGCCGCCCATCATCAGGCCGATCTCATCGATGCCGAGGCTGGCGACGGGGCGCGGCACCGACAGCCGGCCTTCGTTGATGACGCAGAGCCGGTCGGCGAGTTCGAGCAGCTCGTCGAGATCCTGCGAGATCACCACCACGGCCGAGCCCTTGGCGGCGAGGTCGACAAGCTCCTGCCGGATCGCGGCGGCCGCGCCAGCATCGACGCCCCAGGTCGGCTGCGAGACGACGAGAACGGCGGGCTGCTGGCCGATCTCGCGGCCCATGATGAACTTCTGCAGATTGCCGCCCGAGAGTGAGCGGGCGAGGGCACCATTGCCGGTGGTTCTGACGTCGAAGAGCTTGATGACGCTGTCTGCGAAGCGCCGGACACTGCCGCGGCTGATGAAGCCGTGCGGCGCCAGCGGCAGGCGGTGGCGTGCGGTCAGGACGCCGTTGTCGGCGAGCGAGAAATCCGGCACGGCGGCATGGCCGTTGCGCTCCTCGGGCACGCAGGCGAGGCCGAGAGCCCGACGCGGGCCGGCGCCTTCGAAGCCGATCGCCTTGCCGTCGAGCCTGATCGCCTCGGCATTGGCGGCCAGCTGTTCGCCCGAGAGTGCGGTCAGCAGTTCTGCCTGCCCGTTGCCGGCCACACCGGCGATGCCGAGGATCTCGCCGGCCCGCGCCTCGAACGAGACGTTCTCCAGATCGGTACCGAAAGGCGGCTCGCCGGGGAGGGACAGTCCGTTGGCCTCCAGTCGGACCGCTCCGGCCACGGCCGCCTTGCCGTGTTCGATCTTGCGCAGCTCCGCGCCGATCATCAGCTCGGCCATGCGCTTGGTCGTCTCGACCTTGGGGTCGCAGGTCGCGACCACGCGCCCGCCGCGCAGGATGGTGGCGCTGTCGCAGAGCGCCTTGATCTCATGCAGCTTGTGCGAAATGTAGAGGATCGAGCAGCCGCCCAGTGCGATCTGGCGCAGCGTCGCGAACAGGCGCTCGACCTCCTGCGGCGTCAGCACCGAGGTCGGCTCGTCCATGATCAGCAGCTTCGGCTTCTGCAGCAAGCAGCGCACGATCTCGATGCGCTGGCGCTCGCCGACCGAGAGCGTATGCACCTCCCGGTCAGGATCGAGCGGCAACGAATAGGATTGCAGGATCGCGGCGACACGGAGCTTCAGCTCCTCGCGGTCCACCGCCTCGTCGAGCCCGAGCGCGATGTTCTCGATCACCGTCATCGCGTCGAACAGCGAGAAATGCTGGAAGACCATGCCGATGCCGAGCCTGCGCGCGGCCTTGGGCGAGGGGATCGCGACGGGCGAGCCGTTCCAGTGGATCGTGCCTTCGTCGGCCTGCTGCACGCCGTAGATGATCTTGACCAGCGTCGACTTGCCGGCCCCGTTCTCGCCGAGCAAGGCGTGGATTTCGCCGGGTTTGACGCTCAGGCTGATGTCTTCGTTGGCTTTGACGCCTGGGAAGCTCTTGGAGATATGGGCGAGCGCCAGCCGCGGCGGCACATCCTGCTCACGCGGCGGATTCATGTCTGGCCCGTCTCCCTTTCGCCGGCTGCCGGCGGCCAAGCAAGCAACGCACCAGCTCGGCTGCCGTCAAGGCCGCGATCACCTCCGGGCGCTTGTCGTCCACATCCGAACCACCGATAGGGCATGTCAATCGCGCCAGCGCCTCGCGCCGGCCACCGCTGCGCAGGAAGCTCGCCGCGAAGCGCGCGCGCTTGGTGGCGGAGCCGATCATGCCGACATAGGCGGCATCGCCCCGCGCCAGCGCCGCTTCCGCCAGCCGGTAATCCAGCGCGTGGCTATGCGAGAGCACGACGACAGCGGCACCTTGCGGCGCTCCCGCCATCGCATCCACGGGGTCGGCCATGCGGATGCAGGTCACGGCAGGGGGCAGCCCGGTCATGACGTCGTCGCGGTCGTCGATGAGGGAGACCGAAAAGGGCAGCGCCGCCAGCGCTTTCGCCAACGCACGCCCGGTATGGCCGGCGCCGAAGATCAGGACCGGCGGCCGCGCCGCCGCTTCCGCCTTCTCGCGCGCGGCGATCATGGCGCGCTCGGCCGAACCGCAATGGCGCAGCGAAACGCGCACCCGGCCGCCGCAGCACTGCCCCATCTGCGGGCCGAGCGGGATGTCGAGCAACTGGCCCTCGGCGCCTTCGCTCAGCATGTGCCGGGCGAGGTCGATGCAGTGAAACTCGAGCTGACCGCCGCCGATGGTCCCGGCGACGGCACTCGCGCTGACGGCCATGCAGGCGCCGGCCTCGCGCGGTGTCGAGCCTTCGGCGGCCTCGATCCGGACGAGGACGATGCCTTCGTGGCCATGTGCGGCGAGGAAGGCGGAGAGGGTCATGTCTCACCTCCGCCGTCATTCCGGGGCGGGTCGCAGGCCCGAGCCCGGAACCCATAACCGCAGCTATGGCAGGAAAGAGCGGGTACCGTGACGCTCTTGCGAGCACCATCGGCGGTTATGGGTTCCGGGCTCTTCGCTGCGCGAAGCCCCGGAATGACGTGGGAGGTTGTTCCGAACCTCAACGTCCCGCCTCCACCCTGACCCGCTCCACCGCATCCAGCACCCGCTCGGGCGTCGCCGGCGCATCGAGGCGGGGGCAGACCCGGTAATCCGCCACGCTCGCCACCGCATCCGACAGCGCATGGAGCACGCAGATCGCCAGCATCAGCGGCGGCTCGCCGACGGCCTTCGAGCGATGGATCGTCGGCTCACGGTTCGGCGCGTTCTCCAAGAGATGCACGTTGAAAATGCGTGGCCGGTCGGAGGCGACGGGGATCTTGTAGGTCGAGGGCGCATGGGTCCAGAGCCGGCCCTTCTTGTCCCAGACCAGCTCCTCGGTCGTCAGCCAGCCCATGCCTTGCACGAAGCCGCCCTCGATCTGGCCCTTGTCGATCGACGGGTTCAGCGGCTGCCCGCAATCATGCAGGATATCGACCCGCTCGACCTTGTATTCGCCGGTCAGCGTATCGATGGCGACCTCTGCCGCCGCCGCGCCATAGGCGAAATAATAGAAGGGATGGCCGCGCCCGGCCTTGCGGTCCCAATGGATCTTCGGCGTGGCGTAGAAGCCGGTGGCGGAGAGCTGGATGCGCGCCATGTAAGCGGCCTGGATCAGCTCCCCGAAAGCGATGTCGCGGGGGCCGATCTTCACCCGCCCCGGCAGGAAGGCGATGTCTTCCGGCCGCTCCTGCCAGTGCTTCGCCGCGAATTCGGTCAGCCGCTTCTTTATCGTCTCGCAGGCATCGAGCGCGGCCATGCCGTTGAGGTCGGAACCCGAAGAGGCTGCGGTGGCCGAGGTGTTCGGTACCTTGCCGGTAGTGGTCGCGGTGATCTTGATCTGGTCGAGCGCGATGCCGAAGGCCTGCGCCACGACTTGCGCAACCTTGATGTAGAGCCCTTGCCCCATCTCGGTGCCGCCATGGTTCAGCGCGACCGTGCCGTCGGTATAGACATGCACTAGCGCGCCGGCCTGGTTGAACCAGGTCGCGGTGAAGGAGATGCCGAATTTCACCGGCGTCAGCGCAATGCCGCGCTTGACGATGAGGCTTTTCGCGTTGGCCTCCCGGATCGCCGCCTTGCGCTCCTGATAGTCTGAGCGCCGCTCCAGCTCGGCGATGACCTCGGCGGCGATATTATCCTCGACCGTCTGGTGATAGGGCGTAACGTCCCGGCCAAGTCCTTCACTGGAAGAATTGCCGCCATAGAGGTTACGCCGCCGCACCTCCAGCGGGTCGAGCCCTGTCGCGAAGGCGACCTCTTCGATGAAGCGCTCGGCCCCGACCATGCCCTGCGGTCCGCCGAAGCCGCGGAAGGCGGTGTTCGAGCAGGTATGCGTCCGCAGCGGTTCCGAGCGGGCGCGCACGGCCGGGTAGAAATAGCAATTGTCCATGTGGAACAGGGCGCGGTCCGTCACCGGGCCTGAGAGATCGGCGTTCCAGCCGCAGCGCGCGGCATAGACCGCGTCGACGGCGTGGATGCGGCCCTCGTCGTCGAAGCCGATCTCGTAGTCGCAGACGAAATCATGGCGCTTGCCGGTGATCGCCATATCGTCGTCGCGGTCCGGCCGGAGCTTCACCGGGCGCCTGAGCCTGCGCGCGCAGATCGCCGCGACGCAGGCGAAGAGATTGGCTTGCGTCTCCTTGCCGCCGAAACCGCCGCCCATGCGCCGGACCTCGACGGTCACCGCATGCGAGCCGACACCGAGCACGGCGGCGACCATGTGCTGGACCTCGCTCGGATGCTGGGTCGAGACCAGCACGAGCATGTCCTCGTCCTCGCCGGGGACGGCGAGCGCGATCTGGCTTTCGAGGTAGAAATGCTCCTGACCGCCGATCGCCATCGAGCCGGTCAGCCGACGCGGGCTCGCGGCCAGCGCCGCGGCGAGGTCTCCGCGTTCGAGCTTCAACGGATCCGTGACGAGCGTCCCGCCGGCGGCTCTTGCGGCGGCGATGTCGATGAGCGGCGCTTCCTCCGCATAGTCGGCCTTGGCTAGGGCCGCCGCATGGCGCGCTTGCTCGCGTGTTTCGGCGACGACCGCGAAAAGCGGCTGGCCGTGAAACAGGACCGCATCCGTCGCGAAGAGCGGCTCGTCATGGCGGTGCGTCGAGGAGATGTCGTTGGCGCCGGGCACATCCGCGGCCGTCAGCACCGCGACGACGCCGGGCGCCTGCCTCACCGGATCGAGATCGAGCGAGATCAGCCGGCCGTGGGCGATGCCGCTCGTGCCGAGATAGGCGTGGAGCAGGCCTTCCGGCGCGGCGATGTCGTCGATGTAGAACGCTTCGCCCGCGACATGCTTGATCGCCGAGTCGTGGATGCGGGCGCTGCCCACCGGCCCGGCCTCGATGGCGATATCCAGCTTGCGGCGCGCGTCAGCCATGGGCGACCTCCGCCAGCAGGCCGGCAACGCGGGTTTGCCCCGTGGGCGCCGTCGTCTCGATCAGGAAGCGCCGCAGCAGATTGCCGGCGACCTTCAGGCGATAGGTGGCCGAAGCGCGCATGTCGCTGAGCGGCGTGAAATCCTGTGGCAGGGCGGCGATGGCAGCGGCGACGGCTGTCTCATCCCATGGCTGGCCGAGCAGTGCCTCTTCCGCCGCCTTGGCCCGCTTGGGAATGCCGGCCATGCCGCCATAGGCGAGCCGCGCCTCGCTGACTCGGCCATCCGGCCCCAGTCGCAGGTGGAAGGCGCAGCAAATGGCGGAGATATCCTCGTCGAAGCGCTTCGACACCTTGGAGACGTGGAACTGCGCGTCCGTCCCCAGTTTCGGCACCAGCACCGCCTCGACGAATTCGTCCGGGTGGCGGTCCTGCTTGCGGTAGTCTAGGAAGAAGCTTTCGAGAGGGATCGTGCGGCGTTCGATGCCGTTTGCGCCTTGGCGCGCCAGCACCAGCGTCGCGTCGAGCGCGATCAGGGCCGGCGGCAGGTCTCCGATCGGCGAGCCGTTGGCGATGTTGCCGCCGATCGTGCCGGCATTGCGCACCTGCTCGCCGCCGAACCGCCGCATCAGCTCGTCGAGCTGCGGCGAGAGTCGGGCGAGGGCGGTCCTGACGTCGATATGGCTCGCCATCGCGCCGAAGCGCAGGTGATCGCCCTTGTCCTCGATTTCGCGCAACGCCTCGATCCGCCCGAGATAGATCACCGGATCGAGCCGCTTCATGCCCTTGGTGACCCAGAGCCCGACATCGGTGGCGCCCGCGACCAGCGTCGCCTGCGGGTGAGCGGCGACGAGCTCGGCCAGGCCCTCGGTCGTCGCGGGCGCATGGAAGCTCCGGCCGGAGCCATCGAGCTTCAGCGTCTCCTCGTCCCGCAACGCCATGAGCCGTTCGGCGACGGCCGCGCGGTCGCGCAGGAAATGGTCCTGCTCGCGCGGCGCGATTTCGTCCATGCGCCGTCCGGCGGCGATGATCGGCTCGTAGCCGGTGCAGCGGCAGAGATTGCCGGCCAGCGCATCCTCGATCCGCCCGATGCCGGGCTCGGCTTCGTTCAGGCGTAGCGCCAGCAGCGACATCACGAAGCCCGGCGTGCAGAAGCCGCATTGCGAGCCATGGCATTCCACCATCGCTTGCTGCACCGGGTGCAGGCTGCCATCCGATCCCTTGAGATGCTCCACCGTGAGAAGCTGGCAGCCGTCCAGCGTCGGCAGGAAGCGGATGCAGGCGTTGATCGCCTCATAGCGCAGCCGGCTGCCATCGAGCCGGCCGACGACGACGGTGCAGGCGCCGCAATCGCCCTCGGCACAGCCTTCCTTCGTGCCGGTCATGCGCCTGTCGAGGCGCAGCCAGTCGAGCACCGTCAGCGTCGGGTCGCAGCGATCGATCTCGATCAGCGCGTCGCCGAGCAGGAAGCGCAGGGTGTCACGCATGGTGCGGACCTCCGTCCGGCTTCCATTGTAACGAGGTCATTCCGGGCTTGGCCCGGGATCCATGCCGGAGCGCGTCCGGCGAAGGTTCAGGCATGGATCCCGGATCTCCGCTTCGCTGCGTCCGGGATGACCACCGCCGGGTAATGCACGACTTCATGCCCTCAGATTAGGCACGATCCGCGCTTGGCCGGAAGCTTTGATTTGGTGCAGATGTGACGTGGATTTGTGCTGGAGCCCGCCGAACGTGACTGCCCCCACCGCCATCCGCGCCCTGCGCGGCCGCCTGCTCTGGTTCGTCGATGATCCCTGGACCGCGGGAGAGGCCGCGCATCGGTTCATTGCGGATGGGCTGCTCGTCATCGAGGGCGGGCTCGTCAAGGCGGCAGGCGAGGCGAAGGCGCTGCTGCCGACGCTGCCGGCCGATGTCGAGATCTTGGACCACCGGCCGCATCTGATCATGCCCGGCTTCATCGACGCGCACATCCACATGCCGCAGACGCAGGTTGTCGCCTCCTATGGCGCGCAGCTGATGGAGTGGCTGAACAAATACACCTTCGTCGAGGAGCAGAAGCTCGGCCAGCAGGGCCATGCCGAGAAGCTCTCGCGGTTCTTCCTCGACGAATTGCTTGCGAGCGGCACCACCACGGCGGCGGTCTACTGCTCGGTGCATTCGCAGTCGGCGGACGCTTTCTTTGCCGAATCCGAGCGACGCAACACCCGCATGATCGCCGGCAAGGTGATGATGGATCGCAACGCGCCGGAAGCGCTGAGCGATACGGCCGAAAGCGGCTATCGCGAATCGAAGGCGCTGATCGCGCGCTGGCACGGCAAGGGCCGGCAGCTCTATGGGATCACGCCACGCTTCGCCGTGACCTCGACGCCGGAGCAGCTGGCCGCGGCCGGGCAACTCGCGGCCGAGCATCCGGGCTGCCACGTCCAGACCCATATCAACGAGAACCGGGCCGAGATCGCCTTCGCCCGCAAGCTCTATCCCCAGGCCGCGGATTATGCCGACATCTACAGGGGCTATGGCCTGCTCGGGCCCAGGAGCCTGATGGGCCATTGTATCCACATGACCCACAATGAGTGGCAGGCTTTTGCGGAGACCGGCGCAGTCGCCGTGTTCTGCCCGACCTCGAACCTGTTTCTCGGCTCAGGCCTGTTCGACTGGGCCCATGCCCGCCAACGCGGCGTCAAGGTGGCGGTCGCGACCGATATCGGCGGCGGCACCTCCTATTCGATGCTGCGGACCATGGCCGAGGCCTACAAGGTGCTGCAGTTGCAGGGGCAGTCGCTGTCCGCCTTCGCGGCGCTGCACGCGATCACGCTGGGCAATGCCGCCGCGCTCGGCCTCGATCATCTGGTCGGATCGTTCGAGCCCGGCCGCGAGGCCGATGCCGTGGTGCTCGATACCGGTGCGACGCGGGCGATGGCGCACCGGCTGGAGACGGCGCGCGATCTGGCAGAGGAGCTTTTCGTGCTCGTCACGCTCGGCGACGAACGCAACGTCGCCGCGACCTATGTGATGGGGGAACGCACCGCTGGAGCGTCATTCTCGGGCGGCGCCTAGCGCCGACCCGAGAATCTCATGCCGAGATAGCTGGTTTCCGAGATGGCCGGGTCAAGCCCGACCATGACGGCTGTTCAGGCAATTCAGCCCAGCGCGCCGCCCTTGCGGGCATGGTCGATATAAATCTCGCGCAGGCGCAGCGTCGCCGGGCCGGGCGCGCCGTTATGGATCGTGTGGCTGTCAATCGTGGTCACCGGCATGACGAGGCTGGTCGCGGAGGTGATGAAGGCCTCCTCGGCGTCGATCGCCTCTTCCAGCGTGAATTCGCGCTCCTCGAAGGAGAAGCCCGACTCCGCCAGGAAGGCGAGCACGGCCTTGCGGGTGATGCCCGGCAGCACCTTGTTCGAGAGCGGGCGCGAGATCAGCGTCTTGCCCTTGACGATCCAGGCGGTGGAGGAGGCGCCCTCAGTCACGACGCCGTCCTCGACGAGCCAGGCTTCCTGCGCGCCGCTCTCCAGCGCGAACTGCTTGGCAAGGACCGGCGCCAGCAGGTTGACGCTCTTGATGTCGCGCCGCGCCCAGCGCAAATCCGGCGTCGAGACGACCTTGATGCCGGTCTTGGCGCCCGGCGCATTCACGAAGTTCCGCGCCTGGGTGAACATCACCAGCGTCGGCTGGACATCCTTCGGGAAGGGGAAGTCGCGATCGGCCGCGCCGCGCGAGACCTGCAGGTAGATGCCGCCCTCGTCGAGGCCGTTGCGCTTGATCAGCTCCTCGTGGATCGCGACGAGCTCGGCCTTCGCCCAGGGCAGCGCCAGCCGGATCTCGCCGCAGGAGCGTTCGAGGCGGGCCAGATGCGCCTCGCAATCGACGAGCTTGCCGCCGATCACCGCCGAGACCTCGTAGATGCCGTCGCCGAAGATGAAGCCGCGGTCGAACACGGAAATCTTCGCCTCTTCCTCGGGAAGATAGGCGCCATTGACATAGACGATACGGCTCATCGCTGCGGACTCGCTGGATGGAAAAGGACGCGCCCTTCCTAGCGAAGCTTCGCAGCGGTTGCGAGCACCAAGGCAGGGAAACCGCCCGGCGTCTGGCGCAGGGCCGGCTTGCCTATGGTTTAAGGCTCAGGAAGCGGGTTGGGATCGCGCCGCGCAGGTTCTGCTCGAAGCCGGCGAGCTTCGGCGAAACCAGGTTCTTCGTCGAATAGTGAAGCACCGGAATCCAGGGTTCCTCGGTGATGACGATGCTGTCGGCCTCGCGCAGGATCGCGGCGCGTCGGGCGATATCGAGTTCGTCGGCGGCGAGCTTCATCAGCGCGTCGAATTGCGGATTACTGTATTTGCCGATGTTGAAGCCGGCATTGTCGCTCTGGAACAGGAACAGGAAGTTCTGCGGGTCGGAATAGTCGCCGATCCAGCCATAGCGGGCGACATCGAAATCGCCGCCTTCCCGCAGATAGGCGAAATGCGTGCGGTAATCGGTCTCGACGAAGCGGGTTTCGACCCCGATGGCGCGCCACTGCTCGGCGATCGCTTCAGCCGTGTGGCGGTTGTTGTCGGTGGTGTTGAAGCGGAACTCGATATCGAGCGGCACGCCGCTGCCGAAGCCGGCCGAGGCCAGCAGGCGCTTGGCCTCGTCCTCGCGCTCCAGCACCGAGCTGTAGCGGAAATCGAGTTCGGCGCGCTCGCCGTAATTGCCGATATGCGGCGGCACCACGCCATAGGCCGGCAGCATCGTGCCGCCCCAGATCCGGTCTGCGATGAATTCGCGGTCGAGTTGCAGCGACAGCGCCCGGCGAACGCGAGCGTCGTCGAAGGGCGGCTTGGCGCTGTTGATGATCAGGAAATAGGTCGCGAGATAGGGGCCGATGCGGACCTGCTCGCCGAGCTTTTGCTTCAGCTGCTTGAATTGGTCGGCCGGAATGTCCGTGGTCAGGTGCAGTTCGCCGGCCTGGAAGCGCCGCGCCGCCGCCACGAGGTCGGAGGCCGGATAGAAGATCACCGTATCGATCTTCACATTCGCCGCGTCGTGGAAATGCGGATTGCGGTCGAGCCGGATATGCGAATTCGGGGCGAACTCCTTGATGCTGTAGGCGCCGTTGGTGATCAGGTTCTCTGCCCGTCCCGGCTCCGGCGTCGCGGTGGCGGCGCTCGCCGGGTGGACGGGCAGGGCGCTCTGATGGGTCAGCAGTTCGACGAGATAGGGCGTCGGCCGTTCGAGCGCGATTTCCAGCGTCCGCTCGTCGACAGCCGAAACGCCGAGACTGTCGAGCGACGAGCCGGCCGCCGCCTTGTGGATCGCCTCGGCATTGCGGAGCGGGTAGAGCAGGTTGGCGTATCTGGCGCCGATTTCGGGGTTCAGGATGCGGCGGAAGGAATAGACGAAGTCTGCGGCCCTGACCGGATCGCCATTGGACCATTTCGCATTGGCGCGCAGTGAAAAGCGCCAGAGCTTGCCGTCCGGGCTCATCGTCCAGCTCTCGGCGACGCCGGGGACGACTTCCCCCCTCATGTTGTGGATGACGAGGCCTTCGCGCAGATCGCGCAGCAGGTGGGCTTCGGCGACTGTCGAGGTCTTGTGCGGATCGAGCGTTTCCGGATCGCCATCATTGCCGCGATGGAAGACGATCCGGCCCTGTGCCGTCGCGGCACGGGTCGCGGCCAGGATGGCGGCGAGCGCCAAAGGTGCGTTGCGGCGCGTGACATCGAGCATGGCAACCTCCCTTCAAGCGGGCGTCGTTGCGAGCGATGCCCGACTTGAAGGGAAGTAGAACCTGACTGAGTGAGTCTGCCAAGCCGGAAAACGACGCCCATGTCGTCGTTTTCACGCCTGGACTGTCAGGAGCTGGCTACAGGCCTAGCGGCCCGCCGCCTTCGCCGCGCTCTCCTGCGCCTCGACGACGGCGACGGCGGTCATGTTGACCACGCCGCGGGCCGTCACCGAGCTGGTGAGGATATGGGCCGGCTTCGCCGTGCCGATCAGGATCGGCCCGACCGGCAGCGCATCGGCCAGCACCTTGGCGAACTGATAGGCGATGTTGGCGGCGTCGAGATTGGGGAAGATCAGGACGTTGGCCATGTCCTTCAGCGTCGAGGAGGGCAGGACGCGCTCGCGGATCAGCGGCACCAGCGCCGTGTCGGCCTCCATCTCGCCGTCGCATTCGAGCTGCGGCGCGCGCTCCCGGATCAGCTTCAGCGCCTTGCGCATCTTGAGCGAGGTCGGGGTGTCCGCCGCGCCGAAATCCGAATGCGAGAGCAGCGCGATCTTGGGCTCCAGGCCGAAGCGCTGGACATGATTGGCCGCCAGCACGGTCATGTCCGCGATCTCCTCGGCGGTCGGATCGTGCTTCACATGCGTGTCGGAGAGGAAGAAGGCGCCCTTGTTGGTGATGATCAGCGTCATCGCCGCGATGTCGCAGACATTGGGCGCCAGGCCGATGATGTCCTTGATGTGCCGCAGCCGCGACATGAACCGGCCTTCGAGACCGGAGATCATCGCATCGGCCTCACCACGCGCCACGGCCAGCGCCGCGATCACCGTGTTGTTGGTGCGCACCAGCGCGCGCGCCGCTTCCGGCGTGATGCCGCGCCGGCCGGCGATGTCGAGATAGGTCTGGACGTAGTCGCGATAGCGCGGATCGTCTTCCGGGTTGATCACTTCGAAGTCGACGCCGGGCTTCAGCGACAGGCCGAAGCGCTGGATGCGGGTCTCGATCACGCTCGGGCGGCCGATCAGGATCGGGATGGCGAGCCCTTCCTCCAGCGCGACCTGGGCGGCGCGCAGCACGCGCTCGTCCTCGCCCTCGGCATAGATCACGCGCTTGGGGTCGGCCTTGGCCTGCTGGAATAGCGGCTTCATCAGGAAGCCGGAGCGGAAGACGAAGCGCGAAAGCTGGTCGCGATAGGCCTCGACATCGACCAACGGCTTGCGCGCCACGCCAGTCGCCATCGCGGCCTCGGCCACGGCGGGGGCGATCCGCATGATCAGGCGCGGATCGAACGGGTTCGGGATCAGCGAGTTCGCGCCGAAGGTCGAGGCCTCGCCACCATAGGCGCGGGCCGCGATGTCGGAGGTCGCCTCGCGGGCGAGCGCCGCGATGGCGCGCACCGCGGCGAGCTTCATCGCCTCGTTGATCGTCGTCGCCTGCACGTCGAGCGCGCCGCGGAAGATATAGGGGAAGCACAGGACGTTGTTGACCTGGTTCGGGTAGTCCGAGCGGCCGGTGCAGATCATCGCGTCGGGGCGCACCGCGAGCGCATCCTCCGGCGTGATCTCGGGATTCGGGTTGGCGAGCGCCAGGATCAGAGGCTTCGCCGCCATGCTCTTGGCCATTTCGGGCTTGAGCACGCCGGCAGCCGAGAGGCCGAGGAAGACATCCGCGCCGCCGATGACGTCGGCGAGCGTGCGGGCGTCGGTCTCCTGCGCATAGATCTCCTTCCAGCGATCCATCAGCGTGTTGCGGCCCTTGTAGACCACGCCGTCGAGATCGGTGACCCAGATGTTCTTGCGCTGCGCGCCGAGCTCGACCAGCAGGTTCAGGCAGGCGAGCGCGGCGGCGCCCGCTCCGGAAACCACGATCTTGACGTCGGCGATCTTCTTGGCGGCGAGGTCGAGCCCGTTCAGCACAGCGGCCGAGACGATGATCGCCGTGCCGTGCTGGTCGTCATGGAAAACCGGAATCTTCATCCGGGCCTTGAGCTGCTCCTCGATCTCGAAGCATTCCGGGCCCTTGATGTCCTCGAGGTTGATGCCGCCGAAGGTCGGCTCCAGCGCCGCGACCACCTCGACGAACTTCTCGATGTTCTTCTGTTCGACCTCGATGTCGAAGCAGTCGATCCCCGCGAATTTCTTGAACAGGACCGCCTTGCCCTCCATCACCGGCTTGGAGGCGAGGGGGCCGATATCGCCGAGGCCCAGCACGGCAGTGCCGTTGGTGATGACGGCGACGAGGTTCTGGCGCGAGGTGAGTTCGGCGGCTTCCGACGGATCGTCGACGATCGCCTCGCAGGCGGCGGCGACGCCGGGCGAATAGGCGAGCGCCAGGTCGCGCTGATTGCCGAGCGGCTTGGTCGCCTGGATCTCGAGCTTACCGGGCCGGGGCTGGCGATGATAGACGAGCGCGCCCGAGCGCAGATCGTTAGAGAGAGTGCTTTTCATAGCGCGCGTTCATCCCCGCAATCCGAATGTTGCTGGTCGCGCGAAAGCCCCTACGGCGTCAAGCGGTCAGGATGCCTCAACTGGCAGCGCGTTGCCGGGGAGGGAGCCACGCCCGGTTGAATCAATCTATGAAGGACGTGAATCACGCACTGAGCCAACCGTCGCAACCTGCTGGCCTGATTCAGGAAATGGCATCCTGAAACGACGCTGGACCGGTCAGGCCCGGATATCGATGGCCGATGCGGGCTCAGAACGCCTTGAAGGTGATGATCGTGTGGGTGTCGGCGATCTCGGGTATCGACTGCACCTTCTGCGCGACGAAATGGCCGATATCGACATCGGCCGCGACATGGAATTTGGCGAGGATGTCGTAGTTGCCGGCGGTCGAGTAGATCTCGGAGGCGATCTCGCGATCGGCCAGCTCGCTGGCGACCTCGTAGGTCTTGCCGAGCTTGCATTTGATCTCGACGAAGAAGGTCTGCATCGCGCGCTCCGAAACTCTGATGCGGTCTGGATAGGGCATCGGCCCGAAAAGTGGAATGCGGTTTTCGGACAAGGCCGATGCGGAAACAAGGGCGATCCTCCGCGCCGGAAGATCAGGCTCCGGCGAGGGCGGCGATGCGCCGGGTCATTGGATTGTCCGGCTCCGCCAGCCCGGCGATGACGGTGAAGTGATTGGCGCCGGGGATCTCCTCATAGCGTGTCGTCACGCCTTCCAGCCCCCAGACATCGACGAGCCGGCGGCTCTGCTTGTGGTACTCGTCGCTCTCTGCGCCGCCGACCACGGCATCCATCGTCAGCCGCGACGGCGCCGACCAGAATAGCGGGCTTTCGAGCTCGGCCGCCTCCATGCTGAGGCCGAGCGCCTTGTTGATGCTCGTCTCGGTCAGGGGCTTGAGGTTGTAGAGGCCGGAGATGCCATAGGCGGCCGGCACCAGATGCTCGGGCAGATCGGCGTCGACATTCTTCCAGTCGGTGGCCAGCGTGCAGGCGCTGAGATGCCCGCCGGCGGAATGCCCGGTCGCGACGACGGGCAGGCCGAAGCGCCGCCATAAGGCAGCAGCTGCCTGCTGCAGCTCCCAGACGATATGGCCGAGATCGACCTGCGGGCAGAGGTCGTAGCCGACAACCGCGACGGGCAGGCCGAGCCCGTTCAACCCCCGTGCCATATGCGAGAAATGGCTGCGATCCAGTCTCTGCCAGTAGCCGCCATGGATGAACATGACGAGCGCGTTGCCTTGGATCGTTTCGGGTTTGAACAGATCGTAGAACTGCCGCTCGCCCTCGCCATAGGAGACGCCGAGTTCGCACAGCGCCGTGGCGCGGTAGGCCGCGGCATCGGCCTGCCAGCCGGCGACGATGCCGGGATGCTCCGGCACGCGGGCGCGGTTGTCGTATTCGGTCTCGTAATCCGGCGACATCGGTATCCTGCTCGGGAGAAGGCTCGGCTGACTTCGGAACTACGGTGGCAGCCGCGCGCGGTTTCCGCCAGCGCTTTTGACAGGTCGTACTGTCGGCGCCAAAACCGGCTATCCGCAGCAAGCGGAATCTGGAGGCCGCCATGGAAAACCCCGTCCTCGCCGAAGTCACGCGCGGCAATGTCGTCGAATCGCGACACCGCGGCTCCGCGATCGTGGTCGATGCCGATGGGGCGGTGGTCTTCGCCGCCGGCGATCTCGATCGGCCGGTGTTTCCGCGTTCGGCCGTCAAGGCGATCCAGGGGCTGCCGCTCCTGGAGAGTGGCGCTGCCGATCGTTACGGGCTGACGGAGGCCGAGATCGCGCTCGCGGTGTCCTCGCATTCCGGCGAGCCGCTTCACGCCCAGACCTCGCTCGCCATGCTGAAGAAGGCCGGCCGTGATGCCGGCTGTCTCGAATGCGGCGCGCACTGGCCGATGAACGAGGCCGTGGCGCGCGAGCTGGCTAAATCGGGCGCCGAACCCAGCGCGCTGAACAACAACTGCTCCGGCAAGCATGCCGGCTTCGTCTGCCTCGCCTGCGGTCTGGATGAGGACCCGGCCGGCTATGTGAAGGCGAGCCACCCTGTGCAGCAGGCGGTGCGCGACGCGCTGGAGACGGTGACCGGCGCCCCCCATACCTCCGAGCGCATGGGCATCGACGGCTGCTCGATTCCCTCCTACGCCGTGCCGCTCAAGGCGCTGGCGCTCGGCTTCGCGCGGCTGGGCACCGGCCATGGCTTTGGCCCCGAGCGTGCGAAGGCGGCCGCGCGCATCCGCGCCGCCGCGGCGGCCCATCCCTTCATGGTGGCCGGCACGGGCCGCTACGACACGCGGCTGATGGAGCTGCTGGGCGCGCGCGCCTTCACCAAGACCGGGGCCGAGGGTGTCTATTGCGCCGCCCTCCCGGAGCTGGGCTACGGCATCGCGCTGAAATGCGATGACGGCGCCGGTCGTGCCGCGGAGGTTGCGCTCGGCGCGCTGATCGCCCGCTTCCTGCCAATGGACGAGCCGACGCAGGCGGCTTTTGCGCCGCTGCGCGAGACCGTGCTGAAGAACTGGAACGGCATCGAGGTCGGTCGCATCCGCGCGCCGGCCGCCTGAGGCCGTCTCAGCGCACCGCGTTGTTGGCGATCGTGATCCCCGCGGCCTTCGGGTCGGGGGCCTTGGCGAGGTCGCCAGTGACGGGCTTCCCGTATTCGGTGCCGACGATGGCGCCGTCCCGGGCTTCGTCGATGACGTTGTTGGCGATCAGCGCGCTGCGTTCCTTCGGCACCAGCGAGACGGAGATGCCGATCCCGGCTTTGCGGACCACGTTGCCGGTGGCGGATAGATTGCGCATGCCCCAGGACCAGCCGAGCGAGATGCCGATCTCGCTGGCGTTCTCGATGACGTTGCCGGTCACGGCTGCTTCCGCCTCGACATGGACGCCGATGCCGCCGACCGGCGCCTTGCCGTTAGGGGCGATCGCCCGCCTGGCGTTGCGGATGATGTTGTTGGCGAAGACGGCGAGCCGCCCGCCATGGTCAAGATTGGTGATGTTGGCGCCCTGGGCGCAATCCTCGACCAGGTTGTTGGCCATGATCGTGCCCTCGAAGGCGAATTCGGCATAGAGCCCGACCTCGCCGCAGCGCCGCCCCTGATTGCCGAGGATCTGCACGCCGGAGCCCGAATTGTTGCGGATGAAGGTCATGGCGCAGTCACGCAGCTGGTTGCCTTCGATGATGACGCCGCCGGCGCGATAGAGACTGATGCCGTTGCCGTTCTGGCCGTCACCGCCGGCATCGGCGCGGATGCGGCTCACCATGTTGCCACGGACGATCGAACGATCGTCGCCGGGCTGGCTGCGCCAGATCTGGATACCGTTATTGCCGCAATCCTCGACCTCGTTCTGCTCGATCGCCAGACCGGCCGAGTCGAGCGAGAACAGGGCGGAATCGCGCATGCCGCGGAATTTGCTGGTCGCGACGCGCCCGCCGCAGCGATTGAGCACAAGGCCGACCGAGCCGGCCTTGGCGAATTCGCAATCCGAGATCGCGATCTCGCCGACGGTGTCGCAGGCCACGAGCCCTGCCTTCTGGGGCGAGGGGATATCGAGGCCGTCGAAGGTCAGTCCGGAAAGGCTCGCGCGGCCGATATTGGAAGCGACGAGCAGCGGGCCGCCGCTCGCGGTGACGAGGCGCGTCTTGCCGGAAACCCCGATGAGCTGCGCGCCATCCGGCAACTGGACAGCACCGAGGCGGTAACGGCCGGGCGGCAGGACAAGAGGCGCGCCGCGCTTCGATGCCTCGTTAAGGGCAGCCTGCAGTCGTTGCGCCTGATCCTCGGACGCGCCGGGCCGCAGCCCGAACTGGCTCGCGTCCAGGCCGAGATGGCCGAGCGGGCCTCTGTTCGCCGGGGTGGGCTGTGCCCAAGCCGGCAAGGTGGGCCAGGCCGCGCCGACGAGGCCGGCCGCCAGCAATCCGCGCCGTGAGAGGGCCATGAAACCTCCTGTTCGGTCGAGCCACGATCAAGCGCCGTGCCAGCGCTGACGTGCCGATTTGGAACGGGCTTGTGAAGAGAGGCGGCCGATTTAGGCTAGAGCCCAAGCGCCTGCGCGATCTCCTCGGCGGCGAGCGTCGGCGCGAGTTCGCCGGACGAGACGGCGGCCTCCAGCTCCGGGGTGCGCGCCTTCAATGCGGGATCGTGCCGGAGCCTGGCCTGCAAGCGGTCCTGCACCATCGCCCACATCCATTTGACGTCCTGGCGCCGGCGCTTCTCGGCGATCAGGCCTTTCGCCTCGAAGCGGGCATGGTGCTCCTCGACCTTGGCCCAGAGCGCTTCGAGCCCGTCGCCGGCCAGCCCCGAGATGGTCACGACCGGCGTGCTCCAGAGCGGCGACGCGGGCGCGAGAATGTGCAGTGCCGCCTTGTATTGCGCGGCCGCTGCGCGGGCGGCGGTCGCGCCGGTGCCATCGGCCTTGTTGACCGCGATCATGTCGGCAAGCTCGATGATGCCCTTCTTGATGCCCTGCAGCTCGTCGCCGGCATTGGGCAGCATCAGGACGAGGAAGAAATCGGTGAGATCGGCGACCGCCGTTTCCGACTGGCCGACGCCGACCGTCTCGACCAGGATGATGTCGAAACCAGCCGCCTCGCAGAGCAGCATCGTCTCACGCGTCTTGGCGGCGACGCCGCCCAGCGTGCCGGAGGAGGGCGAGGGGCGGATATAGGCGTTGGGGTCGACGGCGAGCTGCGCCATCCGCGTCTTGTCGCCGAGGATCGAGCCGCCCGTGCGCGTGGAAGAGGGATCGACCGCGAGCACCGCGACCTTGTGGCCCTTGCTGGTGAGATAGCCGCCGAGAGCATCGATCGTCGTCGATTTGCCGACGCCGGGCACGCCGGTGATGCCGACGCGGATCGCGCGCCCCGTATGCGGCAGCAGCCGCTGGATCAGCGCCTGCGCCTTCTCACGATGATCGGCGCGACGCGACTCGACCAGCGTGATCGCACGGGCCAGCGCGGCGCGCTCGCCGGCGAGGATCGCATCGCCGAGCGATTCGGCTGGGGAAGTGCGGTCGGCCATGGCGCCAGTTAGCAAGCAGGCGCCGCGGGCGACAAGGCATCCCGCGCATCACTTGCATCATCACTGTGTCATGCAGGCATCTTGAAGATTTGGGCCTGTGATGAGACGACTTGGCGAATGAAGGGCGTGGTGATGCGGCTTCGTGGTGTTCTGTTGGCGTTGGTGCTGCCGCTGCTCGTGGCCGCCTGTGCAACGCCGCGCGTGCTGGAACTGACCCAGGCGCCGGCCGCCGATATCGCCGGAAAGGTCGAAATCTACGTTGCGACGACGCGTGAGCCTTCGGCGCAGCCCGTCTACTTCAGCGGCGAGCGCGGCCCCAAGCTGTCCTTCGCCCGGCTCGACATCAACGTTCCGCGCGACCACAAGGCCGGCAATCTCGAGCTGCCGAGCTCGGGACCGGGCGATCCGGCCAAGCACTTCACTGCCACCCATGTCCAGCGGCTCGATCTCGCGCCCATCGTCTCCGATGTGCGCAGGGAGCTGCAGCGGCGTCCGGCCTCGCAGCGCGACGTGCTGGTCTTTGTACACGGCTACAATACGAATTTCGCCGATGCCGCCTATCGCTTCGCCCAGATCGTCTATGATTCCGGCTTCAAGGGCGTGCCGGTGCTGTTCTCATGGCCGTCGCGCGGCGAACTCCTCGCCTATCCCTACGATCGCGAGAGCGCCTTTTACTCGCGCGATTTCCTCGAAGGGAATTTGCGGGCGATCGCGCGCGATCTCGGCACCTCGCGCATGGATATCCTCGCCCATTCGATGGGGACGCTGCTGACGCTGGAAACGTTGCGCCAGGCCGCGATCCGTGGCGACGGCGCTTTCGGCGGCAAACTGCGCGACGTGATGCTCGCGGCGCCCGACGTCGATCTCGACGTCTTCAAGACGCAGATGAATCAGATCAGGCGACCAGTTACCGTCTTCGTTTCGGCCGACGACAGGGCGCTCGACTTCTCCCGTCGCTTCGCCGGTGACAAGAGGCGCCTCGGCGCCGTTTCGGCGAAGGATGCGGAGATCGTGGCCGAGCTGGAGAAGCTCGGCGTGCGTATTGTCGATATCTCCGAGGTGACGTCGGCCGACAGCCTGAACCACGCCAAGTTCGCCTCCTCGCCCAAGGTCGTGCAGCTCATCGGTGAGCGGTTGCGGCAGGACAAGGGGATCGGCTTCGCCGGGCCGCAATTCGGCGATCGGATCGGCGATGTTGCAGGCGGCGTCGTCGGCACGGTGGGCTCGACGGTCGGGTTGGTCGTGACCGCGCCGTTGACGATCCTGTCCGGCGGACGCTGATGTCACATCGCTGCAACGACCGCGAACCTCCGCGCGCTGAGCGCGGGCTCGCCGCATTCTGGCCGCGTTAGCCTGCCCTTAAGGGCGCGGCCGGCCAGTTCGGCCCTCACGTTTGATCGGATGCCTGTCACCATGCCTGTCACGAGGCGCGCCTTTTCATGCCGTTCGCTGGCGCTCGCCACATTGCTGCCGCTCGGGCTCGCCGCCTGCGCGCAGAGCGAGGCGAGCGTTTCGCCCTTCAGCGAGCCCGAGAGGGCCGACACCTCGTCGCTCGGCAAGGATCCGCGGCTACTGGTGATGACGACGCGCAGATCGACAGGCAATGCCCCACCGTATTTCGGCACCGATCGCGGAGCACTGACCTTTGCCGAGGTGCGCCTGTCCCCGCCCGGGCGCGGCATCACGGGGCGGGTCTCGTCCGCCGTGAGCGGCGATTGGGCTGTGCTCGGTGTCGGCCGCGAGGTGACCAACGAGGCGGCCCGTGCGCTCTCCGAAGCCGTCAACGGCCGCGACGTGCTGCTCTTTGTCCACGGCTTCAACGAGACGTTCGAATCGGCGGCGCGCAGCGCCGGCCAGCTTTCGCATTCGCTCGAATTTCAGGGCCGTACGGTGCTCTTCACCTGGCCGTCGGGCGGCAAGCTCTTCGACTATGCCTATGATCGGGAGAGCGCGCTCTGGTCGCGCGATGGCTTCGCCCAGACCCTGCAGGCGCTCGTCGCCAACCCCACGGTCGGGCGCATCCACATCGTCGCCCACTCGATGGGAACCTTCCTGACGCTGGAAGGGCTGCGCGAGTTGCGCGATTCCCAGGATGTCTATGCGCGGATCGGCTCCGTGGTGCTGGCCTCGCCCGATGTCGACATCGACGCCTTCGAGCAGACGGTGAAGCGGCTCGGCCCGCTGGCGCAGCGCATGACCGTGATCATCGATCCGGGTGACCGTGCGCTGGCGGTCTCCGCGCGCATCGCCGGCGGCGTCGCTCGCGCCGGTGCTGCCGATCGCTCGCGGCTCGATGCATTGGGCGTGCGCGTCGCCGACACCTCCGGCCGGGGCTGGAGCATGCTGCGCCATGACCTGTTCCTGTCGAACAGCGAGGTCACGCAGGTCGTGCGCCGGGCGATGGAACGCGGCGTCTGATCAGATCGGCGGCAGGCCGGAGCGCTTCTTGATCGTCGCCAGAGCGAAGTTGGATTCGACCGACTGGATGCATTTCAGCCGCGTCGCCTTCTGCTTCAGGAAGCGCTCATAGCCTTCGATGCCGTCGGTGACGACGCGCAGCAGGTAGTCCTGCGAGCCGGTCATGAGGTAGCATTCGGCAACTTCGCTCCAGCCTTCGACCGCCTTCTCGAATTCGGCGATCTGCTCCTGGTTCTGCTGCGTCAGCCGCACCGAGACGAAGACGCTGAACGGCAGCCCGTAGGCCTTGGGGTCGACGATCGCGGCATAGCCCTGGATGACGCCGGTCTCTTCGAGTCGTTTGAGGCGGCGCAGGCAGGGTGTCGGCGAGAGCCCGACCCGCTGCGAGAGGTCCTGGTTGGTGATCCGGCCATCCTCGCGCAGCACGGCGAGGATTCGGCGATCGATCGTGTCGAGCATGATATGCTCCATATGAAGACAAGATGAGCAGGAAGATGCGCATCAGGGTGTAGGACGAGCTTCATCGACCAAGCAATGGCGCTGCGAGAAGAATATTCTGGGTTCTGGAAAACGACCGCCGCAGGCACATAGGGAGAAGGCCATGAGCGACGACAGCTATCACAAGGACCGGATCGCCAACCGCAAGCTTCATCCGGAGACGCTGATGATGGGGTTCGGCTATTCGCCGGCCATGTCGGAAGGCTCGCTCAAGCCGCCGGTCTTCCTGACCTCGACCTTCGTCTTCGAGAATGCACAGCAGGGCAAGGATTTCTTCGACTTCACCTCGGGCCGGCGCCGGCCGAAGCCCGGCGAGAAGCCAGGGCTGGTCTATTCGCGCTTCAACCATCCCAACATGGAGATCCTCGAGGATCGCCTGGCGATCTGGGACGAGGCCGAGAAATGCGCCGTCTTCGCCTCGGGCATGGCGGCGATCGCTACGACCTGCTTCGCCTTCCTGAGGCCGGGCGACACGATCCTGCATTCCCGCCCGCTCTATGGCGGCACCGAGACACTCCTCAAGAACCAGATGGGTGCCTTCGGCGTCACGCCCTTCGGCTTCACGGACGGGCTCGACATCGAGCAGATGCGGGACGTCGCCCGGGCTGCCGCCGCCAAGGGACGTGTCGCGATGATCCTGGTCGAGACGCCGGCCAACCCGACCAACGGCCTCGTCGATCTCGCCGCCTGCAAGATGATCGCGGACGAGCTCGAGAAGTCGCAGGGCCACCGCCCGCCCGTCGTCGTCGACAACACCATGCTCGGCCCGAAATACCAGAAGCCGCTGAAGGAGGGCGCCGATCTCTCGCTGCTCTCGCTGACCAAATATGTCGGCGGCCACAGCGATCTCGTGGGCGGCTCGATCAGTGGCTCGGATGCGCTGGTGCGGCAGGTCAAGAGCTGGCGCGGGTCGCTCGGCACGCAGGCCGATCCGAACTCCTGCTGGATGCTGATGCGTTCGCTGGAGACGCTCGACATCCGCATGAGCCGCGCCAATGAGAACGCCAAGCTGGTGGCCGACTATCTGGAGAGCCATCCCAAGGTGGCCAAGGTCCACTATCTCGGCAATCTCAAAGATGGCGACCCGCGCAAGGCTGTCTTCGACCGGCAATGCACGGCAGCGGGCTCGACCTTCGCCTTCGACGTCAAGGGCGGCGAGAAGGAAGCCTTCGCCCTGCTCGACAACCTGCAGATCATGAAACTCGCGGTCAGCCTCGGTGGCACCGAGACGTTGGTCTCGCACCCGGCCGCGATGACCCATTCCGGCGTCGCCAAGGAATTGCGCGAGGAGATCGGCCTGACCGACGCCCTGATCCGCATTTCGGTCGGCATCGAGAACATCGAGGACCTGATCTCGGATCTGGCGCAGGCCTTCGAAGCCGTGTGATCTCGCCGATCGCCCGAGCTCGCTTCAGCCGAGGCCGAGGAACAGCGCGAGCGAACGGTTGACCGCGATCATCATGTCCGGATCGACGCGGCCGAAAATCTGGCCGATCCGGTCCCGGCGAACGGTCATCGCCTTGTCGACCATGATCTGGGAGGCGAGGCGCAGCCCGTTCGCGGCATTGGGTTGAATGGTCAGCCTGATCAGCGGCGCATCGACGAGGTCGCTGGAGAGCAGCAGAACCGTGACCGTCGCCGTCAGATCGAACGGGTCTGCCTGGACGATCAGGGCAGGGCGGGGTTTGCCGAAATCGCCGGCGAGCGCGACGGTGACGAGATCGCCTCGCTTCATTCAGGAGCGCGGTCCAGGTCTTCCAGAGCCGCGTCGATAAAACCGTCCAGATCATGGTCGGCACCGTCGGCTGCTGCTGCCATTCGCGCTTGCCGTCGGCATTCCTCGTTGAAGCCGGGCTGTCTCGTATCGGGGATCCAGATCTGGATAGGTCGCAAGCCGGCTGCCCGCAGTGCTTCACGGCGCTTCTGGACGCGTCTGGCTGTCGAAGCTGCCATGTCGATCCCTCGCTTCGATCGTTACATGTAACGCTTTCGGCGTTGCTGTTCAAGGCGTCAGGCGGAGGCCGCTCACACCCCGATCCGCCCCCAGCCCGGCAGCTTCAGCGCGGGGCTGCGCAGATCGAAGCCGGCGACGAGGCCCAGGAGATTGATCTCGACCCCCTCGACCCAGCCGACGGTCACGCCGGCCAGCCCGTAAAGCGAGGCCTGGACGCCGGTCCGGCTGGGGGTGAGACCGGCGAACAGGCCATCGGCGCGCCAGTCCTTGCCGATCGCCGTCGGCGGCAGGGCCTCTCTCAGCTCCGGAACCTCCGACAGGACGTGCTGGACGAAGCTGTTCGAGTTCGGCCCGGGCCAGGCGAGATAGCTGCCGGGGCTGGAATAGCTGTAGCTTGCCACGGCCGAACGGATGCGCGGGATCAGGCGCTCGGCCGCCTCGCCGCGGATCTCGGCCACCGGTTCCGGCACATTGCCGAACCAGCGCCCGTCCGCGTCGCGATGATTGACCCGCACAGGGGCGCCCCAGCCGACCACGTCGAAGCGCGTATAGGTGCTGGCGCCGCGTTCCTTCACCACGACCCAGGAATGATGCGCGAAGATGCCGCGCCAGCGGCCGACCCGGGCTGCGAAGACGTGGATCGTCGCCTCGGGCTCCGTCGCGGCGGCAGGCAGAAGCTTCGCACTCGTCCAGTCGGCGCGGCGCCAGTCGGGGGCGTGCGTCTGCCAGACCCACCAGCCGGCATGGGATGCCAGCGGCAACAGGAAGGCGAGAGTGAAGAACAGCAGGAAACGGCGGAAAAGATGCATATGGCACGATATGTGGCGCTCGCACGCGCCGGCAAGGAGCGAGCCGATCACGCTCCTGTCAGCCCGGCCGATCGACAAGCTTCCGGGCAGGGCGCCTGGCCGAGCCCGCGCCATGCAGCATGGGCCGATTATTTCGGCAGGTCTTGCCTGTGTGCGGGCGTTCCGTCGCGCCCGATGTCGGTTGATGCCGGGGGGAAAGCTGGTAGCGTGCGCGGCGCCAAACGATGGAGGGGCGGATTGGGTAGGACGACGAAGCGACTGACCGCGGCACTGGCGGCCTTTGCGATGGGACTGGGATTTCTGGCCGCGCCGGCGGCCGCGCAGGACAAACAGCTGCGCATCTTCAACTGGTCGGACTATGTCGATCCGGAGGTGCTGGACGCCTTCAAGAAGGAAACCGGCATCACGGTCGTCTACGACACCTTCGACCAGATGGAGACGGTCGAGACCAAGCTTCTCGCCGGCAAGACCGGCTATGACCTGATCGTCGTCACGGCCTCCTTCCTGCCGCGCCACATCCCGCTCGGCCTCTACCAGCCGGTCGACAAGGACAAGGCGCCGAACCTGAGGAATCTCTGGCCGGAAATCCAGACGCGCCTCTCCAAATACGATCCCGGCAACAAATACGCCGTGAACTACATGTGGGGCACGACCGGGGTCGGCTACAACACCGCCAAGATCAAGGAACGCCTCGGTCCGGACGCCGTGATCGACAGCTGGAAGATCGTCTTCGAGCCGGAGCAGCTCAAGAAGCTCTCCAACTGCGGCGTTCATGTGCTCGATGCGGTCGAGGAGATGTTCCCGGCGGCGCTGCGCTATCTCGGGCTCGATCCCGACTCCAAGAACGAGGCCGATCTCAACAAGGCCGGGGAACTCCTGCGCAAGATTCGCCCTCACATCCAGAAATTCCACTCCTCGGAATACATCAACGCCCTGGCGAACGGCGATATCTGCCTGGCCGTCGGCTATTCCGGCGACATCCTCCAGGCGAAGAAGCGCGCCGAGGAGGCCAAGAATGGCGTCCAGATCGCCTATTCCATCCCGAAGGAAGGCGCGCTGATGTGGTTCGACTCCTTCGTGATCCCGAAGGACGCCGGCAATGTCGACGCTGCCATGAAGTTCATCGACTTCGTCAACCGGCCCGCGATGGCGGCGAAGAACTCGGACTTCATCCAATATGCCAACGGCAACATCGCCTCGAAGCCGCTGCTCTCGGCGGCGGTGCGCGACAACCCCGGTATCTACCCGTCCGACGCGGTGATGGCGCGGCTCTATACGATCACGCCCTATGACCAGAAGGCCCAGCGGCTGGTGAACCGGCTCTGGATCCGCGTCAAGACCGGCAAGTGACCGGCTCTCGGCAGGGGCGGCGGGCATGAAGAAGACCTCGCCCGGCAGCGTGCGCCGGGCTTTCCAACCCTGGAACGACCCGGCGGCGAAACCGTTGGTCACGTTCCGGGGCGTGACCAAGCGTTTCGGCGACGTGACTGCCGTGGGCGATCTTTCGCTCGCGCTCTATCCCCGCGAGTTCTTCGCGCTGCTCGGGCCTTCCGGCTGCGGCAAGACCACGCTGATGCGCATGCTCGCCGGCTTCGAGAGGCCGGACGAAGGCACGATCCTGCTCGACGGGCAGGACATCACCGGCATTCCGCCGCATCTGCGGCCAATCAACATGATGTTCCAGTCCTACGCGCTGTTCCCGCATCTGACTGTGGCCGGCAACATCGCCTATGGGCTGAAGCGCGAAGGGCTGGCGCGTGCCGAGATCGACCGGCGTGTCGACGAGATGCTGGCGCTGGTCAAGCTCTCCGGGCTCGGCGGGCGCAAGCCGCATCAGCTCTCCGGCGGCCAGCGCCAGCGCGTCGCGCTCGCCCGCTCGCTGGCCAAGCGGCCGAAGCTGCTGCTGCTCGACGAGCCGATGGCGGCGCTCGACAAGAAGCTGCGCGAGCAGACCCAGTTCGAGCTGATGGACCTGCAGAGCGAGCTCGGCCTCACCTTCATGGTCGTCACCCATGATCAGGACGAGGCGATGACCATGGCCGACCGCATGGCGGTGATGGATCACGGCAAGCTCGTCCAAATCGGCCCGCCGGACGTGATCTACGAGGCGCCCGCCAATCGCCACGTTGCCGAGTTCGTCGGTGACATCAATATCTTCGAGGGCCAGGTCGAAGTGGTCGATGGCGAACTGGTCCGGGCGCAGGTGCCGCTCGTCGGCGCCGTCGAGCTCGACGAGGAGGCGCCGGCGCTGAAGCCGGGCGAGGCCTTACTGGTCGGTATCCGGCCCGAAAAGATAGAGATCGGCCATGACGAGCCGGGCCAAGTGGTCAACAAGGTCGCCGGCGAGATCTGGGATATCGGCTATCTCGGCGACTTCACCATGATCCAGGTGATGATCGGGGGAGAGGGCGGCCAACTGGTCAAGGTCGCGCTTGCCAACCGCACGCGCCGGATGGCGCGGCCCTTCGCCTGGGACGACAAGGTCTGGCTCTCCTGGGATGTCGAGGCCGGCGTAGTGCTGCCGCCATGAGGCGTGTTGGGAACCTGACCGTCATTCCGGGGCTTCGCGAAGCGAAGAGCCCGGAACCCAGAACCGATGCCGGTCTGACAGTGTGCTCGGCGGCGCGGGCGCCTTCTCATCGAAAGGGCATCGGTTCTGGGTTCCGGGCTCAGGTCTGCGACCTGCCCCGGAATGACGGCGGAGCGTGGACATGAGTGCTGGGGCCAGTCTTCGCCGCCTCGTCGTGGCCGTGCCCTATCTCTGGCTGGCGCTGTTCTTCCTCGCGCCCTTCGCCATCGTCCTGCGCATGGCGTTCTCGCAGGCGGCGACCGCCCTGCCGCCCTACGCACCGCATTGGGAGGGCTTGGCCCAGCTCGGCGAATTCCTCTCCCAACTCGACCTGGCGAACTTCAGCCTACTCGGCGACGATGCGCTCTACTGGCAGAGCTATCTCTATTCGCTGCGCATCGCGGGCTTGACGACGCTGTTCGCGCTCGCGATCGGCTATCCGCTCGCCTATGCCATGGCCTCGGCACCGCCGCGCTGGCGCGGCATGCTGCTCGTCTTCGTCATCCTGCCGTTCTGGACCTCCTTCCTGATCCGCGTCTACGCCTGGATCGGCATCCTCAGGCCCGACGGGCTGCTCGATGCGTCTTTGGCCTTCCTCGGCTTCGAGGCCGAGCCGCTGCGCCTACTAAACACCGAGACGGCGGTGCTGCTCGGCATGGTCTATTCCTACTTGCCCTTCATGGTGCTGCCGCTCTTCGCGACACTGGAGAAGCTCGACCGCGGCCTGCTCGAAGCGGCCGCCGATCTCGGCGCGAGGCCGTTGACGGCATTCCTCACCGTAACCCTGCCGCTTTCCCTGCCGGGTATCCTCGCCGGCTCGGCGCTGGTCTTCATCCCGGCGGTCGGCGAATTCGTCATTCCCGACCTGCTGGGCGGACCGGATACCGTGATGATCGGCAAGGTGCTGTGGAACGAGTTCTTCTCCAACCGGGACTGGCCTCTGGCCTCGGCCGTAGCGGTGGTGCTGCTCGTCGTGCTGGTCTTGCCCCTCGTCCTGCTCCAGCGCGCGCGGCTGCGGCGGGAGATGGCGGCATGAAGCGGCTCGGCCCCGGACTCATTCTCGCGCTGATCGTCGGCTTCGCTTTCCTCTATCTGCCGATCCTGACGCTGATCGCGTACTCGTTCAACGCCTCGCGGCTGGTGACGGTCTGGGGCGGCTTCTCGACGCATTGGTACGGCGCGCTGATGCAGAACCAGCCGCTGCTCGACGCCGCCTGGCTTTCGATCCGCCTCGGCTTCGTCTCGGCGACGCTCGCAACGATCCTCGGCACGCTTGCAGCCCTCGCTCTCGCGCGCCATGGGCGCTTCACGGGGCGCACGCTGTTCTCCGGCATGGTGCTGGCGCCGCTCGTCATGCCCGAGGTGGTGACGGGCCTGTCGCTGCTGCTGCTCTTCGTGGCTGTCGATGTCGAGCGCGGCTTCTGGACCGTGACCGTCGCCCACGCGACCTTCAGCCTCGGCTTCGCCTGCATCGTCGTCCAGTCGCGGCTCGCCGGCTTCGACCGTTCGCTGGAGGAGGCGGCGCAGGACCTTGGCGCCACGCCCGTCGTCACCTTCTGGACCGTGACTTTGCCCCTGATCTGGCCGGCGGTGGCGGCGGCCTGGATGCTCGCCTTCACGCTTTCGCTCGACGATCTCGTCATCGCCAGCTTCACGACCGGCCCGGGCGCGACCACGCTGCCGATGCGGCTCTATTCCGCGGTCAAGCTCGGCGTCTCGCCCGAGATCAACGCCGCCTGCACGATCATGATCGGGGCCGTGGCTGTCGTCGTGATCGCGGCTTCACTGCTGCTGAAGCGCGAACAGCTGTCCGACAGTTAAAGCAAGCTTGGTGTGCGAGGCACCACGACGTCCGGGCTCAGGCCTGCAGCCTGCCCCGTAATGAGGGTGGTTCCGTCGAAAGTCAGCACTCCCTAAACGGCGGCTGAACGGCGCCCTCAAATCCCGTTCAGCCGCAATCTGCGAATGTCCGTTTCAAGGCAGGGATCTTCCGGCCTCCAGACAGGACAGGGACAATGTTCCGCAATCGCGCCCGCATCGGTTTTGCCGCATTCGCCCTCGGCGGCGTCGCGCTCGCAGCCTCGACATTCGCCGGGACCGGCAATGCCCAGGCCTTCGGCGATCGCTACGAGCGTGGCTACGAGCGCCCGGCATATGGCGCCGGCTGGCGCCCGGCACCGCCGGCCATGCACGGCTTCTGGGGCCAGCGCCGCTGGCACCGCTATTCCGACGGATATGGCATGCGGCCGCCTCCGCCGCGCTACGGCTATGGTTACGGCTGGCGGTAAGTGTCGCCACGTCGGCCGTAATCATGGGGCGGGCGCGGCCTAGGGGCAGCGCCCGCCTTCTTGTCTTACTCCGCCGCTGTCCGCTGCACGTAGCCGAGGCGCTGGTTCAATTCTTCGAGCAGCTTCTCTGCGGCATCGGCGATGACCGTGCCGGGCGGGAAGATCGCCGAGGCGCCGGCCTCGATCAGCGCCTCGAAATCCTGCGGCGGGATGACGCCGCCGACGACGATCATGATGTCGGGGCGACCGGCCTGGGCGAGCGCGGCCTTCAGTTCCGGCACGAGCGTCAGGTGGCCGGCCGCGAGCGACGAGACGCCGACGATATGGACGTCGTTCTCGACCGCCTGCCGCGCCGCCTCGTCCGGCGTCGCGAAGAGCGGGCCGATATCGACGTCGAAGCCGAGGTCGGCGAAGGCCGAGGCGATCACCTTCTGGCCGCGATCATGCCCGTCCTGCCCCATCTTGGCGACGAGGATGCGCGGGCGGCGCCCATCGGCCTCCTCGAACGCCTGGCACATCATCTGGACGCGCGTGACGGCTGGGTTCATCTCGCCGACCTCCCGCTTGTAGACACCCGAGATCGCCTTGATCTCGGCCCGATGGCGCCCGAAGACCTTTTCCATCGCCATCGAGATTTCGCCGACAGTCGCCTTGGCGCGAGCCGCCTTGACGGCGAGGTCGAGCAGGTTGGCATCACCCGCCGCGCCGTTTGTCAGCGCGGTCAGCGCCGCCTCGACGTCGCCCTCGTTTCGCTCGGCCTTGAGGCGCCTGAGCTTGTCGAGCTGCTGGGCGCGGACCGAGGCGTTGTCGACCTTCAGCACCTCGATCGCGGCCTCGTTGTCCGGCTTGAAGCAGTTGACGCCGATGATCGCCTGCTGGCGGCCATCGATGCGCGCCTGCGTCTTGGCCGCGGCCTCCTCGATCCGAAGCTTCGGGATGCCGGCCTCGATCGCCTTGGCCATGCCGCCGAGCGCCTCGACTTCCCTGATATGCTCCCAGGCCTTCTTCGCCAATTCGGCGGTCAGCCGCTCGACATAATAGGAGCCGCCCCAGGGGTCGATGATGCGAGTGGTGCCGCTTTCCTGCTGCAGCACGATCTGCGTATTGCGGGCGATGCGGGCGGAGAAATCGGTCGGCAGCGCCAGCGCCTCGTCGAGCGCATTGGTGTGCAGCGACTGGGTGTGGCCCTGCGTCGCCGCCATCGCCTCGATCATCGTGCGCGGCACGTTGTTGAACACGTCCTGCGCCGTCAGCGACCAGCCGCTCGTCTGGCAATGCGTGCGCAGCGGCAGGGATTTCTCGTTCTGCGCGCCGAAATCCTTGACGAGCTTGGGCCAGATCAGCCGTGCCGCGCGCATCTTGGCGACTTCCATGAAGAAGTTCATGCCGATTGCCCAGAAGAACGACAGGCGCGGCGCGAAGATATCGACGCCCAGGCCCGCCCGCTGGCCGGCGCGGATATATTCGACGCCATCGGCCAGCGTGTAGCCGAGCTCGAGGTCCTGCGTCGCTCCGGCCTCCTGCATGTGATAGCCGGAGATCGAGATCGAGTTGAATTTCGGCATGTTGGCCGAGGTGAAGGCGAAGATGTCGCCGATCGCCCGCATCGAGGGGCCGGGCGGATAGATATAGGTGTTGCGGACCATGAACTCCTTGAGGATATCGTTCTGGATGGTCCCGGAGAGCTTGGCCTGCGATACGCCCTGTTCTTCCGCCGCGACGATGTAGAGCGCCAGCACCGGCAGGACCGCGCCGTTCATCGTCATCGACACGCTCATCTGGTCGAGCGGGATGCCGGAGAACAGCGTGCGCATGTCGTAGATCGAATCGATCGCGACGCCGGCCATGCCGACATCGCCGCCGACGCGCGGATGGTCGCTGTCGTAACCGCGGTGGGTTGCGAGGTCGAAGGCGACGGAGAGGCCCTTCTGCCCGGCGGCGAGGTTGCGCCGGTAGAAGGCGTTCGAATCCTCAGCCGTCGAGAAGCCGGCATATTGCCGGATCGTCCAGGGCTGGTTGACGTACATGGTCGGGTAGGGGCCGCGCAGATAGGGCGCGATGCCCGGCAGCGTATCGACGAAAGGCAGCCCGTCGCGGTCATCGGCCGTAAAGACAGGCTTCACCGGGATGCCTTCCGGCGTCAGCCAGGCTTCGCCTGTCGGTAGCACCGGGGATGCCGGCGCCACATCGGCGAAGGCGAGCTTCGTGAAGTCCGGGATCGCGGTCATGGCTGACTCCCGTCGGTCTTGTCCCACCAATGGTGGAAATGATGCACCGGCCCGTGGCCATGGCCAACCGGAACCTGATCGGCGGCGGCGATCGCGGCGGAGATATAGGTCTTGGCGTGGCCGACGGCCTCCGGCAGGGGCAGTCCCTTGGCGAGGTTGGAAGCGATCGCCGAGGAGAGGGTGCAGCCCGTGCCATGGGTGTTGCGGGTTTCGAGGCGCGGGGCGTTGAAGCGCTGGCGCGCACCGCCAGCGAGCCGAAGCAGGTCGCTGCTGACATCGCCGCTGCCATGGCCGCCCTTGATCAGCACGTTCGCGGCGCCGAGCGCAGCGAGCTTCTCGGCCTGGTCATCGACGGCCTGGTCGGTCTCGGCGATGCTGGAGCCGAGCAAAGCCGCCGCCTCGGGCAAGTTCGGGGTGATCAGCGTCGCCAGCGGAAAGAGATGCTTGCGGATGGCCGCCACGGCCTCTTCCTCCAGCAGTCGCGCGCCGGAGGCGGCGATCATCACCGGATCGAGCACGATGTTCTTCGCGCCGTACCGCTTCAGCCCGGCCGCGACCGTCTCGATCAGCTCGGCCGTCGCGAGCATGCCGATCTTGACCGCGCCGACATCGAGATCCTCGAAGACGGCATCCATCTGCTTCGTGACGAAATCGCGCGGCACGGCATGAATCGCGCTGACGCCCCTAGTGTTCTGCGCCGTCAGCGCGACGATGACGCTGGCGCCATAGACCTGATGCGCCGCGAAGGTCTTGAGATCGGCCTGGATGCCGGCGCCGCCGCTCGAATCCGAGCCGGCGATGGTGAGGGCGATGGCGGTCAAGGCATGTCTCCGGTCAGGCGGTCGCGATGGCTTGCGCGCGTTCGAGCGTCTCGACCACATCGCAACCCATGAAGACGAATGAGGACACGCCGGCCTTGTTCAACGCGGCTTCGCTCTCGATAGGGCGTCCGGCGAGCCAGACCGTCGCGCCGGCCTTGGCGAGCGCCTCGGCGGCTGCGGCGCCTTCATTGGCATAGGCGGCATCGCTGCCGCACAGGCAGGCGAGCTTCGCGCTCGAGCCCTTGAAGCCGCCGACCAGCGCGTCGAGATCGGTGGCGCCGTCGCTGGCAAAACCGTCCCCGCTCGGTGCGGCAAGCCCACCGGCTTCGAACAGGTTGCGGGCGAAGCCGGCGCGAGCGGTGAAATCGGCGATCGGGCCGAGCGTGGCGAGGAAGACGGCGGGGCGCTGCGGCAAGGCATCGGCCTTGTCGCGCAGCACCTCGAACGGCTCCGACAGTCTCAGCGAGGGCAGGGGCTCTGCGCGCAGGCTTTCGCCGGCGGCGATCAGGGCCTCGGCCCTGCCGGCGCCATCGACGAAGGAGCGGATGAGCTCACCCTGGTTCTGCTCGGCGGCATGGCCTTTGGGCGCAAGCTTGGACGATTCCACCGGCGCGACCGCGAGCACTGCGACGGCGTTTTCGCGGATATTGGGGAACTCGCTGGTGCCTGTGATCGGCTCTCGGCGCGTGGCGATGGCCTTTGCCCGACTTGCCCGCTGATCCGCGAGGGCCTTCTGCATCTGGCCGCTGGCGAGCCCGGCGACGATGCCGCGCAAGCCCTCGCCGCGCTGTTGCTCGATCTCCTGGAATGCCTGCCACGCCTTGTCGCAGATCGCCTGCGTCAGCGCCTCGAAACCGCCGGCACCTGCCGCAGGATCGGCGACGCGCCAGAGATTGGCCTCTTCGAGCAGGATGAGCTGCGTATTGCGGGCGACGCGGCGAGCAAAGACATCGGGCAGGCCGAGCGCGGCGGTGAAGGGCTGGACGGACAGGGAGTCGGCGCCTCCGACTCCGGCGGAGAAGGCGGCGATGGTCCCACGCAGCAGGTTGACCCAAGGATCGCGCTTGGTCAGCGAGCGCCAGGCCGTCTCCGCATGGATCGTGACGGGCTTTGGCGCCAGCCCACAGGCCTGCTGGACGCGGTTCCAGAGCAGCCGGGCAGCGCGAAACTTCGCGACCGCCAGAAACTCGTCGGTGTCCGCGACGAGGGTGAAGGCAATCGCATCGCGGGCCTCGGAGAGTGTCAGCCCCTGCGTTTCGAGCGCGCGCAGATAGGCGACGGCGGTGGCCAGCATCGCGCCGAGTTCGTGCGCCTCGCTAGCACCGGCCTCATGATAGGGGCGGCTGTCGACGGCGATGAACGGCCCCGTGAAACCGCGTTCCTGCAGGGCGCGGATCGTACCGGCGAGCCGGCAGCCGATCTCGGGCCAGGGTGCGCCGAGGGAGCCGTGGCTGGCGAGAACGCCGATCGGATCGAGGCCGAATTCGATGGAAAGATCGGCTGGCGCATGCCCGCGCTTCTCGATCAGAGCGGCGAGCAGAAGGGCGTTGATGCGCCCCTGCGGCGCGGGATCGAGCCGCAGGCGGATGAGATCGAGCATGACATCGTCGAGCGCGGTATCGAGCGCGGCGACATCGTCGGCGACGAGACCGTAGCCGCGCGCCGCCCGCGCGCCTGCAAAACTGATGGTCAGCGTATCGGCGCCGCCTTCGAGGTCTGCCAGTGCGATCGCCTTGGCCTGGCCCGGCTCCGGATGGTCGATCCGCGCCGCGACCCGCCAGCGCCCGGCCTCGCCGCGCAAGGCGCGGCCGGCGGGAGTGGCAGCAGAGTAGAGCGGCTCGATCCGGATGCCGTCGGCAGTGCGGCCGACCAGCTTCTTCTCGAAATCGGCGCCCTTCAGAACCTTGTCGACCGCCGCGCGCCAGGCGTCGCCGGACGGCGCCGGAAAGGCGTCGAGATAAGGCAGGTCGGATGGGGCAACCGAATTCATGCGCGCCGATGCTCCTCTCCGCACAATGTGCAGCCGTGGAGCGCTGATTGCCATGGGCGCGCACGCACCGCCATCCCTACTTCGTCGCAAGGCAGGTGCAGGAATACAAAAATGCCGTCGCAGCACCATCCGAAGACGGTGCTGCGACGGCCGAATCCGTCAGACGAACTGGCCGAGGCCGGGAATCGCGCCGACGATGGCGCCCATCGCGTCTTCGCCCGCCTTTTCACGGCCAACGGCGAACATTTCCTTCGAGACGCTCTGGATCTGGCCCATCGACAGGCCGGCGCCCATCAGCTGGCCGCCGAGCGCCATGACGCCGCCGCCGCCGCCCATCAGGCCGCCAACGGCACCTAGCAGGCCGCCCTTGGCGCCGCCCTCGGCGTTGGCGAGGTCCTGCGCGCCCGGCAGCGCGGCCATCAACTGGCCGATCTCGGCCGGCGGACCCTCCTTCTGCAGGAAGGCGAGGATGATGCCGATCGCCTTGCGGGCGAGGTCCTCGTTCAGCCCGGACGCCGCAGCGACCCGCGTAATCAGTTCTTCCATCTCGCAAAACCCCTCGCCAACGGCTTCGCCGCGAAGCCTTCGAAAAATAGTTTACATATTTACGATCTGATTCCAACGGCCACGGGCTTCCGCCTTCTGCGGCGTTTGGTTACATCCTTTCTGAGACAGTTCGGAACTCGATAGGCGGATGCGATGGCGGATGACGGCGCGATTCTGATCGGCAAGAGCGGCAAGCCAGAGAACCTGCTGCTCAAGCTCGCCAACCGCCACGGCCTCGTGACGGGGGCGACCGGCACCGGCAAGACGGTGACGCTCCAGGTCATGGCCGAGGGCTTTGCCCGCAACGGCGTCCCGGTTTTTGCCGCCGATATCAAGGGCGATCTTTCCGGCATCGTCGCGCCGGGCGATTCCAAACCCGCCTTCGTCAACCGGGCCAAGGAACTCGGCCTCAAATACGAGCCGGATCAGTTCACCACGGTGTTCTGGGACGTCTTCGGCGAGCAGGGCCACCCGGTCCGCGCGACGATCTCTGAGATGGGACCGCTGCTGCTGGCGCGCCTGCTCGATCTCAACGACACACAGGAGGGCGTGCTCAACATCGCCTTCCGCATCGCCGACGAGCAGAAGCTCCTGCTGCTCGATCTCAAGGATCTGCGCGCGATTCTGGCCTTCATCGCCGAGAACGCGCAGGAGCTGACCACGAAATACGGCAACGTCACCTCGGCGACGGTCGGCACCATCCAGCGCGCGCTGCTGGTGCTTGAGAACCAGAAGGGCGACCTGTTCTTCGGCGAGCCGGCGCTCGACATCAACGACCTGATGAAGACGGATCGCGACGGCCGCGGCATCGTCAACATCCTCGCCGCCGACAAGCTGATGAACAATCCGCGGCTTTACGCGACCTTCCTGCTCTGGCTGCTGTCGGAGCTGTTCGAGCAGCTGCCGGAAGTCGGCGACCTCGACAAGCCGAAGCTCGTCTTCTTCTTCGACGAGGCGCATCTGCTGTTCAACGGCGCCCCCAAGGCGCTGCTCACGGCGGTCGAACAGGTCGTCCGGCTGATCCGCTCCAAGGGCGTCGGCGTCTATTTCGTCACGCAAAACCCGCTCGACATCCCCGATACGGTGCTGGCCCAGCTCGGCAACCGCGTCCAGCACGCGCTGCGTGCCTTCACCCCGCGCGACCAGAAGGCAGTGCGTGCCGCTGCCGAGACCTTCCGCCAGAACCCCAAGATCAAGACGGAAGAGGCGATCAGCCAGCTCGCCGTCGGCGAGGCGCTGATCTCGATGCTGGAGGGCAAGGGCTCGCCGGAAATGGTCGAGCGCGCGCTGATCGCGCCGCCGATGGCCCAGGTCGGCCCCTGCACGCCGCAGCAGCGCCAGCAGGCGATCAACGGTTCGCCCGAGAAGGGCAAGTACGACACCATGGTCGACCGGGAGTCGGCCTATGAAGAGCTGATGAAGCGCAAGAACCTCAACCCGGACGGCTCGGCCATCGAGGCGTCGACGACCGGGGGAGGCGGCATTCTCGACACGATCGGCGGCTGGCTTGGCGGAGGGACGCCACAGCAGCGCCCGAAGTCGGGGCCCGGCAGCCGCGGCGGCCCGCTGCCGCAGAGCATGGCCGAGAAGGTCATCACCTCGGCCGCCCGTTCGGCCGCGACCTCGATTGGCCGGCAGGTCGGCAATGCCATCCTGCGCGGCATTCTCGGCTCGATGTCCGGCGGCAAGCGCTGAGGGCCTTCGATCACGCGCCGGTCGCGAGGTCGAACAGCAGCTTGAGGTTCAGCACGATGATGACCGCGGCGACGAAGCCCGCGGTCAGGCTGAGCCAGCGCGGTGCGACGAGCGCGCCCATCTTGGTCTTCGAGGCGGTGAACATCACCAGCGGCACCACCGCGAACGGCAATTGCAGGCTGAGCACGACCTGGCTGAGGATAAGCAGCTTCCCGGTCTGCCCCTCGCCATAGATCAGCGTGACCGCGATCGCCGGCACGATGGCGACGAGGCGCGTCACCAGCCGCCGCATCCAGGCCGGCAGGCGGATGCGCAGGAAACCCTCCATCACGATCTGCCCCGCCATGGTCGCGGTCACGGTCGAGTTGAGGCCGCAGCAGAGCAGGGCGATGGCGAAGAGCGAGGGCGCGATCGAGGCACCGAGCAGCGGCTGCAGCAGTTCCTGCGCCTTGCCGAGCTCGGCGACATCGGTGTGTCCCGCCTTGTGGAAGGTCGCGGCTGCCAGGATCAGGATCGAGGCATTGATCAGCAGCGCGAAGCACAGCGCGACGGTCGAATCGATCGTCGCGAACTTCAGGGCCTCGCGCTTCTCCGGCAGCGTCTCGCCATAGGCGCGGGTCTGCACGATGCCGGAATGCAGGTAGAGGTTGTGCGGCATCACGGTCGCGCCGATGATTCCGAGCGCGATGTAGAGCATGTTGGGGTTGGTCACGATCTCCGTGGTCGGAGCGAAGCCCCGGATCACCTCGCCCCAGTTCGGGTCGGCAAGCGCGATCTGGATGCCGAAGCAGACGGCGATGACGCCGAGCAGCGTGATGATGAAGGCCTCGATCCAGCGGAATCCACGCGTCTGCAGCCATAGGATGATGAACACGTCGAAGGCGGTGATCAGCACGCCGATCTCGAGCGGGATGCCGAAAAGCAGGTTGAGGCCGATCGCCGTGCCGATCACCTCGGCAAGGTCGGTCGCGCATATCGCGAGCTCGGCGAGCAGCCAGAGCGGCCAGGACATATAGGGCGGATAGGCGTCGCGGCAGGCCTGTGCGAGGTCGCGGCCGGTGGCGATGGCGAGACGCGCGCAAAGCGACTGCAGGATGATCGCCATCATGTTCGAGACGAGCGCGACGACGAGCAGGGTGTAGCCGAACTGAGCGCCGCCGGCGAGCGAGGTCGCCCAGTTGCCGGGGTCCATATAGCCGACGGCGACGAGATAGCCCGGTCCGAAGAAGGCCAGGAACTTGCGCCAGGACGACGAGTTCGGCGTCACCGCGACGGTTCGGAAGACGTCTGTCAGCGAGGGCTCACCGCGGGATCGAAGCCAGATCGAGGTGGATTCCGGGGCGCCTTGCGACATGATGGGACCTTGCTGCAACTTGTTCGCAATAAGGAGTATCTGCCGCCTGGGGCCCTGTCAATGCAGTTGCGAAGCGTTGTCAATTAGAGCTTGCGGAAGGGCCGGGCGGCAATGCACGATTGTGGGCTGACGCCCGCACGGGGGCTTGCCATGATGCCGTCACCTGAATCGCATCCGATGGTTGTCATGACGAAGCTTCCCGCCATTCTCGCCCGTCTCGACGATGGGCTCGACGCCTCGCTCGCGCGCCTGTCTTCTTGGCTGGAAATTCCCTCGATCGGCACGGACCCAGCCTACAACGCGCAGACGCGCGCCGCCGCCGAATGGCTGAGGGCCGATCTGGAAGCGCTCGGCTTCAAGGCGGAGCTGCGCGAAACCGGCGGCCATCCCGTCGTTCTGGCTCATCGGCCCAAGCCCGGTGCCCCGCATGCGCTGTTCTACGGTCACTACGACGTGCAGCCGGTCGATCCGTTGAATCTTTGGGACACCGATCCGTTCAAGCCCGTGGTCCGCGAGCCTGAACCGGGCCGCAAGGTCATCTCGGCGCGCGGCGCCTGCGACGACAAGGGCCAGGTCATGACCTTCATCGAGGCCATCCGCGCGACGCTCGCGGAAACCGGCGACCTGCCGATCGGCCTGACGATCCTGGTCGAGGGCGAGGAGGAATCAGGCTCGGTCAACCTGCCGGGCTATATCAAGGCCAATGCCGCCGAGCTGAAGGCGGACTACGCCCTGGTCTGCGACACCGGCATGTGGGACCGCGAGACGCCGCTGATCACCTCCACCCTGCGCGGCATGGTCTATCAGGAGGTGACGCTGACCGCGGCCGATCGCGATCTGCATTCCGGCCTGTTCGGCGGCGCGGCAGCCAACCCGATCCATATGCTGGCGAAGATTCTCGCCGAAATCCACGATGAAGCCGGCCGCATCATCATTCCCGGCTTCTATGACGGCGTCCATGAGCCGACCAACGCCCAGAAGGCGGAATGGGCCGATCTTGGCCTTACCGAGAAGGAATTCCTCGGGCAGGTCGGTCTGAAGCACTCCATCGGCGAGCGCGGGCGCATGCTGATCGAGCAGATCCAGTCGCGCCCGACCTGCGATGTCAACGGCATCTGGGGCGGCTATACCGGGGAGGGCAGCAAGACCGTCATCCCCGGCAAGGCCTCGGCCAAGGTGTCCTTCCGCCTCGTCGGCGATCAGGACCCGGTCAGGATCGCGGCTGCGTTCCATCAGTTCGTCCGCGACCGCCTGCCGGACGATGTCACGGCCGAGTTCATCGGCCATTCCGGCTCGCCAGCCCTGGCCGTCCCCGTAGATTCGCCGGTGCTGCAGAAGGCGCGCGTCGCGCTCGCCGAGGAGTGGGGCGGGCGTGTCGTCTCGATCGGCAGTGGCGGTTCGATACCGGTCGGCGGCGACTTCAAGCGTACGCTCGGTATCGACACGCTCTTCGTCGGCTTCGGCCTCGACGACGACCGGGTTCATTCGCCCAACGAAAAATATGATCTCTCTTCCTTCCACAAGGGCCAGCGTTCCTGGGCCCGCATCTTGCAGGCTCTCGGTTCATGAGATCGGTTTGCGTCTTCTGCGGTTCCAATCCGGGCAATGATCCGGTCTTTGCGGCCGGCGCCCGCGCCATGGGGGCGGAGATCGCCAGGCGCGGCCTGACGCTGGTCTATGGTGGCGGTGCGGTCGGGCTGATGGGCGTCGTCGCCAACGCGGCGATGGAGGCGGGCGGCGAAGTCCATGGCGTCATTCCCAAGGCGCTGAAGGACAAGGAGGTCGGCCATGTCGGGCTGACCCGGCTCGAAATCGTCGACACCATGCACACTCGCAAGGCGCGGATGGCGGCCCTGTCGGAAGGCTTCATCGCCATGCCCGGCGGCATCGGCACCTTCGAGGAGCTGTTCGAGATCTGGACCTGGGGCCAGCTCGGTATCCACGCCAAGCCGCTGGGCCTGCTCAACATCGCCGGCTTCTACGATCCGCTCGCGACCTTCCTCGACCAGACCGTCGAAGCGGGATTTCTGAAGCAGAGCCATCGCGCGATGGCGATGACCGATACCGAACCGGCGACGCTGCTCGATCGCATGGAGAATTACGTCCCGGCCGCGACCTATAAATGGATCGAGAAGGAGCAGGCCTGATCTCGCCTCGCGAATGCGCCCTCAGGTTGTAGGAATATTGTCTTGACATCGTGACGCTGATCGGGTACAGATCAGGAACGCTCACGAAATGTGCCCGAACGAAGCCGCCGCGCTCCCCAGCCGGCGGCTTTTTCGTGCCCGCCATTCGGGAAGGGACACATGGCCGAAGACGATAGCGATAGCCTGCCGGCTGTGCCGGCGCAGAAGCCGAAGAAGCCCTCGATCTCCCGCAAGGCGGTGGTGGGCCAGCTCTGGCGGGCCGCCAAGCGCCAGCTCGACACGCATGAGGAGCATCTTGCCGATCTGCCGAAAGGGGCAACCGCAAGCGAGGCCGACGCCAAGGCGCTGGCGACGCTCGCCCGCACGGTCCGCGAGCTGGTCGCGATCGAGGAGCCGCAGGCCGTGAAGAGGGACAAGCAGACGGATGAACTCTCTGCCGCTGACGGCCTGCGACATGTCGCACAGCTCCGTCAGGAGCTTGCTCGACGTCTTGAAGCTCTTGCCCGCCGCGAGCTGGGCGAGGCTGATCAAGGGTAATCTCCACACGTTCGAACCGGAGCTCCTGCCCGTCCTGGAGGAATTCTGGCGGATATGGTCGCGTATCGATCAACGGCCTACCGAGCCGCCCAAGCCGATCTGGCTCGTCCTCGGCGGCCGGGGCGCCGGCAAGACGCGCACCGGTGCCGAATGGGTGAAGGGCATGGCGCTGGGCCATCCCCCCTTCGCGGACAAGCCCACCGGGCGGATCGCCCTCGTCGGGGAGACGCAAGGGCAAGTCCGCGACGTCATGATCGAGGGCGTCTCCGGGCTGCTGTCGATCCACACGCGTTGGGAGCGGCCGACCTGGCAGCCCTCGCTGCGCCGCCTGCAATGGCCGAACGGCGCGATCGCGCAGGTGTTTTCGGCCGAGGATCCCGAGGGGCTGCGCGGGCCGCAGTTCGGCGCCGCCTGGTCCGACGAACTGGCGAAATGGCCGAACCTTCAGGAGAGTTGGGACATGCTGCAGCTCGGCCTTCGCCTCGGCGATCATCCCCGTCAGATCGTCACGACGACACCGCGGCCGGTGCCGCTGATAAAGCGCCTCCTGACCGACCTGCACGTCGCCGTGAGCCGCTCGAGGACGCAGGACAACCGTTTTAATCTCGCCGCCGAGTTCGTCCGCACCGTCACGGAAACCTATGGCGGCACGCGACTTGGCCGGCAGGAGCTCGACGGCGAGATCGTCGAGGAGAGCCCCGACGCACTCTGGACGCGGGCGATGATCGAGGCGTCCCGCGAAGCACAGCCTGCTTCGCTGGCCCGGATCGCCGTCGCGGTCGATCCACCGGCTTCCTCCTCGCAGCGGGCCGACCGGTGCGGGCTGGTGGTGGCGGGCATCGATGGCAACGGCATCGGCCATGTGCTGGAAGATGCGACGCTCGCAGGCGCCAGACCGCATGAATGGGCCGAAAAGGCCGTCGCGCTCTATCGCCGGCACGAGGCGGATGCGCTGGTGGTCGAGGTCAACCAGGGTGGCGAAATGGTCGGGAGCATCATCCGTGAGGTCGATGCCGGCGTTCCCGTCGTCTCCGTCAGGGCGACGCGGGGCAAATATCTGAGGGCCGAGCCGGTGGCGGCGCTCTATGCGCAGGGCCGGGTCCGGCATGCCGGCGCCTTTCCCGAGCTGGAGGACGAGATGTGCGCCTTCGGCCCGGGCGGCCTCGAAAGCGGCCGCTCGCCCGACCGGCTCGACGCACTCGTCTGGGCGCTGACCCATCTGATGCTCGCGCCGAAGGGAAGGCCACGGGTGAGGGGGATGTAGCCCCAGTCGTCATTCTGGGGCGCCGGAAGGCGCTGACCCGAGAATCTCATGCAGGAAAGGGCGCGTTCTCGTCCTGAGATGCTCGGGTCAAGCCCGAGCATTGTCTGTTTGTGATGGGGTATTGAGGTTTTGTTCCGCGTGAGCGGGATGTCTGGTCCGGCTGGCCGGCCGGACCAGACGCGACTCGTCGACCGTCCCGAGCCAGGGCTTTCGCCCGTCGTCATCGAGGTTGCGGGTCGCTTCCTTGTCACGCTTGGTGAGTTGCCAGGGCCTCTTCGCATGAGCCGAACGCCCGCAGACAATCACAAGCCCTTCGAGGATAGCTCCCGATGCCGGTTTGCACCACGGTCCCTGAACCCTCCCGTTTCCTCGGCTGTGATGTCGGCAAGGCCGGGATCGTCGTCTTCGACAGCCGCGGCGACACCCTCGGCAGTCTCCCTAACGAGGCTTCGGCCCTGGCAGCCTTCGCAGCCGGGCTCGGCCCGGACTGCCTCGTCGTCTGCGAGGCGACGGGCGGCTATGAGGACGCCCTGCTGGCGGCGCTCGTCTCAGCCGGCTGCCCGGCCCATCGCGCCGATGCCCGCAAGGTCAAGGCCTTCATCCGCTCCTATGGGACGCTCGGGAAGAGCGATGCGCTCGATGCCAGGGCGCTTGCCCGCTACGGCGCCGAGCGCCACGCTCGGCTGATCCGCTGGCAGGCGCCCGCCCCGGCACGCGAGCGCCTCCAGGTCCTGGTGCGGACCAGAGCCGATCTCGTCGCCCAGAGAACGGCCTGCACCAACCGGCTCAACGCTCCCGGCATCGAACCGGTCAAAGCCCCGCTCCAGGCCCTGCACGACTGCCTCAAAGCCCAGATCGCCGCCCTGGCGCAAACCATCGCCGAGACCCTGCGCACCATCGCCCGCACCGACAGAAGCGAGCAGGCCTTGCGCTCCATCCGCGGCATCGGAACGACCACCGCCGCCACCCTCATCGCACTCATGCCCGAGCTCGGACGCATCAGCCGGCGCCAGGCCGCCGCACTCGCAGGCCTGGCTCCTCATCCAAACCAGAGCGGCAGTCGAGACGCCTACCGCCCAACCAGAGGCGGCAGGGCCGAAATCAAGGCCGCCCTGTTCATGCCCGCAATGGCCGCCGCAAGGCACGACCCCGCCATGCGCGACGCCTACACACGCCTCATCGCAAACGGAAAAAAGCCAATCGTCGCTCTCACCGCAATCATGCGACGCATCATCGTCATCGCAAATGCCCGCGTCAGAGACCAAAACAAACTGAGTTGATGACGGCTGGTTACGCCGCCAATTCATTTCACGCTCCAAAAGCGAGATCTCCATGTTCGATTTTCTTCGCAGCCTGCGCGGCTTTGCCGCGCCGGATCAGAAGCGTTCGCGCGTCGGGCCGCTGATCGCCCTCCATGAAGCCGGGCGCGCGGTCTGGACGCCGCGCGACTACGTCGCGCTGTCGCGCGAAGGCTATGAGCGCAACCCGGTGGTGCATCGCTGCGTCCGGCTGATCGCCGAGGCGGCGGCCCAGACCCCGCTCATCGCCAAGGTCGGATCCCGCGAGATGCCGGACCATCCGGCGCTCGCACTGATCGAGCGGCCCAATCCGCGCCAGGGCGGCATCGCCTTCCGCGACATGCTGTTCGGCCACCTGCTCGTCGCCGGCAACGCCTATGTCGAGGCAGTCAGCACCGGGCGGGAACCCCGCGAGCTCTATGCGCTCCGGCCGGACCGGATGCGGGTCGTGCCCGGCCGCGACGGCTGGCCGGAAGCTTACGACTATACGGTCGGCGGCGACACCGTGCGGTTCCGGCAGGACGAGGCCGGATTGCCGCCCATCCTCCATCTGACGCAGTTCCACCCGGTCGACGACCACTATGGCCTCTCGCCCATCGAGGCCGCGGCCATCTCGCTCGATATCCACAACGCCGCCAGCAACTGGCACAAGGCTCTGCTCGACAACGCCGCAAGGCCCTCCGGCGCACTGGTCTATGACGGGCCGGAAGGCGCGACGCTGACCGAGGCGCAGTTCGAGCGGCTGAAGCAGGAGCTGGAAGAGTCCTTCCAGGGCGCGCGAAATGCCGGCCGGCCGCTGCTTCTCGAGGGCGGTCTCGACTGGAAGCCGCTGTCGCTGACACCGGCGGAGCTGGATTTCGTCGCGGCCAAGGGTGTCGCGGCCCGCGAGATCGCGCTCGCTTTCGGCGTGCCACCGCTGCTGCTCGGCCTGCCCGGCGACAACACGCGCGCCAATTTCGCCGAGGCGAACCGCGCGCTCTGGCGGCAAACGGTGATCCCGCTGGTGAAGCGCACCGCGCAGTCCCTGGCGCAATGGCTTGGGCCCGCCTTCGGGGACGACCTCATGCTGGAGCCCGACCTCGATGCCGTGGAAGCGCTGGCAGACGAGCGGGAGTCGCTCTGGCGGCGCCTGGGCGCCGCAAGCTTCCTCGACGATGACGAGAAACGCGAGGCCGTCGGCTACGGCCGGCGTGCCTCGGGGAAGGAGCAATCATGAACATGCTCGACCAGATCGTCACGGCCTTCGTCGGCCGGGCCGATGTCGGCCATCTCGGCCTGCTGCTCTGGGCCGCCAGCGCCTCAGGCCTCGCCTGGATCGTCCTGCGCGAGCTGACGGCAGCCAATCGCCGCTTCGACGATTTCGTCCGCGAGCTCAACCGTTTCAACGCACGCCATGAGGGGGATCAGTCTTGAGGGGCACCAATGATGCGAGACCGCCGTCGAAACGGCCGCCCGCTGGCCGGGCACAACCCGCCAAGGCGCGCCCCGGCGGCGTGACAGCGGACACCTTCAGCAGCTTCGTGCGAAATCTGTCGAAGCTCGAAGGCGGGCGCCCGCAGGCCGGCAAGGGCGGCGAGGGCGGTCGATGAACACGCCGTTCCGCCTGCCGCTCGAATCCAAGCTCCTGCCTCTGCAACCTTCGCGTATCGCGCCCGACGGCAGCTTCGAGGGCTATGCCAGCCTCTTTCGCATCCCCGATCTCGGCAAGGACGTGGTCGAACCCGGCGCCTTCCGCGACAGCCTGTTCCGTCGCGGACCATCCGGCATCAAGCTGCTCTGGCAGCATGATCCGGCGGAGCCGATCGGACGCTGGCTCAGCCTGATCGAGGACAGCCGGGGCTTGTTCGTACGCGGCAGGATTTCGCTCGCCGTCGCCCGCGCCCGCGAGATCCACGCGCTGATGCGGGAAGGCGCCATCGACGGGCTGTCGATCGGTTTCCGCCCCGAGAAGGCGCGCAACGAGCCCCGGACGGGGCTGCGCCGGCTGGAACGCGTCGATCTCTGGGAAGTCTCGATCGTCACCTTCCCGATGCTTCCTCAGGCCCGCATCAGCGCCGTCAAGACGGCCTTCCGCGCGCCGGCTTTCGCCTGACCTTTCACCCCCGAGGAAAATCCATGACCCATCTCGACCACGCCCCCGAGACCAAGGCGTCCGGCGCCGACCTGACGCTTGCCTTCGAAGACCTGCGCTACACGCTCGAAAGCTACCGCGCCGCCAATGACGAGCGCCTTGCGGGAATCGAAGCCCGCCACAGTGCCGATCCGCTGACCGAGGAGAAGCTCACCCGGTTGGATTCCGCGCTCGACGACACGATGCGCCGCATCGACCGCCTGACGCTCGACCGCGCCCGTCCGGCTCTCGGCCATGAAAGCGGCCATCAGGGCGGCCATCGCGATCCGCTCGTCGCCGAGCATAAGGCGGCGTTCGCGGCCTATGTCCGCAGCGGCGAGGCGGGTGGCCTGAAGCGGCTCGAGTCCAAGGCGCTGTCGGCCGGCTCCGGCCCGGATGGCGGCTATCTCGCGCCGTCCACGGTGGAAGGCGAAATCCTGCGTCGCCTGGCGAATGTCTCGCCGATCCGCACCCTGGCGACGGTACGGACCATCTCTTCCGGCACCTACAAGAAGGCATTCTCGACCACCGGCCCGGCCTCCGGCTGGGTGGCGGAGACGGCGGCGCGGCCGCAGGCCGGCTCGCCGACGCTCGCGGAACTCTCCTTCCCGGCCATGGAACTCTATGCCATGCCGGCTGCGACGCAGACGCTGCTCGACGATGCGATCGTCAATATCGACCAGTGGATCGCGGAAGAGGTCGAACACGCCTTCGCAGAGCAGGAGGGCGCCGCCTTCGTCAACGGCGACGGCATCGACAAGCCCAAGGGCTTCCTCGCCTATCCGACGATTGCCGACGCCAGCTGGAGCTGGGGCAATATCGGCGTGCTCAACTCCGGCGTTGCCGGCGCCTTCCCGGCCTCCAACCCCTCGGATGTGCTGGTCGATCTGGTCTATGCGCTGAAGGCCGGCTACCGCCAGAACGCCTCCTTCGTCATGAACCGCAAGACGCAAGCGGCGATCCGCAAGTTCAAGGACACCAGCGGGCAGTATCTCTGGCAGCCGCCGGCATCGGCCGGCGCGCCGGCGACGCTGCTCGGCTTCCCGGTGGCTGAGGCGGAGGACATGCCCAATATCGCCAACAACGCGGTTTCCATCGCCTTCGGCGACTTCCGGCGCGGCTATCTCGTCGTCGACCGGGCCGGGGTCCGCATCCTGCGCGATCCGTACTCCGCCAAGCCCTATGTGCTGTTCTACACCACCAAGCGGGTCGGTGGCGGCGTCCAGGATTTCGCCGCGATCAAGGGGCTGAAGTTCGCGGTCTGACGCCGGTCAGCGCGAAAACCACCAGCTGAAGGCGGCACGCGGCTGCGACGCTTCGTCCGGCCGCGTCTCGCTTCCGAAGGAGAGCAGCCGGGCGCTGCCTTCCGAAATCCAGCTGCTGTGCTCGCTGACGGGGGTGATCGCGGTGAAGCCGCCGCAGATGAGGCGGGCCCGCGTGTTGAGCGGCCCGCTCGACCAGCTGACGATCCCGACCAGATCGCGCGAGCGGGGCGGGCCGCGCAGCACCGGGCCGCCGGAATCGCCCCTGCAGGCGCCGGCACCGGGCGATTCACCGCGCGCTTCGACATCGACCGCGACCTTGACCGTGTTCTGGGTCGTGTAGTTGCCGGCGTTGAGCAGCTGGGTCTCGCGCAGGCGCCGAGCCGTGCGCTTGTTGTTCTCGGCCGAGAGGCCGTAGCCCGCCATGGTCAGGGTCTCGCCTTGCCAGAGGCCGCCGCCCAGGGTGAGCGGTTCGATATCCTGCGGCAGCGGCTGCGCCACACGCAGCAAGGCGAGGTCGGTACCGGGCTGCGTGCGCGGTGTCGTGCCGGGCACGAAACTCGGATGAGGCAGGACGGCGACAACGAGCTGCCGGCGTGCCCGGAAACGGGAATCGAGGCTGACGATGCTGATCGAGCCGCCACCCATCAGGCAATGGGCCGCGGTCAGCACGATTTCCGGGGCGATCACCGCGCCCGAGCAGAGCTCGCCGCGGCTGGTTTCCACTCGCACCGTCCAGGCGCGGGCGCCTTGGGCATCGCGCGAGTCGACGCCGCCCACCACAGCAAGGGCAGGCTGTGCCGTCAGGGCGGCGACCAGAGAAAACGCGAAAGCGGACAGCGAGCGCAGGGTCATGATGCGAACCAGTGAATGGCAGATCAATCTAGGAGGTGGTGCGGCGCAGTCCAGCGTTTTCACCGGCCCTTCGACCAGCGCGCCGTTTCTCCCCATTGCGACAGCGTCGCGTCGATCCAGTGCCGCTGCGGCGCCACCAGAACGCCCTGGCTGAGAAGGCCGCAACTGCGGCCCTTCGGACCGGTCGACCAGCTGGTGACGGCGCTGACTCCCCCATCGGCGAAGATGGGCCCGCCGGAATCGCCCTGACAGGCACTGGCGCCGGGCTGCTTGCCGGCACCGGCCGGATCCGCGGCCCAGAGCAGGATGCGGCCGGGGCCATAGGGTTCGACAGCAGTCAGCGCGGCGGATCGGTAGGTGCCCGTGCTGCGGGCTTCGCCCTCGCGCGCCACGCCATAGCCCGCGAGCGTCACCGAACTGCCTGCACGCGGCAGCGATCCATCGACGAGATCGGCAGGCGCGAAACGTGCCGGCAACGGCTCGGCCAGCCGGATCAGGGCGAGATCGATCGACCGCCGGCGGTTGCGGATCGCGCCGGCGTCGAATTCGGGGTGCAGGCCGACCGATGCGGGCGCGATCAGGACGGGCTCACCCGCCTCTCGCCAATGGATGCGCAACTCGGTTCCGCCAGCTGCGCAATGCGCCGCGGTCAGGATAGCGCGCGGCGACAGCACGATCCCGCTGCACACGCCGCCGCGTGCGTTGAGCACCATCAATGTCGAGCTGGCGGCCGGCCCGCCCTCGCGCCCGCCGACGACGGCTTCTGCCGACGGGGCTCCAAGCCCGCAGGCGATGGAGCTGAGTCCGGCGGCGACAATCCAATTCGCAATGCGCATCGGGCGCTCCTTTTCCAGGGGACGCTGATAGCGCGCCGCGCCCCGCAAATGAACCTCTCAGACACTTCGAAGGGGACGATCATGACGCCGCTTGCCCTGGCTCCACCAGCGACGGAACCGGTGACGCTCACCGAGGCCCGGCAATTCCTGCGCCTGGACCAGGGCGACGAGGACGAACTGCTCTCCACGCTGCTCACGGCTTCCAGGCTGATGATCGAGGCGGCGGCCGGCCGCTGCCTGATCGAGCAGCGCTGGCGCATCGTGCTGGATCGCTGGCCCGCCAAGGGCGAGATCCGGATGCCGCTATCCCCGATTGCGCGGATCGAAGCGGCCCGTGTCTACGACATGCTTGGCGCAGCGCAGACGGTGGCCGAAGCGGCATTGACGCTCGACCGGAGTGCCGATCCGCCTCTGATCCGCCTGACCGGCGAGGTGCCCGAGATCGGCCGCGATCACGGCGCCATCGAAATCGATGTCGTGGCCGGCTACGGAGCGACCGCCGCCGCCGTTCCCGCTCCGCTGCGCCAGGCGGTGCTGCGATTGGCCGCCCGCTGGTTCGAGGAGCGCGGCGATGTCGCCAGCCGCGATGCGCGGGCGCTGCCGGGCGCAATCGCCGCATTGGTCGCGCCATTCCGCCGCGGAAGGCTTTGAGCCATGGCGAACGCTGCATCTGCCGCGGTTGGTCGGTTGAAGCGCAGGCTCCTTCTGGAGGCGCCGGTCGCGACGCCGGACGGCATCGGCGGCGCGACGCAGGCCTTCGAGACGCTGGCGGCCTTCTGGGCGCAGCTCGAATGGGTCTCCGGCGCGGAGCAATGGCGCCAGGGGCGCCCGGAGCAGAGCGCAACCTATCGCGTGACCCTGCGCTGGCGCGGCGATGTCGATGCCGCAAAGCGGCTGCGCGACGGCGACCGCATCTTCGACATCCGCGCGGTCGCCGATCCGGACGGCTCGCGCCGGCGCCTCGTCTGCCTGGTCGAGGAGGTGAAGCCATGAGCGACGCGATCCTGGCTATGCGCGCGGCGATCCAGACCCGTCTGGCGGCCGATGCCGCGCTGACCGCGTTGATCGGCCCGGGGCGTGTCCATGACGAGGCGCCGCGCGCGGCGCGCGGGCTCTATGTCGTTCATGGCGAGGTCGAGGCGCGTGACTGGTCGACCGGCAGCGATCGCGGTTGCGAACAGGAACTCGCTCTCGTCGTCTGGGCCGCCCAGAGCGGTTCGTCGCGCCAGGCGCTGGAGGCGGCGGGCCTGATCGTCGGGGCGCTCGATGACGCCGAACTCGCCCCCGAGGGGCACGCCCTTGTCAATTTGCGCTGGCTTTCCAGCCGGCTCGCCCGCGAGCCCCGCAATGGGCTCAGCTTTGTGACGATCCGCTTCCGCGCCGTCACCGAAACACTCTGATCGTGAAGGAGAAGCTGCATGGCGGCACAGAAGGGCAAGGATTTGCTGCTCAAGGCAGCAGATGGCGCCGGCGCTTTCGTCACCGTGGCGGGCCTGAGGGCACGCCAGATCGCGTTCAACGCCGAGACCGTCGATGTCACCCATTCGGAATCGGCCGGGCGCTGGCGCGAATTGCTGGCCGGAGCCGGCGTGCGCCGCGCCAGCATCAGCGGTGCCGGCATCTTCAAGGATGAAGCGTCCGACGCTCTGGTGCGTCAGGTGTTCTTCGATGGCGCAATCCGGGACTGGCAGGTCATCGTGCCCGATTTCGGGGCGATCACAGGCCCGTTCCAGCTAACGAGCCTCGAATATCGCGGCGACCATGCCGGCGAGGTCACCTTCGACCTCTCGCTGGAATCGGCCGGGCTGCTGGCCTTCGCGGCACTTTAGGGAGGCGGCAATGGTCAATCGTCATCGCGGTGAGACCGCGCTCATGGTGGCCGGCGAGACGCTGCCGATGCGGCTGACGCTGGGCGCTCTCGCCGAGCTCGAGCAGGCCTTTGCCGTCGACAGCTTGCCGGCTCTCGGCGAGCGCTTCGTCGACGGACGCCTCTCGGCCCGCGACATCATCCGCATCATCGCTGCCGGCCTGCGGGGGGCTGGCAAGGCGATCCGCGACGAGGACGTTGCGGACCTCTCTTTCGACGGCGGGCTGAACGGCGCGATCAAGGCGGCGATCGCGCTGCTCGAAGCGACCTTCGGCGAAGGGCAGGGCGCCCACCCTCCGCAGCCGCCGGAGCTGTGACGGCGCCGGCGGCCTTTCCCTGGGAGGAGGTCATGGCCTTCGGACTCGGGCGACTGGCCTGGTCTCCGGAGCAGTTCTGGGCGGCAACACCGCGCGAGATCGCGGCAGCGCTGAAGGCGCAGCGTGGCGGCGCAGGCGGCACGACGGAGCGCGTCACCTTGGCGGCGCTGATGGCTGCCTATCCAGATGCCTGACGCAGAGTCTTCAAGCATTTTCTCAAGAGGATGACCATGGCCAGCGACGAAAGCGTCGATTCCACCCGTCTGTCCGATCTTCAGTCGATGGACAAGTTGACTCAATCTCTGAGTAAATCCTCGGAAAGCTTTGGTAAATCGATCATCAATGCGTTTTCGCGTGGTATCGTGGAGGGCAAGCGCTTCGAGGATGTGCTGCGCAGTGTCGGCCGTTCGATGACCGACAGCCTGCTGAAGACGGCGCTGAAACCACTGCAGACCGGCCTCTCCAGCCTGCTCGGAACGGGCATCAAAAGCCTCACCGGTCTCTTCAGCGGCCTCAGCTTCGGTTCCATGGGCGGAAGCGTTCCCGTCAAGGCCTTTGCCGAGGGCGGCGTTGTCGCCTCCCCCTCATATTTTCCGACGGGGCGCGGTCTCGGCCTGATGGGCGAGCGCGGTGCCGAGGCGATCATGCCGCTCTCGCGCGGCCCGGACGGGCGCCTTGGCGTGCGGGCCGGGAGTGGAGCATCGCGTCCACTCAGCGTCGTCGTGCAGGTCTCGACGCCCGATGCAGACAGCTTCCGCCGCTCGGAAGCGCAGGTCTCGGCCGCGATTGCCCGCGCCGTCGCACGCGGCAACCGGGCACTCTGAGGGAGCGATGGCATGGTAGATTTTCACGAGGTCCGCTTTCCGCTCGATGTGGCCCGCGGTGCGCGCGGGGGGCCGGAGCGCCAGACCCAGATCGTCACGCTCGCCTCCGGTCGCGAGGTCCGCAACAGCCGCTGGGCCCATTCGCGGCGTCGCTACGATGCCGGGCTCGGTATCCGCAGCTTCGACGCGCTGGCGGCGGTGGTGAGCTTCTTCGAGGAGCGCCGCGGCAGGCTCTACGGCTTCCGCTGGCGCGATCAGCTTGATTGGAAAAGCTGCCCGCCATCGCACGCCCCGGCAGCTATTGACCAGATGATCGGAACCGGCGACGGCGTTACCGCCGTGTTCCAGCTCTGTAAGGCCTATGGTTCGGGCGCATCGGCATACAGCCGCATGATCGCCAAGCCCTGCGGCGGCACCGTGCGGATCGCGCTTGATGGAGTCGAGCAGATGGCGGGGGCGTTCGCCTGCGACCTGGCGACCGGGCGCGTCACCTTCCCGCCCGGTGCGATCCCGCCGCCTGCCGCCGCGATCACGGCTGGCTTTGCTTTCGATGTGCCCGTCCGGTTCGACATCGACGCGATCGAGGTCGATCTCTCCGCCTTCGAGGCCGGCGAGATCCCACGCATTCCCGTCGTCGAGATCATCCCCTGAGGCCTGCATCATGCGCGACATCCCTGCCGCTCTCGCCACGCATCTCGAGGGCGGCGCGACCACATTGTGCCGTTGCTGGACCCTGACGCGCCGCGATGGGCTGGTGCTGGCTTTCACCGATCATGACCGCTCTCTGTCCTTCGACGGCGTGACCTTTGCGGCAGTGACCGGTCTGGAAGCGGCCGAAGCGACGTCGGAAATCGGCTTCGCCATCGGCGGTGGCGACGTCGCCGGCGCCTTTGCGGCGACCGGGCTGAACGAAGCCGATCTGGCACGCGGCCTCTATGACGACGCCCGCCTGCGCATCTGGCTGGTCAACTGGTCCGAGCCTGGGCAAAGGCTATTGCTGGAAGAGGGCTTCGTCGGCGAGATCAAGCGCGGCGAACTCGGCTTCACGGCCGAGATCCGCAGCTTCGCGAAGGCCTTCGACGAGGAGCGCGGGCGGCTTTATATGCGCTCCTGCTCGGCCGATCTGGGCGATGCGCGCTGCGGCGCGGCGCTGGTGTCTGCCGCGTCGCATGTCACCGCCAGCGATGGCCGTCTGGGACTGGCCGCCACGGGGATGTCCTCCTATCCGGACGGGCATTTCACTGGCGGGCGGCTCTTCTTCACCGGCGGCGCGAATGCCGGCTTCGCCACTGAGGTGAAGCGGCACGGCATCGAAGGCGACCGGGCGATCTTCCAGCTCTGGCAGTCTCCGGCCGCCACGATCCTGGCCGGCGACGGCTTCAGCGTGACGCCGGGCTGCGACAAGAGCTTCGCAACCTGCCGGGTGAAATTCGGAAACGGCGCCAATTTCCGCGGCTTCCCGCATATGCCGACCACGGATTTCATCATCGGTGGCGTTCGTCCCGGCGACGGCGCGCTCGACGGCGGGAGCCTGTTCCGGTGAGGCGCGGCGAGATCGTCGAAGCCGCGCGGCTCTGGCTCGGCACGCCCTATCACCATCAGGCCTCGTTGCAGGGCATCGGCTGCGATTGCCTCGGCCTCGTCCGGGGCATCTGGCGCGACCTCCTGGGGGAGGAACCGGAAGCGCCCCCGCCCTATTCGCCCTACTGGGCCGAGAGCTTGCGGCAGGAAACCCTCGCAACAGCGGCGATGCGGCATCTCCAGCCGGTCGCGGGAGGCGGGGAGCGGCCGGGCGATGTGCTGCTCTTTCGCTGGCGTGAGCACCTGCCGGCCAAGCATTGCGCCATCCTGAGCGAACCGGACCGCATCATTCACGCCCATGATGGCGCGGTGGTCGCGGAAGTCGCGTTCACGCCCTGGTGGCGGCGCCATCTCAGCGACGCCTTTTTACCACGCCAATCTCGCGATCGGCCTTTGCGAGGGCCCGATCGCCTTCATCAGGCGGATCTGGGTCGATGGCCGCGAACTCGACGTGAGCACCGTCACGATGCGCGTGCATCACGGCCATGAGACGCAGGAACCCGATCCGCTGATCGTCGCGAAGGAAGCGGGTGAGGCGCCGGCCTATCGCGGCCTTGCCTATGTCGTGTTCGAGCGCTTTCCGCTGGCTGGCTACGGCAATCGCGTGCCGCAGTTCGATTTCGAGGTCGTGCGGGCGGTTGAAGGTTTGGGCGGCATGATCCGCGCCATCTCGCTGATCCCGGGCGCCGGCGAGTTCGTCTACGACATCAGGCCGGTCAGCCACGAGCCCGAGCCGGGCGTCAGCGAGAGCCTGACGCGTCACCAGCTTTATGGCGGCGCGGATGTCGATACCGCTCTCGGCCATCTCATCGCGCTCTGTCCCAACCTGCGTTCGATTTCGTTGGTCGTGTCCTGGTTCGGCGACGATCTCCGGGCCGGATCCTGCAGCGTCGCGCCACGCGTCGAGATCCCGCACAAGCCGACGGTCGGCGCCGAGTGGTCGGTCGCGGGTCTTGCCCGAACGACCGCTCGCGCCGTGAGCCAGATCGACGGCCGGCCGGCCTTCGGCGGCACGCCGTCCGACGAGAGCGTCATCGCCCTGATCCGGCGCCTGCGCTCCGACTACGGGCTTGAAGTCGTTCTCTACCCCTTCCTGATGATGGATATCCCGGCCGACAATGCCCTGCCGGACCCATGGACCGGAGACGTGGCGCAGCCGCGCTATCCCTGGCGAGGGCGGATCAGCTGCGACCCGGCGCCCGATCGTCCGGGAAGCCCGGAGGGGACGGCTGCCGTCGCCGCCCAGATTTCCTCTTTTGTCGGCACCGTCGAGCCTGCCGACATGAACCTCTCCGGCGATGTGGTGGGCTGCGCCAAGCCCGACGAATGGTCCTATCGCCGCCTCGTCATGCATTGCGCGATGCTGGCGCAGGCTGCGGGCGGCGTGGAGGGGTTTCTGATCGGATCGGAGATGGTCGGGCTCACGCATCTGCGCGATGGCTCGGGCTATCCGATGGCCGACCACCTCGCCGCGATCGCGCAGGACGTCAAAACCATCCTGCCCTCGGCGACCTTGACGTATGGCGCCGACTGGACGGAATACGGTGCCGATGTTCGCTCTGACGGCCAGGACATCGATTTTCCACTCGATTCGCTCTGGGCATCGCCCGCGATCGGCGCGATCGGCATCGACTACTATCCGCCGCTCTCGGATTGGCGCGACTCCGGCGACCATGCTGATGCGGCGGTGGCGCGCAGTCCCGCTGATCTGACCTATCTGCGAAATCGCCTGACATCCGGCGAAGCCTATGACTGGTATTACGCCGATGACGCGGCCCGCGCCGCGCAGGCCCGCCTGCCGATCACCGATGGCACCTACGCGAAGCCGTGGTTGTTCCGGCCGAAAGATCTCCACGGCTGGTGGAGCCACCCTCATATCCGGCGTTCTGGCGGGGTGGAGACGACCGCCACACCCTTCGTGCCGGGTGCGAAGCCGATCTGGCTGACGGAGATCGGCATTCCGGCGGTGGACAAGGGTGCGAACGCGCCCAATGTCTTTCCCGATACCCGTTCCGCCGAGGGCGGCTTTCCGCCGTTCTCCAGCGGCGCGCGCGACGATCTTGTGCAGGCGCGCGGGCTGGAGGCGATCATCTCCGGCTTCGATCCGGCCCGGGTCGGATTCGATGCCTCGCGCAACCCGGTTCATCCGACCAGCGGCATCAGGATGATCGACCCGGCGCATATCGTCGTCTGGAACTGGGATGCGCGGCCGTTCCCGGCCTTCCCCGATCTCGGTGGCATCTGGGCCGATGGCGCCAATTTCGAGACCGGGCATTGGCTGAATGGCCGGCTCGAAGGCACGCCGATCGATCGGCTCGTTTCGAAGCTGCTCGCCGATTTCGGCCTGCCGCCGGCCACGGACATAGCCGTCGACGGGTTCGTGGACGGTTATGTGCTCGATCGCCCGCTATCGGCGCGTCAGGCGCTCGAGCCGTTGGCCCAAACCTTCGGCTTCGATGCCGTGATGGGTTCCGGGCGACTTCGCTTCGAAGGACGCGGCGGCCAGGTATCCCGGCTCCTCGTCTCCGACGATTTCGTCCCGAACCGCGACGGCGAACCTTTCACATTGCGCCGCAGCCAGGAAACCGAGCTGCCGCTGGAACTGCGCCTCGGCTTCAGCGACAGCGAAAGCGATTATCGCAGCGCCGCCGCGCGTTCGCGCCGCCTCGCCGGCGCCGCCCGGCGCGAGGTCGCCGTCGAGATGGCCATCGTGACGCGATCCGCCGAGGGGCAGCGCCTGGCCGATCAGCGCCTGCAGGAGGCCTGGGCGGCGCGCGAGACGCTGGAATGCGAGCTTTCCCCCCGCTGTGTCGATCTGGAGCCGGGTGATGTCGTCTCCCTGCCCGTCGATGGCGACAGGAGGCTGTTCCGTGTCGTGCGCATCGCCGACGGAGCGACTCGCCAGATCAATGCGCGCGCTGTCGAGCCGGCGATCTACTCGATCGCTGGTGCAAAGGGCGGGGCCCGCCCGCCGCGGACGCCGCCGGCCTTGCCCGGACGGCCGCTCGTCGTCCCGCTCGCCCTCCCGCTCGTTGCCGCGCAGCCTCCTGCGTTGCTGTCGCTCGCGGCCTTCGCCGCGCCCTGGCCCGGTGCCGTGGCGATCTGGGCAGCAAACGAGGCCGGGATGTTCGATGTCGCCGGATTCGTCGAGGCTCCCTCGATCGTCGGCGAAACGCTGACCGAGCTGCCGCCGGGACCAACCTGGCGGACGGACCGGCGCGCTGTGCTCGAAGTCAGGCTGCGCGGCGGCATCCTTTCATCGGTATCGCCGGAGGCGGCACTGGCCGGCGCGAACGCCCTGGCCTTGATCGGCGAGGACGGCGCGATCGAGATCGTCACCGCGGCGCAGGTCGATCTCGTCGGCCCGCAACGCTTCCGCCTTTCTGGCTTCGTTCGCGGGATCGGGGGATCAGAGGCGGCGGCATCGCGCCATCTGCCGCCCGGCGCCCGCGTCGTCGCGCTCGATGGATCGGCGGCGACGCTGACGACCGATCTCTCCGACATCGGCAGGGAGCTGCGCTATCGGGTCGGCCCTGCACGTCATGACGTCGGTGATTCGACGATGGCGGAGTTCACGACGACGGTTGCGGGGGATGCGTTGCTCCCGATGTCTCCTGTCCGACCGAAAGCGCGGCGATCCGGGGCGGGCATCCAGCTGAGCTGGATCCGGCGCACACGTCTCGACGGCGACTCATGGGAGCTGGTGGAGGTGCCGCTCGGGGAGGACAACGAACGCTATGAGATTCGCGTTCTCGATGGCGACACACTCGTCCATGCCGAAATCGTGAATACGCCGGGGTGGCTCTATTCCACTGCGCAGGAACTCGCCGATTTCGGCTCCAGCCAGGCCGAACTCGCCTTGTCGGTAGCGCAACTCAGCACAACCATGGGGCGAGGGCGCGAATGGCGTGGACGGATCGCCGTGGCATGATCTAGTCTAGGTTGTGGACGGGGTGGTGCATTCATGGCGCATTCACGCGGATGGGATTAGCCCATGTCGATGATGCCGGTCGAACCGATCCTCGCTTTCGCGCTCATGATGTCTCCGCCGATGCCGATCATCCGCGTCGACGACGCGACGCCTATGTCCTGCCTGTCTTCCGACGAAACGCGCGATGCCGTTGCCGAGGGGCGAGTCATGCAGCCGGCCGAAGCCTCGCGCCATGCCCGCCACGCAGCGCCGGGCGAGGTCGTCCGCATCAGGCTCTGCCGCCAGGGCGACGAGTTCGTCTATGTCGTCACCACGTTGAAACGCGACGGACGCGTTGCCCGGGTGACGCTGGAAGGACAATCCGGCAAGATCGCCACCATCCGCTGACCACCTTGCGGACATCTGCACAAACTGGAGCGTACCGACCGTGAGACTGCTCGTCGTCGAGGACGACAAGGACCTCAACCGCCAGATCGTGACCGCGCTGGAGAACGCCGGCTACGCCGTCGACAAGGCTTTCGACGGCGAGGAGGGGCTCTATCTCGGCGAGACCGAGCCCTATGACGCCGTCATCCTCGACCTCGGCCTGCCCAAGGTCGATGGCGTCGCGGTGCTGCAAGGCTGGCGCCGGGCCGGCAAGACCATGCCCGTCCTGATTCTCACGGCGCGCGATCGCTGGAGCGACAAGGTCGGCGGTTTCGATGCCGGCGCCGACGACTATGTCGTCAAGCCCTTCCATGTCGAGGAACTGCTGGCGCGGGTGCGCGCGCTGCTGCGCCGCGCCGCGGGGCACGCGACCTCCGAGCTCGTCTGCGGCCCCGTCCGCCTCGATACGCGCGCGAGCCGCGTCGTCGTCGACGGCAATCCGGTGAAGCTGACCTCGCACGAGTATCGGCTGCTGTCCTATCTGATGCATCACCAGGGACGCGTCGTCTCGCGAACCGAGCTGGTCGAGCATCTCTACGACCAGGATTTCGACCGCGATTCCAATACGATCGAGGTCTTCGTCGGCCGCCTGCGCAAGAAGCTGGGCGTGGATATCATCGAGACCGTCCGGGGCCTGGGCTATATCGCCGCCGCTCCGGAAAAGGTCTGATCGCGGGAGATGGTCCTCAAATCCCATCGCTATTCGCTGGGAGCGCGACTGTTTCTCTCGGCAGCTTTCTGCTGCGTCCTGATCCTGGTCCTTGCGGGCGTTGGCCTCACGACCTTCTATCGCCGCTCGGCCGAGCGCGGCTTCGACGAGCGTCTATCGGTCTACATCAAGCAACTGGTCGCCGACCTCGCGGCGCCGCCGGAAACCGAACGCCAGACGATCGGCGACCTCGGGGAGCCGCGCTTCGATCTGCCGCTCACCGGCTGGTACTGGCAGATCACCCGCCTCGATGGCGAGCGTCCGAACGTCCGCGCCTCGCGCTCGCTGGTCGGCGGCCAGCTCCCGAAGCTGCTCGACCAGTCGATCGCGCCGAACAGCCGCGGGCTGCGCGAAAGCTATGTCTCCGGCCCGGATGACCGCCTGCTGCGAATTCTGGAGCGCGAGATCGATGTCGGCGAGGATGGGCGCTTCACCGTTGCCGTCGCCGCGCCGGCCGACGAGATCGAAGGCGATATCCAGGACTTCCGCTTCGCGCTGGCGATGACCTTCCTGCTGCTCGGCATAGCGCTGGTCGCCTCGACGCTCGTGCAGGTGCGCTTTGGCCTGCGGCCGCTGGTGCGGCTGCGCGCGGCCGTCGGTTTGGTGCGGACGGGCGAGAGCCCACGCATCGCCGGTCAGTATCCGCCCGACCTTGCGCCGCTCGCGAGCGAGCTCAACGAGTTGATCGATGCCAATCACGAGATCCTCGACCGCGCCCGCACCCAGGTCGGCAACCTCGCCCACGCCCTGAAGACGCCGCTCAGCGTGATGATGAACGAGGCTGGGACGGATGACGGCCAGCTTCCGCAGACCGTGAGAACCCAGACCGCGATCATGCGCGATCAGGTGCAGTACTACCTCGATCGCGCTCGCGCGGCGGCCTTGTCCGGGGCGCTGGGCGGTGTGACGGAGGTCGTTCCGTCGCTCGACGCGCTGCTGCGAACCTTCATGAAGATCTCCCAGGACAGGGACATCACGGGTTCGCACATGGTCCCGCCGTCGCTGCGTTTCCGCGGCGAGAAGCAGGATTTCGAGGAAATGCTCGGAAACCTGCTCGACAACGCGTTCAAATGGGCGAATTCCACGGTCCAGGTTTCGATCGCGGAAGGCAAGATCGGCGAGGGCGAGAAGATGGCGCTGCTGATCGATGACGACGGCCCGGGGCTGCCGGACGATGCGATGGCGGAGGTGCTCAAGCGCGGCCGCCGCCTCGACGAGGCGATGCCCGGTTCCGGCCTCGGCCTTTCGATCGTCGTCGACCTCGCCAAGCTCTATGGCGGCGAGCTGACGCTGCAGCGCTCGCCCCTCGGCGGCTTGCGGGTGCGTCTCGTCCTGCCTTCGATCTAGATCAAATCCAACCCGCGTGACCCTTTGTCGCCATGAACATGGCCCGCCGATTGGCTAAGAACGCCGCATGATGATCTGGACGATCTTTGCGGCCATGACCGGAGCGGCGATCTTCGCCCTGCTCTGGCCGCTGAGTCATGGCCGGGTGCAGGGCTTCGCCGATGTCGCGGACGCCAAGAGCCTCTATCGGGCACAGCTCAAGGAGATCGAGCGCGATCTCGGGCGCAAGCTGATCGCGGAGCCGGAAGCGGAGGCTGCGCGCGCCGAAGCGGCACGACGGCTGCTGCGCGCGGCGAATGACGAGACGGGGCCATCGGGTGAGACCGAGCCGTCGCTGCGTCGCCGCCGCGCGAGCTCTGCGTTGATGCTGTCGGTCGTGCCACTGCTGGCCGTGCTGGTCTATGGGCTCTACGGCTCGCCCGGCTTTCCCGACCAGCCCTTGGCGGCGCGGCTGGAGAACGCCGGGCCGCAGCAGGATTTCGCCGTCGTCCTGGCGCGCATGGAGGCACATCTTGCCGCCAACCCGACGGATGCGAAGGGCTGGTCGCTGATCGCGCCGATCTATCTGAGGCAGGGGCGATATGACGACGCCGCCAAGGCTTTCGCCGCGACCGTCCGCTATGGAAACCCAGATACGAATCTGCTCGCCGGCCTCGGCGAAGCCCGCATCCTCGAAGCAGGCGGCGTCGTGACCTCCGCTGCGCGCGAAGCGCTGGTGGAAGCGGTCCGCCTCGATCCGCAGAATGCACGGGCGCGCTTCTACCTGGCCGTCGCCAAGGAGCAGGACGGGGACGGCGAGGGCGCGCTTTCGGCTTTGCAGCAACTCCTGGCCGATGCGCCGCCCGAGGCGGAATGGAGCGCTGCCGTTCGCGCCCGTATCGAGCAGATGCAGGCGGATGCCGGCCGCAAGGCGATCGCCGCCTTGCCGGAAGGCGAGCGCCAGCAGGCCATCAGGAGCATGGTCGATGGACTCGCGGAGCGTCTGGCCGCGGGCGGCGGGACGTTGCCGGAATGGAGCCGCCTGATCCGGGCCCGCGTCGTCCTCGGGGATCGACCGGCAGCGCTGCAGGCGGTGAAGACCGCGCGCGAGAGGTTGTCTCAGGATGCTGCTTCGCTTGCCGCCATCGATGCCTTGGCCGATGAATTGGCCTTGAAGGAGGCCACACCATGAGTGTCGCCCAACCAGCTCGCGCGCTTCCCGCCAAGCGCCGCCTGACCCGCAAGCAGCGTCGGCTCGCGCTGATCGCGGCGGCGGGCGCCGTGCTGTTCTTCGCGGCCGGCCTCGTGCTCTTCGCGATTCGCGACACGATCGTCTTCTTTTACGGCCCGACCGAGATCGCCGAGAAGGGCGTTGCTCCCGGTACGCGCATGCGGCTGGGTGGGCTGGTCGAGGCCGGTTCGGTGCAGCGTGGGCCGGGCCAGCGCGTTACTTTCGCTGTCACCGACAGCAAGACTGCGATCAAGGTCGCCTATGACGGGCTGCTGCCCGATCTGTTCCGCGAGGGGCAGGGCGTCGTCACCGAAGGCGTCTTCGAAGGGGCAGGGCGTTTCAAGGCGGATTCGGTGCTGGCGAAGCACGACGAGACCTACATGCCGCGCGAGGTCGCCGACACGCTGAAGAAGCAGGGCCATTGGCAGCCCGGCGGCGCCGGCGCTCCTGCATCTGCTCCGGCCAAGCCATGAGCGGCATGATCGTCGAGATCGGTCATTACGCGCTGGCTCTCGCGCTCGGCGTCTCCGTCATCCAGGCGCTGGTGCCGTTCTGGGGCGTCGTGCGCCAGGACAGGGCGCTGGCGTCGGTCGGAACCAGCGCGGCCCTGATCAGCTTCGCGCTGGTTGCGCTCTCCTTCGCGGCGCTGGTCGCGTCCTATGTCCGCTCGGATTTCTCGGTTGGCAATGTCGTCGCCAACTCCCATTCGGCGCAGCCGCTGATCTACAAGCTCACCTCGGTATGGGGAAACCACGAAGGCTCGATGCTGCTGTGGGTGCTGATCCTGACCCTGTTCGGCGCGCTGGTGGCGCTGTCGCGCAACTCCCTGCCGCCGCGACTGCGGGCCGGGACTCTCGCCGCGCAGGGGCTGGTGGCCGTGGCGTTCCTGGCCTTCACGCTCTTCACCTCGAACCCGTTCCAGCGGCTGGCCCCGGCGCCGGCCGAAGGGCAGGACCTCAACCCGATCCTGCAGGATCTCGGCCTCGCGATCCACCCGCCGCTGCTTTATGTCGGCTATGTCGGTTTCTCGATCACTTATGCCTTCGCCGTCGCAGCCCTGATCGACGGGCGCATCGACGCGATGTGGGCCCGTGCGGTTCGGCCCTGGACGCTGCTGGCCTGGACCTTCCTGACGCTCGGCATCGCGATGGGCTCCTACTGGGCCTATTACGAGCTCGGCTGGGGCGGCTGGTGGTTCTGGGACCCGGTCGAGAACGCCTCCTTCATGCCCTGGCTGGCAGGCACGGCCCTGATCCACTCGACGGTGGTGATGGAGAAGCGCGACGCGCTCAAGGTCTGGACGATCCTGCTGGCGATCCTGACCTTCTCGCTCTCGCTGCTCGGCACCTTCATCGTTCGCTCCGGCGTGCTGACCTCGGTGCACTCCTTCGCCAGCGATCCGGCGCGCGGCCTGTTCATCCTCTTCATCCTGATCTTCTTCGTCGGCGGTTCCCTGGCCCTTTTCGCCTGGCGCGCACCACTGCTGCGGCAGGGCGGGCTGTTCGCGCCGATTTCCCGGGAGAGCGCGCTCGTCGTCAACAACGTCTTCCTGGCTACGGCCTGCGCCACCGTCTTCGTCGGCACGCTCTATCCGCTGGTCCTGGAGATGTTGACCGGCGACAAGATCTCGGTCGGGGCGCCCTTCTACAACGCCACCTTCATACCGGTGATGGTGCCGCTGCTGCTGATCCTGCCGATCGGCCAGTCGCTGGCCTGGAAGCGCGGCGATCTGCTCGGCGCCGCGCAGCGCAATGCCGCCGCCTTCGGATTGGCCGTGCTGACGGCGCTCGCTCTGATTGCCTTCACGCGGGGCGGGCCGGTCCTTGCCCCGCTTGGTATCGGCCTCGGCGTCTTCCTGGTCCTCGGCGCGGCGGTCGACCTCGGCGAGCGCATCGTCGCGCGGGCCAAGGGCTGGAAGGCGATGCTGTCGCGGGCCAAGGGCTTGCCACGCTCCGCCTGGGGCACCGCTCTGGCTCATGCCGGCGTCGGCGTCAGCATCATCGGCATTGCCGCCGCTGCCTGGAGCAGCGAGTCGATCGCGGTCCTCAAGCCGGGAGAACGCCTGACGAGCGGGCGCTACACCATCGTCCTGGAAGGTGTTTCTCCGCGGACGGGGCCGAATTTCCGTGCCGAGGTCGCGCGCTTCCAGCTCTTCTCCGGCAATCGCGAGCTGGCGCCGGTCGAGGCATCGAAGCGCATCTACACCGCCCGCAACATGCCGACGACCGAGGCTGGAATCCGAACCGACGGGCTGAGCCAGGCCTATATCAGCCTCGGCGAGGCGCAGGATGGCGGCGTCGCGGTGCGGCTTTACGACAAGCCGCTGATCCTGCTGATCTGGATCGGCGCGATCATCATGGCCTTCGGCGGTGGGCTTTCGCTGACCGACCGCCGCTTCCGGCTGGCCGCGCCGAAACGCGCCGCGCCGGTCGCTGCGCCCCAGCCAGCGGAGTAGGGCGATGCGGCGGATCGCCCTCGTCATCGGCTTTGCGCTTCTGACGGCAGTCGGCGCTTTTGCCGTGCAGCCCGACGAGGTGCTGCCGAATCCGGCCCTCGAACAGCGGGCGCGCGCCATTTCCGGCGGCTTGCGCTGCCTGGTCTGCCAGAACCAGTCGATCGACGATTCCGATGCCCCGCTGGCGCGCGATCTGCGCCTCCTTGTCCGCGAAAGGCTCGTGAGCGGCGATGACGACAAGGCGGTGGTCGACTTCGTCGTCGCCCGCTACGGCGATTTCGTGCTGCTGCGCCCGCCGGTCAATGCGCGCACAGCCTTGCTCTGGGCGGCGCCTTTCATGATCCTGCTGCTGGCGTTCGGCTTCGTCTGGACGCGTGCGCGCAATCGCCCGGCTTCCGTTGGAGGGCCGCAAGCGCTGTCCCCCGAAGAGCAGGCGAAGCTCGCAGCCCTCATCGATCCCGCCGAGAAACCCTAACGGCTGATCCCGCAGGCCCGGAACAGCTCTTGGGAATAGGAATGCATGCTGGCGCCGGCGATCACGTAGGTTACGTGACCGCGCGGAGCGGGGTGAGGCGAAGCGAAGGTCGCGTAAGTGCGGGCGAAGCAGGCGGCATCGCTACCGGAATAGCCGCGCTCGGCCGCGACCTTCAGCCCGAGCCCATAGACACCGCCGCGTGGGCGCGGAGCACCAGCGGCCCCGAAGCGTTCTGCGCCGCGCCGCATGGCTAAATCCTGCAACCGATCGACACCGCACCGCGAGCGCTGCTCTGCATTGTAGGCGGGCGTCGAAGGCGCGCGCCATCCACGCTGTCCCCGGTCATTCTCGACCACGATGGCATGCTTCGCGAAGACGCGCGCATAGCAATCGGTATTGGCGTAGCCCCGCGTTTGCGCGATCCGCAACCCGACGCCGTAAGCTGAACCCTGCTGCGCGGAAGCCGCGCCACTCAGGCAGGTCGCGACCAGCGCAACGCTCCAGAAAACCCGCCCCAAGATAGTCTGCATGCCAGCCCCCGCCGATCACCCTGTCGAGGGAACTTCCGCGGCCTGGCTTTCGTCAAGGCCAGCGGTGGTCTGTCCACGGCAACCTTACGAAACCGTCATCTTCAGGCCAAAGCCGCGTAAGGCGGCGGGCTTCATGGTCCTCGTCACGAGCAGGGCATCCCTGTCGCTCCACGAGGTTCAATCATGACGACACAGAACGAAACCCGTAAGTCCATCCTGAAGCGCGGCGCCCTTCTCGCCGGCACCGCCGTTCTCGGCATCGGCCTCGCCGCCGGCATCGCCGACAGCGCGCTGATGCAGAACCACAACGCCATCGCTCAGCCGATCCAGCTCTCCGGCGCCCAGGGTTCTCTGCCCTCCTTCGCCGATCTCGTCGAGAAGGTGAAGCCGGCGGTTGTTTCCGTCCGCGTCAAGACGCAGGCAGCGGCCGCCAATGACGAGCAGAATCTGGACGACCTGCCGCCGCAGCTGCGTCGCTTCTTCCGCGAGCCTGGCGAGGGCAAGGCTCCGAGCCGGCCGCAACCGCGTCAGGGCATGGCCCAGGGCTCCGGCTTCTTCGTCAGCCAGGACGGCTATGTCGTGACCAACAACCACGTCGTCGAGAACGCCGTCGAGGTCCAGCTTGTCACCGACTCCGGCAAAACGCTCGACGCCAAGGTCGTCGGCACCGATCCGCGCACCGATCTCGCGCTGCTCAAGGTCAAGGACGCCGGTGATTTCGCCTTTGTGAAGCTGGCGGAAGGCAAGGCCCGGATCGGCGACTGGGTGCTGGCGATCGGCAATCCCTTCGGTCTCGGCGGCACGGTCACGGCCGGCATCGTCTCGGCCCAGGGCCGCGACATCGGCTCCGGCCCGTATGACGACTTCATCCAGATCGATGCGCCGATCAACCGCGGCAATTCGGGTGGCCCGACCTTCAACCAGAACGGCGAAGTCGTCGGCGTCAACACCGCGATCTTCTCGCCTTCCGGCGGCAATGTCGGCATTGCCTTCGCGATCCCCGCCTCGACCGTCAAGCAGGTGGTGGATTCGCTGAAGAAGGACGGCACGGTGGCGCGCGGCTTCATCGGCGTGCAGATCCAGCCCGTCACCGGCGAGATGGCCGATGCCATCGGTCTGAAGGAAGCCAAGGGCGCCCTCGTCGCCGAGGCGCAGGGCGATGGCCCGGCCGCCAAGGCGGGCATCCGCCGCGGCGACACCATCACCGCGGTCAACGGCGAGGCCATCAAGGACGCGCGCGAACTCTCGCGCAAGATCGCGACCTTCGCGCCCGGCGCCAAGACCACGATCACCCTGTTCCGCGAGGGCAAGTCCCGTGAAGTGACCTTCGAGGTCGGCCGCCAGCCGGCGGCCTGAAGCAGGCAGGTTGGTCCCTAAGGTTTCCTGTCGCCCCAGCCCAGGGACCAGCCGTCGCGGCGGCAGGCCGGATGCGTATCCTCCGGCCTGCCGTTTTTTCGTTTGATGAGCTAGGCTCCGCCCATGCGACTCCTGATCGTCGAAGATGATGCCGAGGCTGCGGCCTACCTGACCAAGGCCTTTCGCGAGGTCGGCCATGTCGCCGACCATGCGCCGGACGGGCTGCAGGGCTATGCCATGGCCGAGGGCGGCGGCTACGACGTGCTCGTCATCGACCGCATGCTGCCGCGGCTCGACGGCCTCTCGCTGATCCGCTCCCTGCGCGAGCAGAAGGACGAGACGCCCGCGTTGATCCTGTCGGCGCTTGCGCAGGTCGATGACCGCGTGAAGGGGCTACGCGCCGGCGGCGACGACTACCTGCCCAAGCCCTATGCCTTCTCCGAGCTGCTCGCCCGCGTCGAGGTGCTCGCCCGCCGCCGCGGTGCGCCGGCCTCCGAGCCCACCACCTATCGCGTCGGTGAGCTGGTGCTCGACAGGCTCGCCCATCGCGTCACCCGCGAAGGGCAGGAGATCGTCCTGCAGCCGCGCGAGTTCCGCCTGCTCGAATATCTGATGAAGCATGCCGGGCAGGTGGTGACGCGCACCATGCTGCTGGAGAACGTCTGGGACTATCATTTCGACCCCCAGACCAATGTCATCGACGTGCATGTCAGCCGCCTGCGCGCCAAGGTCGACAAGGGCTTCGAGCAGCCGATGATCCACACCATCCGCGGCGCGGGATATATGGTCCGTGACAGCGCCCGCTGACGTTCCTGCGCGCAGGCGCCAGAAATTCCTGCCGACCCTGTTCCGCACGACGGCCTTCAAGCTGACGGCGGCCTTTCTGGTCATCTTCGTCTTCTTCGCCGCCGTCGTGCTCGGCTATGTCTCGTGGAACGCGCAGCGCCTGCTGACGGATCAGATCCGCTCGACCATCGATGCAGAGATCCAGGGGCTGGCCGAGCAGCAGCGGCAGGGCGGCATCCGCCGGCTCGTCAACATCGTCGAGCGTCGCTCGCGCGGGCCGGGTGCCTCGCTCTATCTCGTCACAACACCGGTCGGCGAGCGCATCGCCGGCAATGTCGAGGCGATCCCGCCGGGAACGCTCGACCGCACGGGCGAAAGCGAGATCGAATACGCCCGTTCCAGCGAGAACGTCGACACGCCGAGCCGCGCGCTCGTCCGCGTCTTCATGCTGCCGGCGGGCTTTCGCCTCCTCGTCGGCCGCGATCTCGAGGAGCGCGACCGACTCGGCATCGTCATCCGCCGCGCCGCCGGCTGGTCGCTGGCGCTGGTCTTCATCCTCGGCTGCTTTGCGAGCTGGTTCGTGGCGCGGCGCGTGCTGAAGCGCGTCGACGGCATGAGCGAGACCGCGCATGGCATCATGGAAGGCGACCTGAAGGGGCGCCTTGCCATCACCGGTACGGGCGACGAGCTCGACCGCCTTGCGCTCAACCTGAACGCCATGCTCGACCGAATCGGCGAGCTGATGGCGGGCATGCAGCAGGTCACCGACAACATCGCCCACGACCTCAAGACGCCGCTGACGCGGCTGCGCAATCGCGCCGAGGAGGCGCTGCGGAGCGCCAAGTCGCCGGATGAGCTGCGGGCGGCTCTCGATGGTTCCATCGAAGAGGCGGACAACCTGATCCGCGTCTTCAACGCGCTGCTCATGATCGCGCGGCTCGAAGCCGGGCGGATCAGCGAGAACATGGCCGAGCTCGATCTCTCGGAGATCGTCTCGGGCATGGCCGAGCTCTACGAGCCATTGGCCGAGGAGGCGGGTCTTGCTCTCTCCAGCGAGGTTGTCCCGGGCCTGCGGGTCTTCGGCAACCGCGAGCTGATCGGGCAGGCGCTGGCCAATCTCATCGACAACGCGCTGAAATATGGCGGCCCCGAACAGGGTGGCGACGGCGTCGTGAAAGTCGCCGCGCAGCGCAACGGTACGGAGATCGAGCTTTCCGTGGCCGATCACGGGCCGGGCATCCCGGAAGCCGATCGCGGGCGCGTACTCGATCGTTTCGTCCGGCTCGATGCCAGCCGCAGCAAGCCGGGCTTCGGTCTTGGCCTGTCGCTGGCCGCCGGGGTGGTGCGCCTGCATGGCGGACAACTCAGGCTGGAGGAAAACGCGCCCGGCCTGCGCGTGGTCATCGCTCTGCCGGTGGCCGAGGCCAAGCCTGTGGACATACAGGCCGTTCCGGAGCCTGAAAGCTCGACAGTCGTCTCAAACCCTGCTGGCGTGCCGTCCCTCTGAGGGAAGGTGCGTGATGGCTGAACGGCTCTGTGACAGGCTGGATGCGGCGCCGGTCTTGCCGGCACGCGCCAAGGCCGAGGCGCTGCTCGCGCGCGAGCTGATCGAGCGGCTGCACGACGAAGCGGCCGCCGAGGCACTCAAGGTGCACTTCGCAGGACACCCGCATAGCGCGGTGCTGGTCGCGGGCGTCCTCGCGCATTCTCCGTTCCTCACCCAAGTCATGCGCTTCGATCCGGAGGCCTTGTTCGCCTGCCTGACGCAGTCGCCGGAGGCGCGCCGCGACGAACTGCTGGCCGGGATCGAGGCCTTCGCGGTCGCCGGTTGCGAAACGGGCGACCTGATGCGCGAGCTGCGCCGTTTTCGTCGCGGCATGGCGCTATTGATCGCGCTTGCCGATATCGGTGGCGTCTGGGATGTCGAGACGGTGACGGCCGCGCTCACGGCGACGGCCGACATGGCGACGCGCCTCGCGACCGATCACGTCTTGCGTCAGGCCGCCGATCTCGGCCGGATCAAGCTGGCTGATGCGGCCAATCCCGGAGTTGGTTCCGGTCTCGTCGTGCTGGCGCTGGGCAAGCATGGCGCCGGCGAGCTGAACTATTCCTCGGACATCGACATCGTCGTCTTCTTCGATCCCGAGGCGGCGGAAGCTGCCGGCGTCGGCGAGCCGTCGAGCTTCTTCGTCAAGCTGACGCAGCAGATCGCCCGCATCATCCAGGAGCGGACGCCGGACGGTTACGTCTTCCGCGTCGATCTGCGCCTGCGGCCCGATCCGGCCTCGACCCATGTCGCGGTCTCGCTGCCATCAGCCTATTCCTATTACGAGACCGTCGGGCAGAACTGGGAACGAGCCGCCATGATCAAGGCGCGCCCTATCGCTGGCGATACGGAGCTCGGCCTGCGCTTCCTCAAGGATCTCGCTCCCTTCATCTGGCGCAAATATTTCGACTTCGCGACCATCGCCGACATCCACGCGATGAAGCGCCAGATCCAGACCGTGAAGGGCCACGAGACCATCGCCGTCGCCGGCCATAACGTGAAGCTCGGCCGCGGCGGCATCCGCGAGATCGAGTTCTTCGTGCAGACCCAGCAGCTCGTCTTCGGCGGTCGCCGCCCGGCGCTGCGGGGGCCGCGCACGCTCGACATGCTGAAGGAGCTGACGAGCGAGGGTTGGATCACGCCGCAGGCGCGCGACGAACTCTCCGAATCCTATCGCTGGCTGCGCACGATCGAGCATCGCCTGCAGATGCGCGACGACGAGCAGACGCAGACCCTGCCCAAGCCCGCCGGGGATCTCGATGCCTTCGCCCGCTTCTGCGGCTATGCCAACGCCGCCGCCTTCGGCAAGGCGCTGACCGCCCATGCGAGGCGCGTCGAGGGGCACTACGCCCTGCTGTTCGAGGAGGGGCCGAGCCTGGCTTCCGAGGCGGGAACGTTGAGCTTCACGGGCTCCGAGCCCGATCCCGAGACGCTCGAGACTCTAGGCAAGCTCGGCTTCCGCGATGCGATGACGGCGGCGGAGACAGTGCGTGGTTGGCATTTCGGTCGCCGCGCCGCCGTCACCAGCGCCCGCGCCCGCGAAGTGCTGACGGAGCTGACCCCTGCGCTGCTGGTCGCGCTCGGCCGCACGGCCGATCCCGATGGCGCGCTTGCCCATCTCGACAATGCTTTCGTCCGCATGCCCGCGGCGGTCGAGCTGCTGACGCTGCTGCGCTCGCATGATTCCCTGTTGACGCTCTTCGCCGAGATACTCGGCAGCGCCCCGCGCCTCGCCAAGGTCGCGGCACTGCATCCCCATGTGCTCGACGGGGTCATCGACCCGGCCTTCGGGCAGGCCGTGCTCGACGCCGACGCCCTGGAGCGCCGCATCCGCAATTTCGTCGGGTCGCCGCCGCCGAGCGTCGAGGATGGGCTCGACCGGCTGCGCGATGCCGCCCGTCAGGAGAATTTCCTCGTCGGGGCACGGCTGCTCTCCGGTGTCTACCCGGCCGAAGGGGCAGGCCAGGCCTATTGCGCCGTCGCGGAGGCCTGCCTGCGCGTCGCCTTCGCCGATACGCGCGCCTCTTTCATGGCCGATCACGGCGTCATCGCCGGGGCCGAGACGGTGGTGCTCGGGCTTGGCCGGCTTGGCGCCGGCGAGCTGACGCCCTCATCCGACCTCGACCTGATCCTGCTCTACGATCGGCCGGAGGAAGCTGGCCCGAGCGACGGCGCCAAGAGCCTCGATCCCGTCACCTGGCATGTCCGCTTCACCCAGCGGCTGGTGGCGGCGCTGACGGTGCCGACGCGGCGCGGCACGCTCTATCAGGTCGACATGCGCCTGCGCCCGACCGGCAACAAGAGCCCGGCGGCGACGCAGTTCGCCGGTTTCGAGGCCTATCATGCGGGCGAGGCCGAGATCTGGGAGGAGATGGCGCTGACCCGCGCCCGCGTCGTCGCCGGCGATGCCGGGCTGGCGCGACGGGCCGAGGCTTCCATTCGCGCCATCCTGTCGCGAAAGCGCGAGCCGGCCAAGGTCGCGACGGCCGTGGCCGAGATGCGGGCGCTGATCGCCAGGGAGAAGGGCGAGAAGGACGCCTGGGACCTGAAGCTGGCCGCCGGCGGCCTGACCGATCTCGACTTCCTCGCCCAGTTCCTGCTGCTCGCCCACGCCAGCGAGCACCCCGCCCTGATCGTCAACGATACGGCCTCGGTCTTCGCCGCCGCCCGCGCCGCGGGCCTTCTCTCGGAGGGCGATGCCTCGGTGTTGCTGGAAGCGCATCGGCTGATCGGCGACGTGCAGCTCTGGCAGCGTTTCACCGTCGAGGAAGCCTTCGACCCCAAGGCGGTGCCGCCGCGCGTGCTACGGAGGATCGCGACGGCCGTCGGGCGTCCCGATGCGAAGGTCCTGAAGGCGGAGCTGGACGAGGTCCGCTCTGGCGTGAGGGCGATCTTCACCCGCATCCTCGGGCAGGCACGGGCTGGCTGAGCGCAGACAGCCGTCTTGGACATCCCGCCATCCCGGGGCTCCGCCTGGACGGAGAACCCGGAAGCCGGAACCGATGCCTCCGCTGGATGCCTGATGGCGAAGCGCTTCGGTTCTGGGTTCCGGGCCAGACCTGAGGCCTGCCCCGGAATGACGTTGGTGTTCCGGCAATCCGCGCCGGGTTCTACGCCGCCTGCGCGGTGACGCGGCCGGCGCCGCCGTCGAGCGGCAGATGGACCATGACGATGGTGCCGGCGCCCATGGCCGAGCGCAGCCTGAGCGAGCCGCCATGCAGTTCGGCGAGCGAGCGGGCGATGGCAAGGCCGAGGCCCGAGCCCTTGTAGCTGCGCACCAGATCGCCCTCGACCTGCTCGAACGGCCGGCCGACGCGGTCGATCTTCTCCTTGGGGATGCCGATGCCGGTATCCTCGATGAAGATGTTGAGCGCACCGGGGACATGGCGCGTGCGCACCGCGATCCGCCCGCCTTCCGGCGTGAACTTGGCGGCGTTGTCGAGCAGGTTGCCGAGGATCTGGTAGAGCGCGTGCGGGTCGGCCTCGATATGGGTGTCGAACGGGCCTTCGAGGCTGAGGACGAGTTGCTTGCGCTCGATCTCCGGCTGCAGCTTGCGCAGTGCCTGGTCCAGCACCGGGCCGATGACGATCTCGCTCTTCTCGAGCCGCATCTTGCCGGATTCGATGCGCGACATGTCGAGGATGTCGTCGATGATGCCGAGCAGGTAGCCGCCGCTGGAGCGGATGTCGCGGACGTAGTCGGTGTACTTGTCACCGAGCGGGCCGAACATGCCGTTCTCCATGATCTCGGAGAAGCCGATGATCGCGTTGAGCGGCGTCCGCAGCTCATGGCTCATATTGGCGAGGAATTCGGACTTGGCGCGGTTGGCGCTCTCGGCGACAGCCTTCTGCTCCAGATAGCGCTCGGCAAGCTCGGCGAGCTGCTGGGCCTGGGCTTCCAGCTTCTGGCGCGAGGCCTTGAGGTCGGTGACGTGCATCAGGAGCTGGTGCTCGGACTGGGTGAGCCGCTCTTCCTGCTGCTTCAGCTTGGTGATGTCGGTGCCGACGGAGACCGAGCCGCCATCCTTGGTGCGGCGGCCGTTGATCTGGAGCCAGCGGCCGTCCGAGAGGCGCGCCTCGTAGGAGGTGGCGCCGGCGCCGCCGCGCTGGACCCGCATCGGCTCCTCGTCGATCTGCGGCTGGGCCGAGCGTGCCATGATCTCGTCATAGCTCGTGCCGGATTGCAGCGCCTCGGCGGGCAGCTGGTGGAGCTGCTGGTACTTGGCGTTGCAGAGCACGAGCCGGTTGTCGGCATCCCAGAGCACGAAGGCCTCCGAGATCGCCTCGACCGCATCGCGCAGGCGGGCATCGGCGGTGGCGGTGCGCTCGGCCATGCGGCGCTGCTCGGAGATGTCGACGACGATGCCGACGAGGTGTCGCGAGCGGGTGCGGCGGTCGATCACCAGCTCGGCACGGGCCTTGAGCCAGAGCCACTCGCCCGAGACGGCGCGGACCCGGAATTCCTGATCGAGATGGCTGGCCTCGCCGCGGCTCACGGCGTCGGCGAGGGCGTAGAGATCGACATCATCATTATGGATGAAGCTGCTGACCTCGCCGAAGGACATGTACTCGCCGGCGCGGTCGTAGCCGAGCAAGGCATACATCGAATCCGACCAGTAGATGCGGCCCCGCGCGAGATCCCAGTCCCAGAGGCCGCAATGGCCGCGGTTGAGGGCGGTGTCGATGCGTTCGCGCACGCAGTCGCAATCCTCGTCGGCCGCGCTGGCGCGCTTCGACTGGAGCATGAAGGCGACGGTGATGACGCCGAGGACGAGCCCGGCGGCGCCGAACAGGATGGAGAGACCGGAGCGGCGAACCTGCCAGACCGAGAGCGCGCGGGAAACCGGCTGCATCACCGCGACCTGGCCGAGCGGGGCGGCGAGGTTGCGCACGCTGGCTAAGACATCGGCGCCGTTCGGAAGGGTGATGCGCATCACGCCGGCCCGGTCGCCGAAGACCGTGAGCGGCTGGGTCTGGCCGAGGAAGTCGGTGAGCGTGCGCTGCGTCTGGCCGATCACCGGCTCGCTGGCGACAACGCGACCGTCGGCGCCGCTGACATGGACGATGCGGCCATGGGCGGCGAGGTGCCGGGCGGTGAGGGCTGCGAGTACGGTCGCCGGCTCCTTGCCGGCCAGCGTCGCATTGTCGAGTTCGCGGGCGACCAGCGCGGAGACCAGGTCCATGTCGCCGGCCGCGTCGACGAGGGCGTCGTCGCGCATGGCGGATGTCTGGATGATCGCGCCCGCCCCGAGGATGACGAGGAAAATCCCGACGAGCACGGGGATGGCTGTCCGAAATGTGGGCTCGAAGCTTTCGAACCGCTGATACAACGGATGCGTCAGCGATCTCGCCACGCCCAGAATCGTATCGGCGCGCACGGATGCGCAATCCGCGTTGGCACGCGACATGCCCGTCCCCCTTCGGAAATCGATTACCGTCAGTAAGATCGGGAGACGTGCCGCATCCCCGCGAATCACTGTCAGTTGAATCCGAGAGTCCTGTTTTGTCTAGCCCTGAGTTGAGTCAGGGGCTCAGAATTCTCCTTTAGGTTGTGGCGTTTATCCGATGAATCCTGTGCGGGTAATGAAACGTTAATGTTTTGGACAGGTCGGTATTAACCATTGGGGAGAACGGCTCAGGCGAGTGCTCTTTCCGCGATGTCGGCGACGTCTCGAGACAGGTTCGGCATCCGCGCGACGGTGCTCAAGGCCTCCCGCGCGAGCCGCTTGCGGCCGGGCTCCAGCATGCGCCAGCTCTTGAACGAGCCGAGCAGGCGCGAGGCGACCTGCGGGTTCGTCTTGTCGAGCGCGATGACGATGTCGGAGACGAAGCCGTAGCCCTCGCCATCGGCCCGGTTGAACTGGGTGAGGTTGGCCGCGAAGCCGCCGATCAGCGCCCTGACCCGGTTCGGGTTGCCGAGCGAGAAGGCGGGATGCTGCATCAGCCGCTTCACCCGTTCCAACGTTTCCGGCTCCGGGATCAGTGCCTGCGCCATCAGCCATTTGTCGAGGACGAGCGGCTCGCGGGCATAGGCTTCCGCGAAGCGGGCAATGAGTGCCTCGCGACGCTCGCCGGGGATCAGCGTCATCGCCGCGAGCGCCGCCAGCCGGTCGGTCAGATTGTCGGCCGTGGCGAACTGCTCCTCGCAGAGGCCGGCGCCCTCGGCAGGGGCTGCGAGCGCCGCCAGCCCGAGCAATTCATTGCGCAGGGCGCGCCGCCCGGCGGAGGCGGCATCGGGCCGGTAGGCGCCGCTTGTCGCCAGCGCCGCGCGCAGGCCCGGGAGATTGCCGAGCAGCGTCTTGCCGATGGCGCCCGAGAGACTGCGATGGGCGGCGAAGATCGCGTCCGGATCGACATCGCCGCCGATCTCGCGCGCGATGTCGGCCGGGGCGGGCAGGCGCAGCACCTGCGCGGCGAAAGCCGGATCGGTCAGCGCATCGGCCTTCACGAAGCCGTCGAGCGCCCGGCCGAGCTCGGCAGCCGTGGCGGTCAGGGCATTCCGATCCGCGCCGGGCTTGCCGGCGGCGGCGAGCGCGCGGGTGGCGACCGTCTGCAGCGACTGCCAGCGGTTGAAGGAATCGCTGTCGGCCGAGAACAGCCGCAGCAATTCGGCATCGGACAGGTCGAGATCGAGCCGCGCCGGTGCCGAGAATCCGCGCATCAGCGAGGGGATCGGCGCTTCCGCCACATCCTCGAAGCTGATCGAGAGGGAGCTGGTGTCGAGCACGATGAGGCCATCGCCGGCATAGGCGTTCGAGCTCGTCTTCAACGACAGGTCGCCATGCGATCCGACGAGGCCGAGCTTGATCGGCAGGACGACGGGCCGCTTCTCGGATTGGCCGGGCGTTGGCGGCGTGCTCTGCGCCAGCTCGAGCGTATAGCGTCTGGCGGCGGCATCGTAGCGGCCCGACGCGACGACGGTCGGCGTGCCGGCCTGCTCATACCAGCGGGCAAAATGGGAGAGATCCCTGCCGGAGCTCTCGGCGAAACAGGCGAGAAACTCCTCGATCGTCGCGGCGGTGCCGTCGCAGCGCTCGAAATAGAGGTCCATGCCCTGTCTGAAGGCCTCGTCGCCGATCAGGACCTTCAGCATGCGGATGACCTCCGCGCCCTTCTCGTAGACCGTCGGCGTGTAGAAGTTGTTGATTTCCTTGTAGGCGCGCGGCCGGACAGGATGGGCGAGGGGGCCTGCATCCTCCGAGAACTGGGTCGAGCGCAGCGTGCGGACATCGGCGATGCGCTTCACCGGGCGCGAGCGCTCATCCGCCGAGAATTCCTGGTCGCGGAAGACCGTGAGCCCTTCCTTCAGGCAGAGCTGGAACCAGTCGCGGCAGGTGATGCGGTTGCCGGTCCAGTTGTGGAAATACTCATGCGCGATGATCGCCTCGATCGAGGCATAGTCGCCATCGGTCGCGGTCTGCGGATCGGCGAGCACGTATTTGTCGTTGAAGATGTTGAGGCCCTTGTTCTCCATCGCCCCCATGTTGAAGTCGGACACGGCGACGACGTTGAACACGTCGAGATCGTAGTTGCGGCCGAAGACCTGCTCGTCCCAGCGCATGCAGCGCACCAGCGAGTCGAGCGCCCAGCCGGCCCGCTCCGCCTTGCCGGGCTCGACATAGACGGCGAGCTCGACCTTGTTGCCCTCGGCGGTGACATAGTCCTGCCGGACATGGTCGAGCGCACCGCCGACCAGCGCGAAGAGATAGGCCGGCTTCGGGTGCGGATCGTGCCAGACCGCGAAATGCCGGTCGCTGCCGGGCACTTCCCCGGTCGCGACCAGATTGCCGTTCGAGAGCAGGACAGGCGCCTCCGCCTTCTCCGCTTCCAGCCTGACCGTGTAGACGCTCATTACGTCGGGCCGGTCGAGGAAATAGCTGATGCGGCGGAAGCCATCCGCCTCGCATTGCGTGCAGTAGACCCGCGAGGAGCGATAAAGCCCCATCAGCTTGGTGTTGGCGGAGGGGTCGATCTCCGTCTCGATCGTCAGTGTGAAGTCATGCTGCGGCGGGGCGGGGATCGTCAGCGCCTGCGCCGTCACCGTATAGGCGGATGCGTCGAGCGGCTTCCCGTCGAGGCTGAGCGATGTCAGCTTGAGCTCGTCACCGTCGAGCACCAGCGGCGGGCCAGGCCGGCCCGCCGGATTGGGGCGCAGGGTCAGCAGGGCGCGCACGCGCGTCTTCTGCGGGTGAAGGCTGAAGTCGAGATCGACCGTGTCGATCAGCCAGTCGGAGGGACGGTAATCCTCGAGGCGGATCAGCGGAGCATCTTCGGTACGCATGGAAACCCTGATGGCGAAGGTCAGGGGGCGTTTCTAGAGCATGCCGGCTTGGGATGGAAACACGGCCGTATGCTCGGGCCTGACCCGAGCATCTCCTGACGAAAAAGACTCCAGCGCCTCGTCCGGCCAGAGATACTCTGATCTGCGCTTCGCTCCGCCCGAGAATGACGGCGGGAACGCCTTAAGCCCCGGCCAGAACCGCCGGCTCCGCATGGCTCACCAGCCTGCAGACCTGGGGGCGGGCGATGCGCACCGCTCTTTCGATCGCATCGACGGCAGCATGCACGGAGGCGACGTCGAGTGCCGGGTCGACCCGGCAATGGTAGTTCACGACGAGCCCCTTGGCAGTCTGGCGCACGCGAACGCTGTGGATGTCGTGGATCGGCCCGGCGAGCTTCGCCGCTTCGCCCGCAAGAGCCTTGCCGATATCCTCGACCGTCTCCCAGGCCGCGTTGTGGCCGGCCGGCTGGCCGGTCTCCATCGGCTCGATATGGGTCTCGACCTCGGTCTCGCCGCCGAATTCGGCCCGGATCGCATTCTCCAGCCGCGTCGCGACCTCGTGTGCCTCGCCGAGCGGCAGGGTCGCGTCGACTTCCATGTCGAGGCTGACCGAGAGCTTGTCGCCGATGCTGTGCACGGTGACGTGGTGCGCCGGGATCTTCAGCTTGAGCGCGATCAGCAGCACGCGCTCGAGCGCGGTCTCGTCATCGACCTGCACCGGATCGGCCGTGATCGTGATCTCGGAGCCCGGCTCGGCCTTCAGCAATGCGTCGCCAAGCTCGGCCTTGATCGCGGTGACACGCTCCAGCGGCAGCGTGCGCGAGACGCTGATGCCGATCTCGCCATGGACGCGCCCGCCGGCCGGGCGAACCCTGAGCCAGTTGATGCCGACCACGCCCGGCACGGAGCGGGCGGCCTCGCGCAGCTTCTCGGTGACGCCTTCAGGCGCCGCGTCCATCAGCGTGTCGAGCACGCGCCGGGCGAGGCGATAGGCCGAGAAGGCGGTATAGGCGGCGATGGCGAAGGCGGCGGCGGTGTCTGCCCGCTCGAAGCCGTACCAGACGCCGATCAGGCCGGCGAGCACCAGCGCCGAGCCGATGAAATCGGCCGAGAAATGCGTCGCTTCGGCGGATAGCGCCTCGCTGCCGGTCTCCTTCGCCACCTTGGTCAGCGAGCGCCAGCGGATGGCGTCGACGGTCATCGAGAGCAGCATCACGCCGATGACCAGCGGGGTCACCGAGACATGCTCGACGATGCCGTTCCACAGCCGGTTGCCGGCCTCCCACAGGATCGCGCCGGCCAGCGTGAACAGGATCGCGGTCTCGACCAGCGCGGCAAGAGACTCGACCTTGCCGTGACCGTAATGATGCTCGTCGTCGGCCGGCTTGTCCGAGGCCTGCACGGCGAACCAGGTGAACAATGTCGAGCCGACATCGACCAGCCCCTGCAGGGCGTCGGTCAGCAGGGCGAGCGAGCCGGAGATGATGGCGCCGAGGATCTTCGCTGCCGTCAGCAGGATCGTCGCCATCACCGAGAGGATCGCCGCGCGCTGCTTGATGCGGGCGATCTGGGCGGGCGTGGCGCGCTGAGGCGGCGCCGTCACCGGCCCGTCTTGCGTTGTCGTCATGGCTCGTCCTGCTTGCCGTCTCTTGGAACGCCGATGCTCTTGCCTGATTTAGGAAACGGATCAACCCTGCAGCCGCTCAACGAGGAAACACGATGCGTTATCTCCACACCATGGTGCGCGTGACCGATCTGGATCAGGCGCTGGATTTCTACGTCAACAAGTTCGGGATGGTCGAAACCCGCCGGATCGAGAACGAGAAGGGCCGTTTCACCCTGGTCTTCCTCGCGGCTTCCGATGATCTCGACGCGGCCCGCGCCGGCGCTTCGCGCGGCCGCCCCACGCTGGAGCTGACCTATAACTGGGATCCCGAAACCTACACCGGCGGCCGCAATTTCGGCCATCTCGCCTATGAGGTCGACGACATCTACGCGACCTGCGACAAGCTGATGAAGGCGGGCGTCACGATCAACCGCCCGCCGCGCGACGGCAACATGGCCTTCATCCGCTCGCCCGACAACATCTCGATCGAGCTGCTCCAGAAGGGCGATGCCAAGGCCCCGGCCGAGCCGTGGCTGAGCATGCCGAATACCGGCGTCTGGTAAGGCCAAACCGGCATTTGGTCCGCGATAGCCTCCATGATATCATCAGGTGATATCATGGAGGCTGCGATGGGTATTCTTGTCCGCGATCCGAACATTGACCGCATGGTCCGCGAGTTGGCGGAGCGCGACGGCATCAGCCTGCAGGCTGCGATCGGCATGGCCGTGGAGCGCGAGCTGAAGCGCCGCGAGGAGCGGCGCCGGCAGGTCGATGAGGCAACCCGCAAGGCCCAGGAAAGGCTGGCGGCTTACCCGACTGTGGGCGATGGCCTGACCCATAAGGAATTCTTCGACCGCGAGTACGGTGACGCCTGATGTTTCTGGATGCATCCGTCATAGTGGCGAACTTGCTGGAAGAGTCCGAAGCTCCCTTGATCAGGGCATCGCTCGTCGACGAGAGCGAGGTCGTGACGTCGCCTCTCGCAATATTCGAGGCATCGACGCGCCTGGCGGCGGTGAAGCGCTTTGGCATCGACGAAGGGTACAGGGTGGTGCGGGACTTTTTGGAGGATGCGAGGATTCGCGTTCTCTCGATCGATGATACGGTCGGCCAGATCGCTCATACTTGTGCAGCCGCCTACCACCATTCGACACGCCATCCTGCGCGCCTCAACATGGGCGATTGCTTCGCCTATGCCTCCGCCCGCGCAGCAGGCCTGAAGCTCGCCTATAAGGGCGACGACTTCGTTCATACCGATATCGAAGGCCAGCGCTTTGGCTCATGAACCCGCGCGCGCCGGCGTCTTCTGCCTCGGTATCGCGACGCTCGACTATGTCTACAGCGTCGAGACCATGCCGACGCGCGGCGAGAAGTATCGTTCGCGCGGGCTTGCGGTTGTCGGCGGCGGCTGCGCCGGCAATGCCTCGGTCGCGATTGCGCGGCTCGGCGGCGCCTGCTGGCTGGCGACGCGGCTTGCCGACGACCTGACAGGCGATCAGATCGTCGCGGACCTGGACGCCGATGGCGTCGATACCGGTTTCGCGCGCCGTGTCGCGGGGTTGCGCTCGCCCGTCTCGGCGATTCTCGTCGATGCCGAAGGCGAGCGCATGGTCATCTCCTATTCCGACCCGGCCATGCCGGAGGATGTCGAATGGCTGCCGCGAGATCTGCCGGAGGCGGCCGGGGCCGTGCTGGCCGATACGCGCTGGGGCGAGGGGGCGCTGGCTGCGCTGAGGCTCGCCCGTGGTGCCGGTGTGCCGGGAGTCCTCGACGGTGACCGCAAGCCGCCGCATCGGGACCTCGTTGGAACGGCGAGCCACGTCGCCTTCAGCCAGCAGGCCTTGCGCGAGGTCTCGGGCGAGGATGATCCGCGCGCCGGGCTCGCCAAGGTCGCGGCCGGCGTGCCGACCTGGCTGGCGGTGACGCTCGGCAAGGAAGGCGTGCTGTTCATAGAGCGTGGCGAGGTCCGGCACAGCCCGGCCTTCCCGGTCGAGACCGTGGATACGCTCGGCGCCGGCGATGTCTGGCACGGCGCCTTCGCCCTGGCGCTGGCGGAAGGGCAGGGCGAAGAGGCCGCGATCCGCTTCGCCTCCGCGGCGGCAGCGATCAAATGCACCCGCTTCGGCGGCCGGAGCGGTGCGCCCCGCCGCGACGAGGTCGAGCGCTTCCTGGCCACCGGCGGATAGCTCCGGACGAACTGCGGCTCTCCTGGCGGCGCCGTGCCGGCGTCGCGTGCCCGTCACGCGGCTCGGGCATCTGACCGGAGCGCGGTCGCGCGCATCGGACAATCTCAGGAGAGAGCATCATGCTGGCAATCCAGGGTCTGAAATGCATCTATGACACCACCGGCCGGGGCTGGTCGATCGAGCTCGTCCTCAAGGCCGATGGCGAGGAGGCCGTGCGCCGCTTCGACGTCGACGGGCCCGACGATGCGGAAATGCTGATCGAAGCCTTCGAAGATTCCTCCGCCAGCGTCTTCGATCCTGAAACCGGCGAGATCGTTTTCGGTTACGAGTATGTGGACCTCGATGCGGACGATGAAGACGAAGACGAGGACACCGCCGAGGACGAATCCGACGAGGATGACGAGGACGAGGATTCTGCGGAAGATGCCGACGAGGACGACGGCAAGGTGAAGGCCTGAACCTTATACCCGGCCGGCCGTCGGCGCTGGCTGCGGGGCACCAGCCCGGAGGAGCGCTTTCCTTCGGGCGATCCCGGTCGATGCCGGGATGAGTGGACATGACCGCGACGCGGCGAAGCGAGCCGCGTGCGATGGAGAAGGGCATGATGCACGCATGACGAGGCACGACAGCGAGGACTTGGAAGGGCCGGCGGTTTCCGTAATCGAAGGCCCCGGTTTACCCGGCGCCATCGGCAAGAAGCGCGGCGTCTGCGCCATCAGCGGGCAGGAGACGGCGCGCAGGAACCTCGTCGAGATCGGCACGCTGCGCCCCGCGCTCGCCGACCATATCCGCAACGATTTCCCGGATCTGCCGGACCACGCGCTGATCAGCCTTAAGGAGCTGGCGCGGTACCGCACGCGCTATGTCGAGGAGATCCTGCGCGAGGAGCACGGCGAATATTCCGATCTCGACCGTGAGGTGGCCGAGAGCATCGCCCGGCAGGAGACCATCGCCGAGAACGTCGAGGATGATTTCGAGGAGCATCGCACGCTCGGCGAACGCTTCTCGGACAATCTCGCGAGCTTCGGCGGCTCATGGGCCTTCCTGATCAGCTTCGGCGTCGTGCTTGTCGTCTGGATGGCGATCAACGCCGCGATCGGGGAGGGCAAGGCCTTCGACCCCTATCCCTTCATCCTGCTCAATCTGGTGCTCTCCTGCATCGCGGCGGTGCAGGCGCCGATCATCATGATGAGCCAGAAGCGGCAGGAGTCGAAGGACCGGCTGCGCTCGCTCAACGACTATCAGGTCAACCTCAAGGCGGAGCTGGAAATCCGCCATCTGCACGAGAAGATGGACCATCTGGTCACCCGCCAATGGCAGCGCCTCGCCGAAATCCAGCAGGTCCAGCTGGAGATGCTGCAGGAAGCGCAGTTGCCCAAGCCCAGGCCGAAGCGGCGCAAGAAGCCGGCCGCCAAGAAGAAGCGGGCGGTGCCGGCCGAGGCACTGCCGGCTCCGTCGCCCGGCAAGCCGAAAACCGAGAGCTAGGGCGCGTTGACTTTCCGTTGAACCACGCCGTCATCCCGGGCTTGATCCGGGATGCATCGAAGGGCGTGGGCACTCTACGATGGATCCCGGATCGCCGCTTCGCTGCGTCCGGGATGACGTGCCTTCATGAAACGCCGCGTATTCGGCACGCGCCGCGCCCTTGCAGCCTTACGGGAAGACGGTTGCCCGACACCTTCCCTTGACTCCCCTCTCTCCCGCTAGTCATTTCGTCGGCAAACGAATCCGACCGGGAGGAAGATGATGTCCGCTTTGCGTTTCGCGCCTGCTGGCGCGCTGTTTGCCGGCCTGGCGTTCGCTGCCGCCGGGCAACCCGCCTTCGCCCAGGGACAGGTGACCGTCTATTGCTCGATCCTGGAAGAGCAATGCCGCGAGGGGGCGGCGATGTTCGAGAAGGCGACCGGCATCAAGTTCTCGATGGTCCGCAAGAGCACCGGAGAGGTCTATGCCCAGGTCAAGGCCGAGGCGAGCAATCCGCGTGGCGACGTCTGGTGGGGCGGGCCGGGAGAGCCGCATCTGCAGGCCGCCGATGAGGGGCTGCTCGACGAATACAAGTCGCCGAAGCTGCCGGAGCTGCATGATTGGGCGCAGCGCCATGCCGAGCAGGCGAAGTTCCGCACCAACGGCATATATCTCGGCGCTCTCGGCATCGGGTACAACACCGAGGTGCTGAAGAAGAAGGGCGTGGCCGCGCCGAAATGCTGGGCCGACCTGCTCGACCCGAAGCTGCGCGACGAGGTTCAGATCGCCGATCCCAGCTCGTCCGGCACGGCCTATGTCTTCCTGGCGACGACGGTGCAGCGTCTCGGCGAGGAGAACGGCTTCGAATTCCTCAAGAACCTGCATAAGAACATCAGCCAGTACACCAAGTCCGGCATCGCGCCGGTCAAGGCTACCGCGCTCGGCGAGACGGGGATCGGCATCGCCTTCATCCACGACATGCTGACGCAGAAGCTGCAGGGCGCGCCGATCGAGACCGTCGCCCCCTGCGAGGGCACGGGTTACGAGACCGGTTCGGTCTCGCTGATCAAGGGCGGCAAGAACCCGGAAGCCGCGCGGAAATTCGTCGATTTCACGCTCTCGCCAGACGCCCAGAACATCAATGCGAAGCTGAAGATCAATTCGATCCCGTCGAACAAGAACGCGCTGCTCTCGCCGGATGCACCGAAATTCGCCGAGATGAAGCTGATCGACTACGACACCCCGCGCTGGGGTTCGCCGGCCGAGCGTTCGCGGCTGCTGAAGAAGTTCGATACCGAGGTCAAGGCGCTGCCGCGCTGAGATTGGTCGCGATCCCGAGAGCTTGGTAGCACGGCCGCCGGTTTGTGCTACTAAGCTCCGATCGGGCTCGGGACGCCCTGCGCTCCGGCCCCAGCCATGGGATCACCGCACATGCTTCGCGCCACCTCCGTCGTTCGCAGGGCCGCCGTCCGCGCCGAGCGCGTCGTCGATACGCTCAGCCTCGGATATCAGGATCGCAACCGCGGCGGCGTTGCCGTGAAGACGGCGGGCGGGCTCGAATTCACGATCGATCTGGACAAGCCGGCGGCGCTGAACGACGGCGATGCGCTGAAGCTAGAGGATGGCCGCCTCGTGCAGGTCAAGGCCGCGCCTGAGAGCCTGCTGGAGATCCGCGCCGAGAACCCGCTGCGGCTGGTGCGCCTCGCCTGGCATCTCGGCGGCAATCACGTCCCGGCGGAAATGACGGCGGACGCGCTCTATATCCCGAACGATCCCGCTTTGGCCGAGCTCGTGCGCGGGCAGGGCTGCTCCATGGCGGCGGTCGAGCGCCCGTTCCAGCCGGAGCAGGAGGTCCATCACCACGCTCATGGCGATGACTGCGGCTGCGGGCACGACCATCATCACCACGGTCATGACCATCACGGCCACGATCGCGGCCACGCGCACCACCATCACGACGACGGCCATAAGCACGCCCATGGGCATGAGCCGCATGGGCAAGAGTCGCATGGCCACGAGCAGCACCAGCATGCCCATGCCGAGCATGTTCATGGCGACAGCTGCGGCTGCGGTCATGACCATCACGGCCACGGCCATCAAGACCAAGGTCACGGCCACGGCGCCGCACACGGCCACAAGGGCCATTCGCACGATCACTGAGACAGAAGCAGCGCGTCATGCTCGGGCTTGACCCGAGCATCTCAGGACGAGAACGCGCCCTTTCCTGCCAGAGATTCTCGGGTCTTAGCCCCGCTTCGCCCGAGAATGACCGCTCTGAACTCTGTTGATCTCTTGCAAAGACGGGCCTTCAGGCCCGCCTTTCTCGTCTCAGGCGACGTAGCCCTTCACCTGGGACAGCGCCGCCATCACGCCGCGCAACTCCGCGAGGCCGCGCAGGCGCCCGACGGCCGGGTAGCCCGGGAAGCTGCCCTTGCCGACATCGTCGAGCAGCTCGTGGCCGTGGTCCGGCCGCATCGGGATGCGCCAGTGCGGGATGCCCGCTGCCCGGCGCCGGTGCTCCTCGGCCATCAGCGCATCGACCAGCGCCACCATGTCGGTGTCGCCGCCGAGATGCTCGGCCTCCATAAAGGAGCCGTCCGGATCCTTGGCGACATTGCGCAGATGCGCGAACCAGATCTTGTCGGCGAAGCGGCGCGCGATCGCCGGCACGTCGTTCTTAGGATTGGCGCCGAGCGAGCCCGAGCACAGCGTCAGCCCGTTCGAGGGGGAATCGACCGAGCCGAGGATGAAGGCGATATCCTCCTCGTCCGAGCAGATGCGCGGCAGGCCGAAGAGCGGGCGCGGCGGGTCGTCCGGGTGGATGCACATGCGGATGCCGACTTCCTCGGCCGTCGGGATGATGGCGTCGAGAAAGCGCTTGAGATTGGCCCGAAGCTTCTCGTGGGTCATCCCGGCATAGCGATCGAGGATGCGGGCGAGGCCGGGCAGGTCGTAGCGGTCATAGGCGCCGGGCAGCCCCGCCATCACGCTGGTGAGCAGCCGGTCGCGATCCGCCTGCGACGAACGCTCGAACCAGGTCTTCGCCTTGTCCATCACCTCGGCGGAATGGCCTTCGTCGGCGCCGGGACGCTTCAGCATGAAATGGTCGAGCGCGACGTATTCGTGCAGGTTGAAGCGCAGCGCCGTGCCGCCGCCCGGCAGCTTGTAGGCGAGCTCGGTGCGGGTCCAGTCCAGCACCGGCATGAAATTGTAGCAGATCACCTGCAGGCCGCAGGCGGCGAGGTTGCGCATCGACTGGCGGTAGTTCTCGAAGATGGTTTCGAGATCGCCTTCGCCGATCTTGACGCTCTCGTGGATCGGCAGGCTCTCGACCACCCGCCATTCCAGGCCAAGGCTCTTGTCGCCACGGACGATCGCCTGGCGCTTCTCGATCTCCTCGACGCTCCAGACCACGCCATAGGGGATCTGATGCAGCGAGTTGACGATGCCGCTCGCGCCTGCCTGCCTGGCCTGCGCCAGAGTCACGACGTCGTCCGGCCCGAACCAGCGCCAGCATTGTTCCATGGTCGCGTTTCCTCAGCAGTCTTTTTCTGGGATGATGGGTCGGCCCGTCAGTCGAGCCGAACGGGCGGGGCCGAGCCGGCAAAGGCGTCGACATGGCTGCGTGCGATGTTCTCGATCGCGGCGAAGACGGTCCGCAGATGGGCGCGCATCGCCTTCTCGGCCTGCGCCTCGTTGCCGTTCATGACGCTTTCGGCAATGCCGCGGTGCTCGCGCATGATCATGCCCGGCCAGGTCGCGCTTTCGAGCGACAGGCAGCGCACCCGGTCGAGCTGCGCCTTGACGCTCTCGATCAGGCTCCAGACGGCAGGATGGCCGGCGAGCCGCGAGATTTCGGCATGGAATTCATCGTCATGGCGGAAGAAGGAGGTCTGGTCGCCGGCGGCCAGGTCGCGCTCCTGCTGGAGGATATGCCGCTCGAGCGTCGCCCTGCCGGCATCGTCGATGTGCCGTGCGGCGAGTATGACGGTGCGGCATTCCAGCGTTTCGCGCACGAACTGGCTGTCATGGACGGAGGCGATGTCGATCGGCGCGACGAAGGTGCCGACCTGCGGCACGACCGACAGGAAGCCTTCCTCGACCAGCCGCTTGAAGGCTTCGCGTACCGGCGTGCGGCTCACTCCGAAGCGGACGGCCATCCGCGCTTCGGACATGGCTTCGCCGGGCCGCAGTGCCGCTCCGAGGATGTCGCCTCGCAGCGCGCGGTAAATCTGTTCTGTGCTCTGCCGTGCTGCCGGGGTGCCCATTGCCAAGCTCTGGTCGACTAGTATACTAGGATACCGAGTAATCCGGCCCGGCGTCAACTTTATACGCCGGGTGGATTAAGGAGCCAGTCCCGGAGGCGGCGACCCGGGACAATAGCCACAACAAAGGCGAAAACCACGTCTGGAGGGACAAACCATGGGTCAGGACAGCATTAACCGGCGTCATTTTATTGGCGGCGTCGCCGGTCTCGGCGTTGCGGCGCATGCGCCGGGCGCCTTCGCGCAACAACTCAAACTGCCGGCATCGCCGCTCACGATCAGCATCATCGACGTCGGTGGCGCCCTTGCGCTGGTGCAGACGCCGCTGGAGAACTACGCCAAGGCGAATCCCAAGGCCGTCTCGCGGATGGTCTTCACCAAGGCGCCGGCTCCCGAATTGCCGGCCAAGCTGAAGGCCCAGCAGAACGCCGGCCGTTCCGACATCGATTTCGTCATCGGCGGCCTCGACGTGCTCTCGGCCGGTATCGACCAGAAGCTCTGGGTCGAACTGTTTCCGCGCCATGCAGCCGAGCTGCCGAAGCCCGATGACGTTCTCCTGAAGCCCGCGCTCGCGATGCACAATCTCGGGCAGGGGCAGGCCATGGCGATGGTCTATTACCCCTCTGGTCCGCTGCTCGAATACATGCCGGACAAGGTGAAGAAGGTGCCGACCACGGCCGAGGAACTGCTGGCCTGGTCGAAGGAGAACAAGAACCGCTTCCTCTATGCCCGCCCGGCCAATTCCGGCCCTGGCCGCACCTGGATCATGGGCCTGCCCTACATCCTCGGCGACAAGGACCCGAAGGACCCGGAGAAGGGCTGGGACAAGACCTGGGCCTATCTCAAGGAACTCGGCGAAAACGTCGAATACTACCCCGGCGGCACGGGCGCGACGATGAAGGAGCTCGGCGACGGCACGCGCGACATCATCATCAGCACGACGGGCTGGGACATCAACCCGCGCGTTCTCGGCATCGTGCCGAAGGAAGCCAAGATCCAGGCGCTCAAGGGCTTCCACTGGGTCACCGACGCCCAGTACATGATGATCCCCAAGGGCGTTTCCGAAGAGAAGCTCGGAGTGCTGCTCGATCTCATCCGCCACATGCTGACGCCCGCGCAGCAGGCCTTCACCTATGACGAAGGCTATTTCTATCCGGGTCCGGCGGTGAAGGACGTGCCACTCTCGATGGCTCCGGCCTCCAGCCAGAAGGCCATCGCGGAGTTCGGCCGCCCGGAATACGAGAAGCTGATCGCCGACAACCCGATGGAGACCCCGCTTAACCCGGACAAGATGGTGATCGCCTTCCGCATCTGGGACGAGCAGGTCGGCGGCGCCAAGAAGAAGTAAGACTGCCGAGCGGCGGCGGATTTCGGTATCGAACCGAGGTCCGCCGCCCGGCATCCATCGACATCGCTCTCAGCATTTCCGGAAGCCATGACCATCAACGCAGCGAACTTTCGCGAGCTTCGGCTCGATCGTTTGAGCCGTGACTTCGGCACCCACAATGCTCTCAAGGACGTCTCGCTGACGATCGGCAAGGGCGAATTCATCGCTTTGCTCGGACCTTCGGGCTGCGGCAAGTCGACCACGCTGAACCTGATCGCCGGGCTCCTGCCCGCGACCGGCGGCGGCATCTGGCTCGACGACAAGCGCATCGACCCGCTGCGGCCGGAAGAGCGCGGCTTCGGCATGGTCTTCCAGAATTATGCCCTGTTCCCGCATATGAGCGTGAACAAGAACATCGGCTTCGGCCTCAAGATGCGCGGCGTCCCCAGGGCCGAGATCGACAAGCGCGTGGCCGAGGCCGCGGCGCTGGTGCGTCTGCAGGGCCAGACCGAGAAGCTGCCCGGCCAGCTTTCGGGCGGCCAGCAGCAGCGCGTCGCCATCGCCCGCGCCATCGTCGTCGAGCCCCCGCTGGTGCTGATGGACGAGCCGCTCTCCAACCTCGACGCCAAGTTGCGCCTGGAGATGCGCGCCGAAATCCGCCGCATCCACAACACGCTCGGCGCCACCACGATCTACGTCACCCACGACCAGGAAGAGGCGCTCTCGCTCGCCGACCGCATCGTCGTGCTGCGTGACGGCCAGGTCCGTCAGGTCGGCACGCCGGAGGATCTGTTCTCGCGGCCCGACCATCTCGACGTCGCCGAGTTCATGGGCTTCCGCAACAAGGTGAAGGCCAAGGTCGTCGCAGCCGGCGAGGGCAGGGCGACGCTCGCCGTCGGCGATGCGCAGCTCTCCGGCCGCGCGCGCAATGCGGTCTCCGTCGGCGCCGATGGCCATCTGGCGATCCGGCCCGAGGATCTGCACCCCGTCGCCGCCGGCAGCGCCGGCCTCAAGGCGCAGGTGATCTCGACCGAGTTCCGCGGCCGTGAGTTCGTCGGCTTCGCCCGCATGGCAGACGGTACGGACATCTCCTTCCTTGCCCATGACAAGCTGTCGCCGGGCGAGACCGTCACGCTCGCCGCCGATCCCGACCGCGTCCTCGTCTATGGAGGAGAGGCGTGAGCACGGACATCTCCTCCATTCCGCTGAAGCAGCGGCTGGCGGCGCGCGGTTTCGACGGGCTGACGCTGCTCGTCGTGCCGGCGATCCTGTTCCTGCTGGCGCTGTTCATCTATCCGTTCCTCTACGGGCTCGTGCTCTCCTTCGAGCCGAAGCAGGGCGGCATGTTCGCCAACTATCAGCGCTTCTTCTCCGACCGCTTCCTTTACGGGACGATCGCGACGACGCTCTGGCTCGCTCTGCCGGTGACGATCGCCACGCTGCTGCTGGCGATCCCGATCGCCTTCCGCGTCCGGCTGATGCAGAACCAGCGCCTGCTGACCACGATCCTCGTGATCCCGATCACGCTCGGCACCGTTCTGGTCGCGCAGGGGCTGCTGAACTATCTCGGCCCGCAGGGCTGGTTTAACCGCACGCTGTTGACGCTCGGCATCATCTCGACGCCGGTCAAGCTCCTGCACAACTACTGGGGCGTGATGCTCTCGCTGGTCATCACCGGCTTTCCCTTCACCTTCCTGCTGACGCTGTCCTATCTTTCCGGCATCGATCCGGCGCTGGAGCAGGCGGGCGCGACGCTGGGCGCCGGCCCCTGGGAGCGCTTCAAGCACATCCTGCTGCCGCTGCTGCTGCCCGGGCTCGCTATCACGTTCTGCCTGAGCTTCGTCCAGGCCTTCTCGGTCTTTCCCTCGGCCGTGCTGCTCGGCGCGCCATCGGGGCCGACGCGCGTCATATCGATCGCGGCCTATCAGGCAGCTTTCGAGGAATACGACTACTCCATGGCTTCAGCCGTCGCGATGATCATGGGCATGGTGCAGCTTGCCATCGTCGTTCTGGTGCTGGCCGCGCGCGGCCTGCTCTATCGCGGCCCTGCCGGCGGCGGAAAGGGCTGAACCGATGGTCAAGGACACCCGTCTCTCGACGAAGCTCTGGGCGGCCGCCAACTGGACGCTGATCGGCTTCTTCATCGTCAACCTCTTCGCGATGATCGCGACGGTGGTGACGTCATCCTTCTCGACGCGTTGGCTCGGCACCTGGCTGCCTGCCGGCTGGACAACGCGCTGGTATTCGGCCGCCTGGGCCGAGTTCCAGCTCTCGGACGTACTCTCCGTCACCTTCCAGATCGTATTCCTGGTGGTGGCGATCTCGGGGCTGATCGGCGTGCCGGCAGCCTATGCGCTGGCGCGGCGGGACTTTCCGGGCAAGCGGCTTGTGATGCTGCTCTTCCTGCTGCCGCTGCTGGTGCCGCCGATCACCTTCGGCATTCCGCTGGCGACGGTGCTCTACCAGACCGGCTTCGCCGGCCAGATGTCGGGCGTCGTGCTCGCCAACCTCGTGCCGACGGTACCCTTCGTCATCCTGGTAATGATCCCCTTCATCGAGCAGATCGACACCAAGATCGAGTCGGCGGCGCGCGTCTTCGGCGCCAACACCTTTAAGCTCTTCGTGCATGTGCTGCTGCCGCTGCTGATGCCCGGCATCCTCGCAGCGCTTCTGCTGGTGCTGGTGCGCACGCTCGCCATGTTCGAGCTGACCTTCCTGACGGCTGGCCCGACCAGCCAGACGCTGGTCGTCGCGCTCTACTACGCGGTCTTCGCCGCCGGTGTGCGTGCGGTGCAGTCGATCGACGCCATGGCGGTGATCTACATGGTCACGACGCTGATCTGGCTGATCATCGCGCTGCGCTTCGTCAACCCGACGCAGATCGTCGCCCGCGCGAAGAAGTAAGACAGCGGCGCGGCCGGAACAGGCCGCGCTGCTGCCGCATTGTCCGGACACCGGTTCGACCGGTGTTCGGGAGGGCGAATGCAGCGCGGCACCGTCAGGATCGGCATCTCCGGCTGGGCCTACCTGCCCTGGCGCGGCGAGTTCTATCCCAAAGGCCTGCCGCAGAAGCGCGAACTCGCCTACGCCGCATCGCTCTTCCCCAGCATCGAGATCAACGGCACCTTCTACGGCCTGCAGACGCCGGCCAGCTTCGCGCGTTGGGCAGACGAAACGCCTGATGGCTTCGTCTTCGCGGTGAAGGCGCCCCGCTACATCACCCATGTCCTGCGCCTCGATGACATCGAGACGCCGATGGCCAACTTCATGGCATCGGGCCTGCTGCGCCTTGGCGCCAAGCTCGGCCCGATCCTCTGGCAGTTTCCGCCGAGCCTGCGCTTCGGCGCAGAGCAGATGGAGCGTTTCCTGTCGGCGCTGCCGCAGGATGGCGAGGCTGCCTCTGCCTGTGCCCGCCGCCATGACGACCACATCAAGGCCCGCGGCTGGCTGACGGCAGACGGCATCGGGAGGCTGCGTCATGCCGCGGAGGTTCGCCACGAGAGCTTCCGCGATCCGGCGTTCATCGAGCTTCTGCGCAAGCACGGCGTCGCGCTGGTCTGTGCCGATGCGGTCGATTGGCCTCGGCTGACCGATCTGACGGCGGACTTCGCCTATGTCAGGCTGCACGGCTCCGAGGAGCTCTATGCGAGCGGCTATGACGAGAAGGCTCTGGATCGCTGGTCCGCGCTGATCTCTGCCTGGGCGGACGGGCGCGATGCGGGAGCGGGCGAACGCATCGTCGAACAAGCGCCCGGCATTGAGCGGCCCCGCGACGTCTACGTCTATTTCGACAACACGATGAAGCCTCGTGCACCGCGAGACGCACTGGCGCTGATGAAGCGCCTCGGTCTTGGTCCGAGCGAGAACGGCAACCGGGAGGGATGAAAGTCAGGCGAGGTCGATCAGCGCGATTCCGAGTTCCGGCCGCTTGCGGCGGCAGAGTTCGGTGGGCGCTTCCATGATCGTGACTTCGAGCGTCGGCCGCACGATTCCGCTGAGAAAGTGGCCGCCCTTGGTCGAGCCGTCACGCAAACCGAGCACCACATGCAGGTGAAGGCTCGCCTTGTCGTTCTCGTCCCGGGCGATATCGCCGATCAGGCTCAGCACTTCGCGCGTCGCCCCACCTGCGAAGTCTTGAGCTTGGCCGCCATGTCCGTCGTCAGGCCGGGCTTGCGGCTGCTATCGACCTCCGCCTTCTTCACCCACTCGTTCAGCGTTTGCGCCGTGCAGCCGATCTTCCCGAGATCGACATGATCGTGGCCCAGCGTGACTGATGCTCGGCCTCGTGATCCAGCACCACCCGCACTGCCCGCGAACGGACCTCAGGCGAAAACTTGTTCGTCTTGCTCGTCATAGCCCCGTCCTCTCAAGAGTTGGGGCCTCCGACAACCCGGGGGCGGTTCAGGCCACCTCAGGCGACGCTCCTATCGGCCAGTCGATCTGCGAAATCCATCTGATTAGCGACTGTCACAGTAGCAGTGACCGAACGGACGCCACTTCCGTATTCAGCAAGGGTAGAAAGCGGTCGATCATTTCGCCGGTCGAGATGCGGTCGACATGGGCTCCAATGTTGACAGCCGCAATGATGGCGCTGTCATAGCGCCGCACGGGAACGGAAATCGACCGAAAACCCAGCTCCGCCTCCCTGTCGACGAGCGAGTATCCTTTGCTGCGATCAGAGATGATGGTCGCCAGCAGGATTTCCTTGTCCGTGATCGTGAACGGAGTCATCGCCTCAGGCTTAACTGCCTCCAGGAAATCGGCCAAAGCCTCGTTCTCGAGGCGACTTAGCAAAACACGTCCTACGGCTGTGCAGAATGCGGGCAGCCGATAGCCGATGTCGATGCCGGCCGAGAAGACTCTGGCGGGGCTGGCCCGGGCGATGAAGACGGCCTCGCTATTGTGCAGGATGGCCAGCGAACAGACTTCCTGAGCCTGCGCCGCTACCCGGTCCATCATCGGCTGGAGTACTGCGACGACCTGATTGGACGACAGATAGGCAGTCGCCAAGGAGAGCACGCGCGGTGTGAGCGAGAACAGCTTACCGTCTCCCTCGACGAAGCCCATCTTCGCCAAAGTATGCAGAATGCGCCGAGCTGTGGCGCGTGGCAGATCGGCCGCCTTGGCCATGTCACTCAAGGTGGCGGGCCGGGGCGCGGCAGCAAAAAGTTGGAGCAGGCGCAGGCCGCGTTCCAGACTTTCGATGATGTCGGGGCCGTCACGTCGGGATTCGTCTTCGGGACTTCTTCGCAATTTCGGCATCGTCCGTCCGTGGTCGATCTCGCTGGTCGCCGGACGTCGCACCGGAAACCTGATGGGGTAAGGTAAAATGCCTTACCCCATCAGGGGGCGCTAACCAAATGCCTCAGATCAAACGCCGAATCCTCCACCTGGAGCCGTGTGGGAGAAACCGCATCGGCCAACCTGCGAGAGATCATCTGCTCGCCCGGCCGGTTAACGCTTTCGACACTGAGCAAGCGGCCGTGCTGAAAGGAGAAAATTGAGAACCGGCCGTCCTCGATCGATCCGCGCACCACCTGCTCGTCGTCGCGGGAGACGAGTCCGACTATCTGCAGCTTGGCCTCGTATTGGTCTGACCAGAAGCGCGGAACGCTGGTATAGGGCAGCGGCGAGCCGGCGATGGTCGATCCGACCGAGCGGCCCTGATCCGTGGCATTCTGAACCGATTCCAGCCGCAACCGCAGGCCCGCGAAGTGGTTGGGATGGTTGGTACAATCGCCGGCTGCCCAGATATTCGGATCGCTGGATTGACCAAATTCGTTGGTGACGATGCCGTTGGTGCAGGTGATGTCGGCGGCTTGCGCCAGTTCCTGATTGGGAATGCCGCCGATGCCGACCACGACGAGGTCGGCAGGGAGGCGCTCGCCCTGGGCCGACCCGCTCATTCAGGTACTGATGACCGTCGGCGTCACATTCGTCATCATCGGTCTCGCCAATTTCGTGTTCGGGCCAACGATGAAGCCGATCCCGCTGCCACAGGCCTTGAGCGGCCCAATCGACATCGGCTTCCGCACGATGCCGACGCACCGCCTCTTCGTCATCGCCTGCGGACTCGTCACGGCGCTCGCACTCTGGCTGGTGATCGAGCGGACCGAATTCGGTGTCAAGCTGCGCGCCTCGGTCGACAACAGTGGCATGGCCGATGCGCTCGGCATCCGCACCGAGATTATCTACGCCGTGACGTTCGCGTCGCAGTCGGGCTCGGAGCGTTCGGCGGCGTCATCGGGGCCGAGATACTGCCTATCGAACCCTTTTATGCGCTTCGCTACATGGTGACCTTCCTGGTCGTGGTCTCGGTCGGAGGCGCTGGCTCGATCCTGGGCGCTCTCTCGGCGGCGCTGCTGCTCGGGCTCGCCGATACGACGGGCAAGTACCTTGCGCCGGAATATGGCGAGTTCTTTTTCTATCTCGCCGTGATCGTCGTCGTCAGCGCCTTCCCCCGCGGCCTGCTCGGACGGGCTCATTGACATGAACGCGCCGATGCGAACCCCGCCAACGCCCACACGCACATGGCCGCTCGGTACCGAGTTGGTCTCCGGCCTGCCGGTCCTCGCAGTCGGAATGCTGGGCTACATCTTCTTTCCCGACGATCTCGCCTTCCTCGTGCGGATCGTCAGCCTCGCCTTCCTGGTCGTCTCGCTCGATCTCGTCATCGGCTATTGCGGCGTGGCAACGCTCGGCCATGCCGCCCTGTTCGGGGTTGCAGCCTATGCCGCCGGCCTCGCCTGCACGAAAGGCGTGACGGAGCCATTCTTCCTCATGGGCATCGGAACACTTGCCGGCGCGGTCACGGGCCTGCTGGCGGGAGCTTTGATCACGCGTTTTCGCGGCCTGCCGCAGTTGGTGATCTCGATCGCCTTCGGCCAACTCGTCGCGGCGCTGGCCAACAAGCTGTCCTGGATCACCGGGGGCAGCGATGGCCTATCGGGCATCGAGCCCGCGCCGATCCTCGGGCTCTTCGCCTTTGACCTCTACAGCCGCACTGGCTTCATTCTATCGCTGTGCACATTGACGGTCGTGGTCATGCTGCTCGCCCGCTTCGTGCGATCGCCATTCGGGCTGATGTGCCGCGGCATCAAGGACGACGATCTGCGCGCCCGCATGATCGGAGCCGCCGTCTATCCGCGACTAGTGGTCATGTATGGCGTCTCCGGCGCCGTCGCCGGTATCGGCGGCGCGCTGAACGCGATCACCACCGGGGTCGTCGGGCTCGACAGCCTCAGCTTCGAGCGCTCGGCGGAGGCGCTGGTGATGCTGGTGCTCGGCGGCGCCGGCCACCTCTGGGGTGCACTCCTCGGTACTATCCTCTTCCAGGTTTTCGAGCATATCGTCTCGGCCGCCAATCCGTTCCACTGGATGACGATGGTTGGCCTTCCGCTCTTCGGTATCGTCCTGTTCGCGCCGCAAGGGCTGGTGCCGCTCGTTCGGAGATTCTCCGCGCGTGTCCTGAGGTGGAGGAGCGGCCGGTGACCGATCTCCTCGATGCCCGGGTACTTTCGAAGTCCTATGGCGGGCTCAAGACCAATAAGGACATCTCCTTTCGTCTGGCGATGGGCGACCGTGTCGCGCTGATCGGGCCCAACGGCGCGGGCAAAACCACGCTGATCAATCTCATCACCGGCAACGTTACGCCGACATCCGGCCAGATTATCCTCGGCGGCGAGGACATCACGCATCTCGGTGTTGCCGAACGGGTCCATCGGGGGTTGGTGCGGACTTTCCAGACGACGCGGCTGTTTCATCGCCTGACGGTCGCGGAGAACGTCGCACTCGCGGTGATGCAGCCGAAGCGGATCAGTCGCAGCTTCTTTTCGCGCGCCACGGAATTGCCGGAGGTCCGCGCGGCCTGGATGGAGCAACTCGCAGTCCTGAATATCGCCCATCTCGCCTATCGCCAGGTGGCGGAACTGGCCTATGGCCAGCAGCGCCTGATCGAGATGGCGATCGGCCTAGCGCTTCGCCCCAGGGTTCTGCTGCTCGACGAACCGGCAGCCGGCGTCCCTCATGACGAAGCGCCGAAAATCCTCGAAGCGATCGAGCGGCTACCCGCCGACATCGCGATCCTGATGATCGAGCACGACATGGACCTGGTGTTTCGCTTCGCTAAGCGCGTGCTGGTCCTGGCGAATGGACAACTGATCTGCGAAGGCTCGCCGGCCGAGATCACCGCCGACCATGAGGTTCGCCGCGCCTATCTCGGGAGCTATGCCGATGCCCGCCGCACAGCTTGAGATCGAAGGATTGTGCGCTGGCTACGGCCCGACGCGGATCATCGAGGATATTGCCTTCACCGTACGGGCCGGCGAGCGGCTCGCGGTGCTCGGTCGCAACGGCATGGGCAAGACGACCCTGCTGGCAACGCTGATGGGGCTCTCCAGCTATCATACGGGGCGAATCCCGATCGATGAGCAGGACATCACCCATCAACGGACCTCGATGCGAGCCAGGCACGGCTTCGGCTATGTTCCGCAGACGCGCGACATCTTTCCCTCTCTGACTGTCGAAGAGAACCTGCGAACCGGCTTGAAGGGCCGCCCACCAAGCGCGACTGAGGAAGCTTATGCCCAGTTTCCGCGCCTCAGGGAGCGGCGGCGCATCTGGGTCAGCAACTCTCCGGTGGCGAGCAGCAGATGCTGTCCATCGCGCGGACATTGCTCGGCCGACCCTCGATCCTTCTCCTGGACGAGCCGCTGGAAGGGCTTGCTCCCGTGATCTGCGATGAGATCATGGAAAGGTTGGCGACACTGGCGGCGTCGGGCGGCATCACCATTCTTCTGGTCGAGCAGCAGATCGAGCGTGCTCTCGATTTCGCCGACCGCGTTCTCGTCATGGAGCGCGGCCGCGAGAGCTGGTCGGGAGCGCCCTCGGTCCTGAAGTCCGATCGTGTCCTGGTCGATCGCCTGATCGGTATCGGGTTGGACCAGACGTCACGCTGAAGCACATCAAACGCCGTGACTGTTTAGTCCCGGCATTTGAGAGATTGGGTTGAGCGTGAACTTTTCAGGTTCGATTGTCCATCGTTTGCAGATGAATTCGTAGGCGTGAGGCCTTTCAACGTCTTCATGTGATTCAGCACTGAAGTTTGACCCCTTTCGGCGCCGAAGATTGAGTCAGACCCAAATCAAAGTGCGACGAGACTGCTAACCCGCCGCGGCCGATGGTGGCGGCCAGCCAACTGGAAGGCGGCCGTGCGTTCACGGCCGCCTGAGCGGGGTCGTGGTCGAGAAGATGTAGCGCGCGATGCGCCACTGGCCGCCGTCGTCGCGGCGCAGGAGGAAAAGCTCCTGATTGGCTTCCGGGCTCGCCGGCTGATTGCTGGCGAGGACCTTCACCGTCCCGTCCGACCGCGTCCTGGCGAAAGCCCAGTCCTGTGAGAGGGGACGGATCTCGTCGATCTGGAACGTGATCTCGAGCTTGATGGCACTGAAGATGTGTCGATAGGCAGCGCGAACCGCCTCGCGGCCTACGACCGGCATAGCGTGCGGGGGCATGAACACGACGTCTTCCGTGTAGAGCTTCATGACGCCGTCGAGATCCGAGACGTTGAGCGCCTGTTCGTAGCTTTTGAGCTGCTTCGTGATGGCAGCTTCAACAGATGCGTCGGCGCCGTGCGCGACTGCCACCGTGCCCAGGGGCAGCAGTGCGGCAAGGGCCAGCGTTGCGGAACGGCGGGTGACGGACGTGGACACGTCGGTGGGCTCGACAGCATGGGGTTTCATGGCGATTCCTTCAGGTGCGGCTCGTTTGAATCCTATCTAGGCCGACCGGATATGGAATTGAATGAGCCAAACTGGCAACCAGCCTATCAGATATGATAGGCATGCCGCATGGATTTCAATGCCGCGCGCATGTTCGTCGCCGTCGTCCAGGTCGGCAGCCTCTCGGCCGCAGCCGAACGTCTCGGTATCCCGCTTCCGACCCTGAGCCGCCGAATCCGGGAGCTGGAGCGGCAACTCAAGGTGCAACTGCTGGAGCGCTCGGCGCGGGGCACGAAACTCACCGAGGCCGGGACGAGGCTGTACGAGCATGCCGGTCGCGGCATCGAAGCGCTGCTCGAGGCCGAACAGGCCGTCGTCAGCGAGCAAGCCTCTCTGAAGGGGCGACTGCGGCTGTCTTTGCCCCAGTCGTTCGAGCCCTGGTGGGACCTCTTGGCAGCCTTCCAGCGGCGCTATCCCGATATCCAGGTTCACGTCTACTCGACCGAGCGCCGCGTCGACCTGATCGAGGACGGAATCGATGTCGCCCTCCGCGTTGGCGCCATCGTTCACGAGGCGATGGTGGCACGCCACGTTCTATCCTATCGCCACATCCTCGTGGCCAGCCCGAAACTGCTGGAGCAGGCAGGCGTGCCGGCGCAGCCGAAGGCGCTGCAGCGCATCCCCTGCGCGGGCTGGGCATCAGCCGCGGACATGCCCATTCGATGGAACTTGGGCGGACAGGTCGTCGAGCCCAAGGTCGTGCTGTCAGCCAATGACTATCATCACCTGCGCCGGCGTGCGCTCGCCGGCGATGTCGTTACGGAACTGCCGCCCTTCCTCGCAGCTGATTCCATCCGGGAGAAGCGCCTGCTGCCGCTGCTGCCGCAGCACCCCTTGCCGGAACAGCAGATCAACCTGATCTATCCGCGTCACCGTCACCCATCCAGCATCGTCCGGACATATCTGGAATTCTGCCAGAGCTACCTCCCGCAGATCCGTCAGGCCTGCGAGATCAGGGTCTCGGCTTGAATGTGGCTGCGTTCCCCGACCGCTCCAATCTGGTTCTAAGGACAGTGGCGGAGCACGTCCGCAAGCGGCCAAGAGGGGCCGTCGAAAGCTGCAGCGGGAGGAGGGCGGCCGCATCTGCAAGGGAGGGAAGGGTGCTTCTCTGCTCTCAGAATGGGGCCCGTGAAGCTAGCCTTGTACAGTCGCGTTTTGCCATCCGTCGGGCAGCAGGTTGCCAGGTCGGAGTGCGTTCGTAAGCCCGTCATTTCAGAGGCGATTTAAATCGAAGCGTGATTCATCGTGATTCAGAATGCCCGTGGGATACCGAGCGCAAAGCGGATTATCCGTCCGATCGGAGCGATTTGACGGGGATTTCCATCGAAGTGCGCGATCAACCGATCGAGTTCATCCTGTGTTGGGCGGCGGTCTCGCTCCTCGCCTTTGCCAACGAGCCCAAGCCGCTTCAGAGCGATGCGGGCGAGATCATCGGCTCGACCTTTACCGGCAGACCGTGCACGGCCGCCGCATGAGACAGAATGAGCTTGATCGTCCCGATATCGATGCCGAGAGTTACTGGACCTGCACCTTGCGCCGCGCGGTCGCGACCGAAGCGAATGAGCCGCTCGCGATCGAGCGATGCCATGTTGCACTTTTCGAGCTGCCGCTTCAGCAACTCCAGAGTGGCGGCCTTGGAGCGCAAAGGAGCCTTGCCGACGTCGCACATGTCGTCGATATGAAGATCGATGAGTTCCCCGAGTGTTTTCAGCCGCGCGATGCGCGACTCGTTCGGAGCCTCGCCACGATCAACCTGGCGCTCGGCCTCGATGGCCCAGCGTCGCGCGTCATCCCGGCGCAGAAAGGTCTCGCTCACGTAGCGTCCCTTGCGTCGGATCTGGACGGAGAGCTTCGTGAAGGTGGCCATTTTTCGTGCGCTCCGTGTGCACTCAGCCGTCGAAACGTAGCGAAACACGTCGCATCACGGCGTACTTTCGTGTGCACTTGGTACGACCTAACGATCTGATGTTGTAGAAAAAACTATGAGATATCAAGAATATAGATTCTCCGTCGCGCCGATGATGGACTGGACCGACCGCCATTGCCGGGTCATCCATCGCCTGATGTCGCGCCATGCGCTGCTCTACACCGAGATGGTGACGGCGCAGGCGGTGATCCGCGGCGATCGCCAGCGCCTGATCGGCTTCGACGCCGTGGAGCATCCGGTCGCGCTCCAACTCGGTGGCAACGATCCCAAGCTGCTGGCCGAGGCTGCCAGGATCGGCGCCGATTTCGGCTATGACGAGATCAATCTGAATTGCGGCTGCCCGTCCGACCGCGTCCAGGGTGGGGCGTTCGGCGCCTGCCTGATGCGCGAGCCCGCGCTGGTCGGCGATTGCGTTGCCGCGATGAAGGCGGCCGTTGCCATCCCCGTCACGGTCAAATGCCGCATCGGCGTCGACGACCAGGACCCGGAAGTCGCGCTCGATGCGCTCTCCGCCTCGGTGCGCGCGGCGGGCGTCGATGCGCTGATCGTCCATGCCCGCAAGGCCTGGTTGCAGGGCCTTTCGCCGAAGGAGAACCGCGAGATTCCGCCGCTCGACTACGAGCGAGCCTATCGCCTGAAGGCTGCCAATCCCGACCTGCCGATCAGCCTCAACGGCGGCATCAAGGCGCCGGCCGAGTGGCTGCCGCATCTGGAGAAGCTCGACGGTGTCATGATCGGCCGCGAGGCCTATCAGAATCCGGAAGTCCTCCTGCAGGTCGATTCGCTGCTCTTCGGCGCGGAGGCGCCGGTGCCGGATGCGTTCGCCATGCTCGAGGCTCTGGAACCGTATATCGCCGCCCATCTGGAGCGGGGCGGGCGGCTGCATGCCTTCACCCGCCATCTCGTCGGCCTGTTTCCGGGCCGGCCCGGCGCGCGCCCTTTCCGCCGGCACCTCGCCGAGCGCTGCGTCGGAGCCGACGCGACGCTGGACGACCTCCGTATGGCCGTGACGCATCTCTCCCGCCACGAAACCGCGAATGCGGCCTGACAGAACCTTTCGGTCCGTGAGGCCTAACGTCAGCCGGCGTCGTCCCCATGCGCCGTCTCGTTGATGACCATCGACGGCATCTTGGAGAAATCGACCGCCCGAGGGCCGGTTGGTCCTATGGCGAGCTGAAGGGTTTTGATCACGTGAAGGAGGCGTCTCACCGTCTCCTGCGCCGCCGGAGAGTTCTCGTTCAGGTCGAGTGGCTTGAGGCAATACTCTATAATTTGCCTGGGGCGTTCATGTTGGGTCATTCGATCTCTCCTCGTTCTGGTGCGCCAGCGCGACAGGGAGTGGAAAGGAGCTCTCCCTCTCTATCGGGCGATGTTGGACCCGATGGTTGGAAGGCAGCTCAGCCACCGTCGGCGCTGCGTTTGCGCCGCGGGTTCGCGCCGCATTTTCCGGTTTGCTGAACGGGCCGGCGCCAAGGGTGCCGGCCCGTCATCAGCCTTAGGCCGCTGCGAACTGGTTCATGGTGTTGGCATGACCGCCCGCTTTCAGGGCGCGGTCGCCTCCGACCATTTCCTTGAAGGTGTCGCCCAGATCCGAGCCGACCTCGTGCTGGTGTTTGACAGCCGAGACGCCACGCCGGATTTCTTCTCGCTGCACGGTGTTCACATAGGCCTTCATGCGGTCCGATCCGAAGTAACCCGTCGCCAGCTCGTCGACGCTCTTCGCCGTGAGATGGAAGGTCGGCAGCGTGATCAGGTTGTGGAACACGCCGGCCTTCGCCGCGATGTCGACCTGGAACCGGGCAAGGCGCGCATCCGCTTCACGCCCCAGCTCGCTGTCATCCAGAGCCGCTGCCATAAGTGCGTTGCCATCTGGATAGGCGTCGGCGCCGATGCGCCCTTCGGCAAGCCATTCCGCGCGAATCTGCTTGCGGATGCTCAGCGTCCAGTTGAACGAAGGCGAGTTGTTGTAGGCGAGCTTGGCTGACGGGGCCGCCTTGCGGATTTCGGCTACGATCGAAGCGATTTCGTTCACGTTCGGCGTGTCCGTTTCGATCCAGAGCAGATCTGCGCCGCCTTCGTTGATCGAGGCGATGCAATCTTCAATGACGCGGGCCCGCCCCGTCTCTTCGCGGAACTTGAAAAGACCGTTGGCGAGCCGGCTCGGCCGCACGAGCTTGCCGTCCAGCCAGATCGCGACTTCGCCTTCGCCGAGGGGAGAGGCGTTCGTCACCGGCTCCGTCTTGAGCCACTTCGTGTATTCGGCGGCCAGATCGCCCGGCTTCTGGCTGACCGGGATCTTCTGGGTGAGGCCTGCGCCAAGGCTATCCGTCCGGGCGACCACAAGGCCGTCGGAGACGCCGAGCTCTTCGAAGGCAAGCCGGCACGCGCGCAGCTTCTCGATGAAATCCTCACGCGGAACGGTGACCTTGCCATCCTGGTGACCGCATTGTTTCGCGTCGGAGACCTGGTTCTCGATCTGCAGGCAGCACGCGCCAGCCCGGATGAGTTCCTTCGCGAGCAGATAGGTCGCATGCTCATTGCCGAAGCCGGCATCGATATCGGCGATGATCGGCACGACATGGGTTTCGAAACCGTCGATCGCGGCGATCGCCGCCGCCTCCGCCTTGGTGTCGCCAGCGGTGCGGGCATCCTTGAGAGCCTTGAAGAGGTCGTTGAGCGCGACCTCGTCCGCCTGCCGCAGGGAGACGTAGATTTCCTCGACGAGATCGACCACAGCCGTCTTCTCGTGCATCGACTGATCAGGGAGATGCCCGAACCGGTTGCGCAGCCCAGCGACCATCCAGCCCGACAGATAGACGTAGGCGCCCTTTGACGAGCCGCCGCGCTGGCGCTTCACGGACTTGATCATCTGCTGCGCGTGAAATCCGGACCAGCAGCCGAGAGACTGCGTGAACTTGGAGGAGTCGGCGTCGTACTCCGCCATATCGCGGCGCATGACGGTCGCCATCGCCCGTGCGATATCCAGATGCGTGTCGAAGGTGTTCTGCAGACGCAGCTGAGCGATGTCGTCGATAGCCACGCCCCCGGGCGCAAAGCCTGACGGGAAACGCTCCAACAGGTCAGTTCTCAGTTCCGCATAGGTGGTCTTCCTGTCGTTGGACAGAATAGAGCCCTTGATCGCTCTTCCATTCGTAGGCTGTTTAACGATCGAGTTCATGGCAGTCTCTTCCTTGTCCGTAGAACGTTTCGATTAAGCTGAGTTGTCAGAGGTATCTCGGTCGCTTTCCGCTGATTTGTGCGGCTCATTCCCGAGTATCCGAATGCGATCGATGCGGGCCGAACCACAATCTTCGGAACGTGATCAATGGGCTGCGAACCCCACCCGGCGCCGGCCGGTCATGACAGTCGCCTGAGAGCCGTGATCCTTGACGCTCAGGCCTCATACCCATGGGCGGTCTCGTTGATCACGATCGCCCGCATCTTGAAAAAATCGGCGTGTGGAATGCCGATCAACCCGGCGTCCAGCTGAAGCGACTTGATGGCATCGACCAGGCGCCGCACCGCCTCTTGTGCCGCCGGCGACTGCTCATTCAAGCCAAGTGGCTTGAGGCAATGCTCGATGATCTCCCGCGGCTTCTGATGTCTGGTCATCGGATGTCTCCTGCAACGCTTGGCTCGGGTATCTGGGTGGGGAAGGAGGGCTTCCGCAGCGCGATGCGATGGCGTTGCCATCTGGCGCTCGATTTACTCATTCCCACTCTCAGGCCATGTTGACAGCGCGGCGATGCGAAGCAAGAATTACTTGTAAATCAACGTGTTAATATGAAAATCGATGTCAAGTTTTTTGCTATATGAGTCAATGGTGTAAAGGTTCGAAGTGCAGCAAGTGAACGTCCAGATCGGCGGTCGGATCAAGCGGCTCCGGCGACAGCGAAAGGTGAGCCAGGCGGCCTTGGCGGAGGCGCTTGGGATCTCGCCGAGCTATCTCAATCTGATCGAGCACAATCGGCGTCGTGTAACGGTCCCGCTCCTTTTCAAGGCTGCGAGCTATTTCGGCGTGCAGCCGGGAGATCTCGCCGAAAGCGAGGAGCCCAGGCTTGCCGGCGACCTGATGGAGCTGTTCGGCGACGATCTTTTCGTCGATTGCGACCTGACGAACCAGGACATCAGCGACCTCGCGACCTCAAACCCCGCGGTCGGCCGGGCGATCATGCGCCTCTACGATCGATATCGGGCATTCGGTGCCGGCGGCAGCCCCGCAAAGGCCCAGATCGAGGCAGGCGATTCCGTGACGACCGATGCGGTCTCGGATTTCCTGCAGGCAAATGCCAACCATTTTCCCATCCTCGAGGTCGCCGCCGAGCGCATTCGCAGGGACATCGACAGTGCGTCGGATTCGTTCGAACACGGGCTGCGGACTTACTTGCACAACGTATTCGGATTGCAGTGGCGCTCGGCGGCTCTCCCGCTCGGGATGGCCCGGAAGGTCGACAACGCACACGGAGAGATATTGACGGCTGATCTGCTGCCCGCCGAGACGGCAGCCTTCACCGTGGCCCAACATCTCGGAAGGCTCGGCGCGGGCAGCGCGATCGAGCAATTGATAGCAGAGGCCTCTCTTCCGGAGGAAGCGGAGGCGGTGGCGCGAAACGCGCTGACGGCTTACTTCGCCGCCGCGCTGATCATGCCTTACGAGTCCTTCCTGCTCGCCTGCAAAGAGACGCGTTACGACATCGAGCGTATCGGCCGCCGCTTTCGCGCGAGCTTCGAACAAGTCTGTCATCGAATGACCACGCTGCAGCGGGCCGGGCGCACAGGCGTGCCGCTTCACCTCGTCCGCACGGATATCGCCGGCAACATTTCCAAGCGCTTCTCCCTGTCGGGCATTCACATCCCGCGCCACTCCGGGGCCTGTCCGCGATGGAATGTGTATGGCGCCTTCCTTCACCCTGATCGGATAAACGTCCAGATCAGCCAGATGCCCGACGGGCAGCGTTTTTTCTGCATCGCAAAGGCGGTGACCAAGGGCGGCTACCGGCATAACGAGCCGAAAAGGCATCTCTCGATCGGCCTGGGCTGCCACGTCGCCTACGCGAACGAGCTCGTATACTCGGACGGCGTCGACGTCTCCAACATGGACCTGGCTGTTTCCATCGGTGTCGGTTGCCGCATCTGCCCTCGCATCGGCTGCGCACAGCGCGCACATCCAGCCGCTGGCCATCGGATGACATTCGACGAGAGCGAACGGTCGGAGAACTTCTTCGCCAGCAGCTAGGTGTGCTTGCGGATCGGTCGGCGGGAGGTTCGGCGCTTCCGGGAGGATCAGCTTGCGAAGTTGGCCCATTCCGGATGGTCGGGGCGTCCGGTTTCGGGTCGTCCCCTGCCGTTACCGCGATCGGGGCGTGGTCGATGCTTCGTTCCAGAGCAACGGCATCACCCCTGAACGGCTTGCCCATTCCCGATGGCTGGATCGACGGGGCAGGCGCCGCTCCGAGACGGGCTATCGAGACTTGGCAAGAATACCGTAACGCAAAGACCTCCTTCGGCCCGGTTTTCCAATGCGATGGACCCTTCATGAGATCGAGCGACGGCCTGGGCGATGGTGAGGCCAAGCCCCGAGCCGCCGGTCTCGCGGCCACGTGATTCCTCCAGCCGCACGAAGGGATGGAAGACGCGCTCCATATCGGCCGGCGGGATCCCTGGCCCTCTGTCCTCGACCAGAACGATGAAACGGCCATCGGCTTCGATGATGCTGATCTTGGCCGAAACGCCATATTTGACCGCATTGCCGATGACGTTCGAGAAGGCGCGCTTCAGCGGCGAGGATCGGGGCGGCGTTCAAGCCCGTCAGCGTGACGCTGTGTCCCTGGTCGAGATGCTCGTCGACGATGGTTTCGATGACCGAGGCGAGATCGATCGGTCGGGCCGCCTCGCTGGAGACGCCGCCGCGCAAATATTCCAGTGTCGAGTCGATCATCGCCTCCATCTCGCCGAGGTCGGCATCGATGAGGCGGCGCGTCGCATCGTCGTCGAGCAGTTCGGAGCGCAGCCTCAGGCGGGTGATCGGGGTGCGCAGATCGTGCGACACCGCGGCCATCGCCTGCATGCGCTCGGCGACGAGGCGCTGAATGCGTTCGCGCATGGTGTTGAAGGCGCGTGCGGCACGGCGCACCTCGGCAGGCCCGTCTTCCGGCAGCGACTGCGGCGCCTGATCGAGGCTGAAACGCTCCGCCGCAAGGGCGAGGTCGCGCAGCGGCCGCGTCGCCCAGCGCAGCAGGAGCAGCGCCACGACGACGATCGCGACGGCGAAGCAGATCATGATCGCCGTCACGCTCCAGTCGGGATGCTGCGAAGCACCGAGCGCGGAAGAGGAGAAGTTGACCCAGCTTCCATCCTCGAGCCGGACAGAAACCAGCATCATGTGCCGATCGGCATCGGCGGCGCCGGCGGCGGGCCCTCCGTCATCCGCCAGTCCGACCCGGAAGGAGGCTGCCACAAGATCGGGCGCGAGCTGCCTCAACCGTGCCTCCATCGTGCGCGTGCGCTCCGTAGCCGTTGCCCTGCCGAGGACGAGGCTGACTTTGCTCCAATGCACCTCGAGGCTCGCGCTGGACAGGTCATGCGCGACACGGTCGCGCTCCGCACCGTCGGGCAGACTCGCGATCGCACGCTTGATCGAGACGATGCGCTCGGCGAGCCCGCTGTCGCGCCCGGCCGAGGCGAGGCTTTCCACTCCGACGCGGAAGGCCCAGTAGCCGAGCAGATGAAAGGCGAGCAGTGCCGCGAACAGGATCAGGATCGCGCGGCTCGCCACCGTGTCGGGCCAGAACCGCTTGAGCAGTGTGGTCAAGCGGGCGCCCCTCCGCGATGCCCGACCGTGGAAGCGAACATATAGCCCGCGCCGCGAACGGTCTTGATCAATTGGTTGCCATTGGCGTCGGCCTCGAGCTTGCGGCGCAGGCGGCTGATCTGGACGTCGATGGTCCGGTCGAAGGGATCATGGCTCGTCCGCGCCTTGGCGAATTGCATCAGCGCCTCGCGCGATAGCACGCGGTTGGCATGCTCGACGAAAGCGGCGAGCAGATCGAATTCCCCGGTCGAGAGATCGACGAGCGTTCCCGCCGGCGATTGCAGCTCGCGGCGGCGCAGATCCATCGTCCAGCCGTCGAAGGTCACGACACCGCTCGGCTGCGTCAGAACGGAGCCCTGCGCCGCCCGCGCACGGCGCAGCAGCGCCCGGATGCGAGCCAGCAATTCGCGCGGGCTGAACGGCTTGGTGACGTAGTCGTCCGCGCCGCCTTCGAGACCGGTGACGCGGTCGCTCTCTTCGTTTCGGGCCGTTAGCATCACGATCGGAATCTGCGAGACCGCACGCACGTCGCGGCACAGTTCGACACCGGAGCGTACGGGCAGCATCAGATCGAGGACGATCAGGTCGATGGCGCTGTGCGCCAACGCCTCCATCATCGCGCGGCCGTCCGGCGCGCCGGTGACCTGATAGCCATAGCGCTGCAGGAAGCGCGCGACGAGCAGCCTGATCTGCGGGTCGTCGTCCACCACCAGGATATGGCCGTGATCGTCGGCGATCGGCGCGACAACTGCCTGGTCGATCGCGTGCTGGGCGTTGCCCGAACTATCCATGCCTTCCGAGCAGGGGCTCTCCTCATCGATTTGAGCTCACCATAACGCGCCCATGGCCCGGTTGCCGGCACAGATCTGCAACAATTTGTAACGGACGTCCGCGGAACCGCGTTGCTACTCCTGCTCCATCGAAACAGGGGAGCCGAGTCGTGACGTTGGTGAAGGTGCCGTTCCTCGCGGCGATCGGATTGGCGCTCGGCGCGTGCACGATGTCAGAAGTTCCAGATCACCTGGCCAGGCCGGCCGATCCAAGCGTCCGTGTTCCTGCCATCGCGTATCGCAGCGTGACTGCCAGTGCCGCAACGCTGCGCCCGGCCGATCCCAAGGACTGGCGCGAGCTCAACCGTCAGGTCGGGCCGAAGTCATGACACTGCCGAACCACTTATTCGCTTCGCCATTGCACGCCGTCCCCGAAAGGCCGGGCTTGGCTGCTTGCGCCGCCCACAATGCCCGCCGCCTGCTGCGCTGGAGCCTGCTTGCCGGCGTTGCCGCGATACTCGGCGGCTGCGCGGGCTTTTCGGCCGATGGCGGGATGGGGCCGATCCAGACCGCGACATACGCCGATATCGGCAAGGATGTGGTCAAGATCGGCGACGACCAGATGGCGCTCACGGCGAAGGCGCGTGTCGAGCAGATCCTGCGCCGCCCGCTGACGGCGGACATTGCCGTGCAGGTCGCGCTGCTCAACAATCGCGGCCTGCAGGCTGCGTTCAACGAGCTCGGCATCGCCGAAGCCCAGATGGTCGCAGCCAGCTTGCCGCCCAATCCGCGACTGGGCATCTCCAAGCAATCGGGCCGTTTCGAGATCGAGATCGAACGGCAGATCGCGGCCAGCCTGCTGGCGCTCGCGACCCTGCCGGCCCGGGCTGAAATCGCGCGCGACCGGTTCCAGGCGGCGCAGCTCCGGACGGCCGAAGCGGTTCTCAGGCTCGCTGCCGATACGCGCCGCCAGTATTATCGTGCGGTCGCGGCCAATGCCCAGGTCGGCTTCTACCAGGAGGCCAAGGCATCGACCGACGCGGCGTCCGAGCTGTTCAAGCGGCTCGGCGAATCCGGCGGCGTCAACAAGATCGACCAGGCACGCGAATTCGCCTTCGAGGCGGAGCTCACCGTGCAACTCGTCCAGGCGCGCCAGCAGCAGCGCCAGGAGCGAGAGCGGCTCGTCCGCCAGCTCGGCCTCTGGGGTGACGATCTGAAGTTCAGATTGCCTGACACGCTGCCGCCGCTGCCGCGGCTGCAATCGGTCAAGGCGGTCGAGGCCGAGGCCCTGCGCAAACGTGTCGACCTGCGGGTCGCGCGCGCCGAGCTAGACACGCTGGCAAAATCGCTGGGGCTCACTCAGGCAACACGCTTCGTCAACGATGTCGATCTGCTGGGGCGCCGCACCTACGACCGTGGCCGGAGCATCTCCGAGGACGGTCATGTCGAGCGCGAGACGAGCCGCAGCCGGACGCTGGAACTCGAGATCGACATCCCGATCTACGATTTCGGCCAGTCGAAGGTCGCTCTGGCGGAGCAGACCTACATGCAGGCCGCCAACAAGCTGGCGGAGAAGGCGGTCAATATCCGCTCGGAAGCGCGCGAGGCCTACACCTCATACCGCGCCAAATACGACATCACGCGTCGGTATCAGGACAACGTCCTGCCGTTGCGCAAGATCATCCAGGACCAGTCGCTGCTGCATTACAGCGGAATGTTGAGCGACGTGACGGATCTCATCACCGATGCCCGCAACCGAATCCTCTCGAATGTCGCCGCGATCAATGCCCGCCGCGACTTCTGGATCGCCCATACCGACTTCAAGCACGCCCTGATCGGCGGGGGTAGCGGAGGCGGTGGCTCGGCCACTGTCGCGGCGGCTGGCGGCGGCGACGCCGGCGGCGGGCACTGAAGGAGCTTCCCGACATGACATCCCTATCCCGCAGAGGCTTCATCGGTTCATCCGGGCTCGTGCTGGCCGGCGCGGCCGCCGTATCCGGGCGCACCGCCTTCGCCGCCGTGCCGGAGGCGCCGACCATGGCGGAGGCGGCGACGCAGGCGCCGCTGGTGCCGACCACAGGGCCGGACTATCAGCCGGTCGCGACCCTGAACGGCTGGTCGCTGCCCTGGCGGATGAACGGCGACTGGAAGGAATTCCATCTCGTCGCCGAACCTGTGGTGCGAGAGCTCGCTCCCGGCATGAAAGCCTATCTCTGGGGCTATAACGGCCAGTCGCCGGGGCCGACCATCGAGGCGGTCGAGGGCGACAACGTCCGCATCTACGTCACTAACAAGCTGCCGGAGAACACGGCCGTCCACTGGCACGGACAGCGCCTGCCCAATGGCATGGACGGCGTCGGCGGGCTGACCCAGCCGCATATCCCGCCCGGCAAGACCTTCGTCTACGAGTTCCTGCTCAGGCGCTCGGGCACCTTCATGTACCACCCGCACTCGGACGAGATGGTGCAGATGGCGATGGGCATGATGGGCTTCTTCGTCGTCCATCCCAAGGACCCGGCCTTCCGCCGAGTCGATCGCGACTTCGTCTTCCTGCTCAACGCCTTCGATATCGAGCCCGGTTCCTATGTGCCGCGCGTCGCGGAGATGACCGAGTTCAACATGTGGTGCTGGAACAGCCGCGTGTTCCCGGGCCTCGATCCGTTCGTCGTCGGCAAGAACGACAAGGTCCGCATCCGCTTCGGCAACCTGACCATGACGAACCATCCGATCCATATGCATGGCTACGAGTTCAAGGTCTCCTGCACCGATGGCGGCTGGGTCGACCCGGCCGCGGCCTGGGACGAGGTCTCGATCGACGTCGCAGTCGGCCAGATGCGCGCCTTCGACTTCGTCGCCGACGAGCCGGGCGACTGGGCGATCCACTGCCACAAATCGCACCACACGATGAATGCCATGGGGCATTCGGTGAAGAATTATATCGGCGTGAACAAGAAGGATCTGGCGAAGCGCATCGCCAAGATCGCGCCCGGCTACATGCCGATGGGCTCGAACGGCATGGGCGAAATGGGCGCGATGGAGATGCCCCTTCCCGAAAACACGCTGCCGATGATGAGTGGCTTCGCGCAATTCGGCCCGGTCGAGATGGGCGGCATGTTCTCGGTGGTGAAGGTCCGCGAGGGGCTGGCGAAGAACGACTACAAGGACCCCGGCTGGTTCAGGCACCCGGAGGGAACCGTCGCCTACGAGCTCAAGGGTGCGAAGCTCGGCGAAGCGCAGCGCGCGAGCCCGCCCGACAGCGGCGTCCAGCCTGCCGAATGGCGGGCCAAGGACCCCCGCAAGCCGAGCCTCGGACCCAACGGCAAGCCGCGTGCCGCCAAGAACCCGCATTCCATCCACTGAAGCAGCAGCGAAGCACACTCACTCCTGGAGCGCTCCATGAAGACAGCAACGTTCAAACTGGCTGTGATCGCCGTCTTGATGTCGGCCGGCGCAGCCTTGGCCGGCCCCGGCGCGGGCGGCCACAGCCATGGCGACGAGACGGCCTATGGCAAGCCCGGCGACCCCAAGAAGCCCGCCCGCACCGTGCAGGTCGTGATGAGCGAGAGGGACGGCAAGATGGCCTTCATTCCCGACCGGGTCGAGGTCCGGCGTGGCGAGCAGGTCCGCTTCCAACTCCGCAACAATGGCGAACTCGATCACGAACTGGTCCTGGCGACGCTGGAGGAGAACCTCAAGCACGCCGTCGAGATGCAGAAGAATCCCGACAGGGAGCATGACGACCCGAACGCCAAGCGGCTCGCGCCGAAAAAGACCGGGGAGATCGTCTGGGCCTTCACCAAAGCGGGCGAGTTCGACTTCTCCTGCCTGATTCCCGGCCATCGCGAAGCCGGCATGACCGGCAAGATCATCGTCAAGTGAACGAGCTCAGACAAAGGAAAGTCCCCATGCTGAAGACCGCCGCCATCCTGACTTTCCTGGTTACCGCGCTACCGGCCGCCGCACAGTCGGTCAGCGGCACCGTCACCAAAATCGACGAGGCCCAGGGCAAGCTCACCATCAATCACGGCCCGATCAAGAATCTCGACATGGACGCCATGACCATGGTGTTCCGCGCCGGCGATCCGGGCATGCTGAAAGGGCTGAAGGCCGGAACCAGGATCAAGTTCGACGCCGACCGCGTCAACGGCCAGATCACCGTGACCAAGCTCCAGAAAGCGAAGTGACGGGGCACGAGCCAGGCGGGCGGTCTCGATACGCCCGCCCTTCTCGCGTCGTTCCGATCATCCTGGGTGCGCTTGCAATCGGCTCTGCGGCTCTGGCCTCCGATGGTGATCTGCAAAGGCTCCTGCTCGAAAACGGCTGCATCGAGCCGCGGATCGAAATCGCCATGCAGCAGCGCGATCTCGTGGCCTATCGGGCCAACTGCCTCGGCACCTCGCACAAGACCATCGTCATCGTCTGCAGGGGAGGTCGATGCAGTCCGAGCCCCACGATCAACGACCGCGATCGCTAGCAGAAGCTGCTTGACCTTCCTACGATGGGAAGGAGCAAGCTCCTGCCATCGCCATAACGAAAGGATGATGCAGAGATGTCCTGCTGCCAACAGCATGCGAAACCCGCAGCCGAGACGATCGCGCCGTCCGGCGACGCCGTGACCTTCCAGGTCGAGGACATGACCTGCGGCCACTGCGCCGGCACGATCAAGGGCGCCATCGAGACCAGGCTGCTGGGAACGAGCGTGACCGCCGACCCCGGCTCCAAGCGCGTGAGCGTGCTGGGCTCGAGCGACTACGCCGCGATCAAGGCCGCCGTCTCCGCGGCGGGCTATACGCCCGGCCCTGAACGGATCGGTTGACCTCAAGCGAGCCGGCCCAAGCGGCCGGCTCGTCAACAAGGCAGAAATGATGACAGAACAAGAAAGATCATGGTGATGAAGGAAGTTGCGCTCTCCCGTCGCGCGTTGACCCTTGGCCTGGCACAGGCGGCCGCCGGCTTCTTGCTGTGGCGTCCCGCCATCGGTGCCGAGGCCTTGCCGAAGATGATCGTCACACGCGATCCCAATTGCGGCTGCTGCGGCAATTGGGTTGCGCATGTAAAGGCCGCCGGCTTCCCGGTCGAGGTGATCGAGATCGCGGACGTCGCACCGCTCAAGACGAAGCTCGGCGTGCCCGACGCTCTCGCCTCATGCCATACCGCGGAGATCGGCGGCTATGTCGTGGAGGGCCACGTGCCGGCCGAGGCGATCAAGCGCCTGCTGGTCGAGCGCCCCAGGGCGACTGGCCTCGCCGTCGCGGGCATGCCCGTCGGCTCGCCCGGTATGGAAGTGCGCGGACAGGCGCCCGATACCTACGAGGTCGTCATCTTCTCGGCCGGCACACAGAGCGTTTTCCGGCGCTACCGGGGGCTCGCGCCGATCTGAACCGAGCGATCAGTCCTCCGTCCCCACTTGCACGACGGATCTCCAGCGTCTCGACGAAATGCCAAGCGAGCAGAAGCGCTCGATTCTTCAAATGAAAGATGCCAGGCCGGCACCGGGCATTGATCCCCAGTTGAGCTGAATCGATTTTCGGTCATGCGGACACGGGAACTCTGGAAGTCTGCCTTCGGGCGGAGCGCCGGCTTCCTTTGAGTTATGGCGGAGATCCCCTGCATCAGCGCGGGCCGTTGTATTGAGGAATCTGGGGCTTACTGCCAAAAATTAGGCCCTGCGGATTCCGATCTACTTCGCGCAAGGTGCGGCTAAAGCCCTTAAGTCTGCGCCCGCCGTCTGTCGTCAAATTTTCGATACTCTGCAGCGCGCCGCCGGCGAAGCGGGCAATTTCGGCGGTAATCTCTGCGCTGCGCTTATCGAGGCTATCCGCGAGCGCACGGATGGATTTCGCGGCATCGGCGACGTCGTCGAAGGCGCTCCGCCCGTTCTGGCCAGCGGCGGTGTTGAGAAAGGACTGCGCGCCTTTCAATACGCCGTCCACTTGGTCGGCTGCCCTGTTGAGCTTCTCGCTCACGGATGCGACGTTCTTGAGCGTCTTGCTCACATCGGTAGCGGCACCCTCCAGGGTTGCGGTAAATTTCTCGGACCTTTCGATAACCGAGACGATATTATCTCGGTCAACCGATCGCATAGTCTCTGTTACGCCTTCGCTGAAAGCCCCGAGCTTATCTGGAAGCGGAGCGATGAACTCCGCGACAGCGCCGATGTTTTTCATCAACTTGTCGACGCTCTCCGAATTGTCGCCCAGTGCAGCCGAGAACTGTTCCACGTTTTTGATCGTGTCGCCGACCGGTCCGGCATTTGCCTCGATAGCGCTCTCGATGCCGCCAATCGCCCCGTCGACGCTCTTCGCAATCGAGTTCACCTTCTCAAAGATGTCGTCGGAAGGTTCGGCTATGATGATGGGCAGGGCTTGGCCTGCCTGTACGGTCAATGCAGCGGAGTGCGGATCGCCGCCGCGGAGCTGAACGGCGACGACCCCGGCCAGCCCCTGCCCTTCGAGACGGGCGCTTGTATCGACCCGCAACGGCGCCGATCGATTGACTTTGATCACGGCAGAGATCTGGCGCGGATTATCCGGCTGAATTTCGATCTGTGTCACCTCGCCAACTCGCAGCCCATTGAAGAGCACGCTCGATCCCCGCCCCAAACCGGAAACCTTGCCGTTGAAGATCAGACGAACGTTGACGGTCTCGTTGCCACCGCTGCTGAACCAATAGGCGCCTCCCAACAGCGCAGCCACGAACGCGAGCGTGAACAATCCGATCAGCGCATGACTCGCTCGCGATTGCATAGTCCAAGTGTTTCCCGTTGCTCCAGCGGCAGGCGGGCGGGGCCCGCACGCGGCAAGTCTCGCGAGTCGCTAGCATAAGAGCATCGCCAGTCGACTAGAAGGGCACCAGACCAGTGTCCCTTGATAGAATCCAAAGTGGTCCGCGATGGCGCGGAGATAGATGAGCCGGCCGGAGAGGGAACAGCCGATCGGCGCTTTGGTTTGCATTGAAGCGCACTGCTTCACAGCGCAATCTGACGGAGACCGAGAATGACGACGGATACAGCGTTCGACGTTCTTCGCGAGCACGGCAATACGGAGTGTACGGCCCAGTTCTGGGTGTCGGAGACACCTGCCCGGCACTTCGCGTCACTGCGGGAGTGTCTGCGGTCCCTTGCGGATGAAAACCGCGATGAGCCTTTGCCGGATGTGCATATCCACGCTGCAACCGGCGATATTGCGATCAACGGCCCCCAGCTTGAGAGCCTGACACGAATTGCCAATCCCGAGGGGAGGGCAGCTTGAGGTGCATCCGACCGGAACGGCGCCTGAAAGAGCGGGGAACGGATGTCCGACAAGTCGGTCAACCCGGATAGATCGCACCCAGCACGGCGGTAGGCACGATCAACCGAAAGGCCCGCGCCTTATGCAGTCGAACGGCCAGAGTCGGAACCGGCGCGCCGATGAAAATCGCCACCTTTAACGTCAACGGGATCAATGGCCGGCTCTCCGTGCTGCTGCGCTGGCTGGCCGACGCAGAACCCGATGTTGTCTGCCTTCAGGAACTCAAGGCCCCGCAAGGCAAGTTTCCCGAAGCTGCGATCCGCGATGCCGGATATGGCGCAATCTGGCATGGCCAGAAGAGCTGGAACGGCGTCGCGATCCTTGCCCGTGGGGCAGATCCTATCGAAACGCGCCGGGGCCTGCCTGGCGACGAGGAGGATACGCAGAGCCGATATATTGAAGCTGCTGTGAAGGGGGTCTTGATCGGCTGCCTGTATCTGCCGAACGGCAATCCGGCGCCGGGGCCGAAGTTCGACTACAAGTTGCTCTGGTTCGAACGTCTGACGGTCTACGCGGCCGAGTTGCTGGCGCATAAGATCCCCGTCGCATTGGTCGGCGACTTTAACGTGATGCCGACAGAGCTCGACGTCTACAAGCCGGAGCGCTGGCTCGACGATGCGCTATTCCGGCCAGAGGTACGGCAGGCATTCCACGATCTCGTCGCACAGGGGTGGACCGACGCCCTGCGCAAGATGCACCCCGGCGAGCGCATCTATACGTTCTGGGACTATTTCCGAAACGCGTGGGGCCGGAACGCCGGCCTGCGGCTCGACCATCTGCTGCTTAGCCCCGAACTGGCTGAGCGCCTCGAGGCGGCGGATGTCGATCGTCATGTGCGGGGCTGGGAGAAGGCGAGCGACCACGCGCCGGTTTGGATGAACCTCGTCGAGGACTGAGCCCGTTGCCAGGATTGAACGACGATGCGAACCAGCGCTTATGCGAGCCATGCCCGCGAAGCCTGCAGTTGAGGTCCCCGTCGTCAGCGGCAATAAACTCCTCTCCCTCTCATCGTGCACATGGAAACGCGGCGCTCTTCGAGAGGTAGAGGGCGATAGGTGCGCATGCTGTCGCGCGTGACGACTACCGTACTCGCTTCGTTAGGCGCGCCATAACTTGCGCATCCGGCAAGCAAAGCACAGAACGCGGTTACAAAAAGCGTCTTCATGCGCAGAACCCCTCAGCTCTAACGAGCTCCGTTGGAAAACCTGATCATCCGCTCCATGAACTCCGCCGCGGGCAACTTGCTCCGATATCGTTGCCGACCATTTGCACCCCGCGCCCGGTGAAGACGGTTAGGCCGGCTATGGCGGTTCGGGGCAGGGGGCGCCGCAGATGTCCTCATGGCCAATAGAGCGACAGGCGCGCACGAACTACAAGCTTTCATCCTCACTGCCCGAGATCCGCTCGATGACTCGGATCCAAGAGCGCGGCCGCGCGCGACTGAAACTGCGTCTGCCTGGCTGGCGGGTTCGTTTTGAAGTCGCCGCTAGCCAGTCATTCCTGGACGTTTGCGAGGCCTATGAACTGGCATGGATGGCGCTCGAGTATTGGGCGAAATCCGATCGGCCGATGAGCATCGCCGTGGTCGCGGATTATCGGGAACTGGTCGCCCATCTGGAACTTGACGCCCAACGCTGCGCAACTGGTGACATTGGTGCGCCATAGCGCCCGCCGGGCAGCTGGTAGCTCTACTCGCAACCCAAGTCAGGCATTCCGATCATAAGCATAAGGCCCGGCCCTCCATTCGGAATGCCGGGCCTGTGACCGTCATCGCGCCCGGCGAACGGCCGTTGCAATGTCCTGGTCTACCGGCCGATCGGGCGCTGCCGGTACATCCGCGGCTCGCCTCCTGATCGGCGGTAGAAGAAGGGAGCCGACACGTGTCGGTGGATGCCGGCTGCCTTCGATGATCATCTTGGCAGAGAACCATCGCTGCCGTCGCCTGGTAACAAGCAGCGGTAGCGCTGCCACAACGGGGTAAGCCGCAGGCGAGTTCCGCCGGCGCAAACGCTCACGCAACAGGGGATCGTCGATATCGCTCGATCGCCCGCAGCGTCAGATCGTCCTCAGCTACACCCCGCGCGCAGGCAACCACGGTGCTCAATGATCTGCGCGGATATCTCGGCGACAGAATTCTACGACGTTTGAGGGAGCAGCCGGGACTTGCAGTTGTGTCAAATTGACTAAAGCGAATTCAATGACCCTGCGCAGACGTTCGTCTTCAATTGTGCGCCCGGTTAAGCAGAAAAAGGCACTCAGAAGATGGACGCCGCACTCATCGTAGTTCGATTTGGAACGATCTTGATCTTGTTTGACCGGCATGGTGGCCCCGCACAGTACACAAATGTCCAAAAACGGTTCGGCACAGGCACAGTAGGCAACAAGAGCGCAAGGTCGGGGCCAGCGCGTCGTTCGAATGGAGGGCGCGTTAGTGCTGAGCTCCTCGACATATTCAAGGGTGGCTATTTTTGCGGTTCCTCGCCGAGGCGCTTCCGGATCGCGGGAATCTGTTTGATCGACGAGAAGACGGCCGACGCCCGCAACATCGCTTCGCTGACCCGCGGCACGATCTGCTGAAAGGGGCGCCGACAATGATCGCAAAACGCGAATAGGCCTTCGCTTCTTGCCGATCCCGCCGCGCAAGCCATGCACTCTGTAAGGCGAATACGCGAGGCTGGAAAATGACCAAGGATCAGATCGTCTACGAAGATTTTTCGAAGATCGACATTCGGATCGGCCGCATCGTGCAGGTTCTACCGTTCGAACGCGCCCGAAGCCCTTCCTACGAGGTCGAGGTCGATTTCGCGGATATCGGCAGAAAGTGGTCGAGCGCCCAGATCACCAGTTATGCCGCCGAGGAGCTCATGGGCTGTCTGGTGTCCTGCGTCGTCAATATGCCGCCCCGGAACATCGCAGGCTTCCAGTCGGAAATCCTGATCCTTGGCGCGCGGGACGCTGCCGGCGACGTGAAACTGCTGTCGCCGACCCATGAGGTCGGGCTTGGCGAGCAGGTCTTCTGATCCGCTTGTCCGGGCGAGGGTGGGTCTGAGAGCATTCGGAGCGAAACCATGGAAACTGCGGATTTCATCGTCATTGGCGGAGGCATCGCCGGTGCTTCGGTCGGCTACGAGCTGAGCCTCCACGGTAAAGTTGTCGTGCTGGAGATGGAAGCTTCCGCCGGCTACCACTCGACGGGCCGGTCGGCGGCCGTGATGTCCGAGAACTACGGCCCGGCCCTATGGAGCAGGCTCGTGACGGCGTCGCGGGCCTTTCTGGAGACGCCTCCTGATGGCTTCGCCGACGTACCGCTCGTCACGCCCCGCGGCGCGCTCTTCCTCGCGCGGGACGGGGAGCAGGCTCGGCTTCTGGATCAGGCGGAGGAAATGCTCCGCCGTGGCGCGGCGATCGAAATGACCACGGCCCGGGAGGCCCTCAGGTTCTGCCCTGTCGTCCGAGACAGCGAATTCGTATCGGCGCTTTACGAGCCGGACTGCAAGGACATCGATACGAACGCTCTCCTCACGGGCTACCTGAGAGCGCTCCGAAAGAACGGCGGGACATTCATCCCCGACGCCCGGGTTCAGTCCCTCCAGCACTCGCAAGGGACATGGCAGGCCTCCAGCCCTCGGGGCAACTTCGAGGCTCCGGTGGTGGTCAATGCCGCCGGCGGGTGGGTTCAGGAGATTGCCGAACTCGCTGGTCTCTCGTTCCGGAATGTCGTGCCCTTCCGCAGAACCGCCGTCGTGTTCGATCCGCCGGCTGGAAGCGCGATCCAAGGCTGGCCGATGACCTTCGACGTCGCCGAGACGTTCTATTTCAAGCCTGAAGCGGGCCGGATCATGGTGTCGCCCGTCGATATGGCTCCTTCTGCTCCCTGCGACGCACAGGCCGACGAATTGGAAGTCGCCGTTGCGATCGATCGAATCCACCGCTGCACGACGATGGAGGTCAGGACGGTCAGCCACAAATGGGGCGGGCTGCGCACATTCGCACCGGATCATGAACCCGTCATCGGACGAGACCCGGAGCAGCCCAGTTTCATTTGGCTGGCCGGGCAAGGCGGCAATGGCGTGATGGCAGGCGCGGCTGCCGCGCGCCTCGCCGCGAGCTTTGCGCTGGACGCCGCCATCCCGGCCGACCTCGTTGGCCTCGGCATGACCGCCGAGAACGTTTCGCCGGGGCGTGTCTGCGTGGTCGATCCCGACGCCGCAGCCCCGGTCGTCGGCAAGCTGGAAGATTTCGCCTGACGAGAACTCGCCTCGTTTCACCAAGTCATGGAGCATGCGCGCGAGCGCGGCCTTCCGGTGATCAAGTGCGGTGGGGCCTCAGTTGAAGCTCGGTATCACTTTTCCTGGATTCATCAGACCCTTCGGATCCAAAGCCTGCTTGACGAGGCGCATAATGTCGACCTTCGACGCGGCGCCGAGCCGGGCGAGCAGATCGAGCTTCACTCGTCCGATTCCATATTCAGCGCTGAAGGTCCCGCCCATGTCGAAGGCGAGCTCGTAGATCTTCGGCGAGACCTCCTCCTCGAACCGAGCCTTGAATTCGGGCGCGGAAACTCCCCTCGGAGCGACGACGTTGAAATGGACGTTACCGTCACCAACATGGCCGTAGACGGATAGGATCGCCCCGGGGCGGTCCTCGTTCGCGATTTTTGAAGCCGCTTGAACGAATGCCGCAAGACGGGACGTACGAACGGCGACGTCGTGTTTGACCGAGCCTCCGTGATGGACTTCGGCTTCCGGGATATTCTCCCGCAATCGCCAGAAGTCCGCGGCCTGTTGTCCGCTCGTGGCGATGGTTCCGTCAGTGACGAGGCCGCTTTCCATCAATGCCGCGAGCAGTTGGGTGCTCGCCTCCTCGAGGTTGAGCGCCGACGACGAGGTTGAAGCCTCCATGAGGACGTAGTGATCGGCCGGTTCGGCGAGGGGTCGACGAAAGTCCGGCCGGGACGCCAGCAGAAGCTGCAACGACGTCTCCGAGATATATTCGAAGGAGGTGATCGCTTCGCCTGTTTCGCGCTGGGCGGCATCGAGAATCCCGCTCAGATCCTCGATATGCCTGATCGCAAGGAACGCGGTTATCGTCTGCTGAGGCTTTCTGGTCAGTTTAAGCGAAGCGCCCGTGATGATGCCGAGCGTGCCCTCCGCGCCGATGAAGAGCTGCTTCACGTCGTAACCCGAGTTGTTCTTTCGCAGCGGGCTGAGCTCGCTGTAGAGCGCGCCATCGGGGAGCACCACTTCAAGCCCGAGAACCAAGTCCCGGGCCATGCCGTAGCGAAGGACCGAAACGCCGCCCGCGTTCGTCGACAAGTTGCCGCCGATCCGGCAGGACTGCTGTGAGCCGAGCGAGAGCGGCAGCAACAAACCCGCATCGTCGGCCGCCCGCTGAAGCTCGCTGAGGACGATCCCTGCATCCGCCGTCACCGAAAGGTTGCCCGGGTCGAGATCGCGCACACGGTTCATGCGTTCGAGGCTGACGATGAGTTCGTCCCCGCTGCGACTTGGAGTGGCCGCGGTGCAGTAGCTCGTGTTGCCGCCTTGGGGGACGAGTGGAACATGCGCTTCAGCACAGGCGCGGACGATCGCCTGGACTTCAGCGGTGTCCCGGGGCCTCAGCAATGCTCGGGCACTGCCCGAATAAAGCCGCCGGAAATCGGTCGTGTAGGCGGCAACGATGTCCTGGTCGCAAGTAACGATGTCCTGCGGCAGCTTGGGGAGCACCCGAGCGATGGTGTCCATGGTGTCAGAAATCTTCCTGAGGTTGTTTTTGGAGCCGGGCCAGGATCTGCCAGGCAACACCGGTTGTCGGGAGGCGTGCGTCCCGGGCCGTCCGCGATCTTCGAGACCGCATGACGGAATTGATCGATGGCGGAGCAGCGTGCCTGTCAGCCAAGAATGTACTTCACCGGCACGTGACCCTTATCGACGATCGTCTTGATCACGATGTAGCTGAAGTACTTCTCCATGCCGATATTGCGCTCCAGTATGCCCTCCATGAGCTCCTGGTATCTCGCGACGTTCTTGATCACGAACTTCAGAAGATAGTCGTACCCACCGCTCACCAGGTGACACTCTTGGAGTGCCTCGTACCGCTTGATCTCGACCTCGAATTTGATGAAGTCCTCGCGGCGGTGATCGTTGAGCGTCACTTCGGTGAAGACGGTAATGTGGTCGATAAGCTTCGCCAGTTGGAGGCGGGCATTGTAACTCACGACGTAGCCGGCTTCCTCCAGCCGTCGCAGCCGGGCAAGGCAGGGGCTTGGGGACAGCCCCACCGCGTCCGCCAGGTCGACATTCGTCAACCTGGCGTTCTGCTGGAGCTGCGCGAGAATATTGATGTCGATGCGATCAAGTCTCGGTGCGCCCGCCATTGCCGCGCTATTCCCTCATGTTCAGCCGCGAAGCGCTTCCTGATGCGCCTTCGCGAGATCGGCCATGCTGTTGAAGCGGAAATCGTATTTCGGCATGTCGCCGGGATGCATCGTCGCGCCGAACCCGTCCTGGTCGTAGCGGCGGTAGATCCAACAGGACGCCAGGCCATGCCTGTTTGCCGGTCCGTGGTCGTGGAACATGCTCTCGGCGGTGTGCAGGATCTCGTGCTTCTGGATACCGAGTGTCTCCAGCTTCTTGAGCATGTACTCGAAGTTGCGATCGGACGGCTTGTAGGAGCCGATATCCTCAGCCGTGTAGATCGCATCGAATTCGACCTGGAGCTTCTCGTTGCTCGCGGCGAAGCTCTCATCGTCCACGTTCGACAGGATCACGAGCTTGTAGTGGCGCTTGAGGTACTGGAGGGCTCCCGCGGAGTCGGTGAATGCCGGCCAATTCTTGACCGACTGCCCATACGCAACGCACTCGTCCCATGTCACGGCGAGGCCCCACTCCTCGGCCAGTCGCTTGTAAACGATCGGCAGGAGGTCGCGATAATTCTTCGCCGGCGTCTGCAACTGCTGCGACGACTCGTGGCGAGCGTGCGCTTCCAGCACCTGATCGCGTGTGAGCGGAGTCGCGAGCCGGCCGGTGAGCGGCTTGAGCCCCTCGAACATGCCCGTTTCCCAATCGATCAGCGTTCCGTAGCAGTCGAAAGTAAGAGCTTTGAAGTCCGTCAGTTTCATCGGTCTTGTCCTGTCTTCGAGGGAGCGAAACGATGGTCGGCGCCTATGGGCAACGGCATGGCGATCGATGAGGTGCCAGCGGCCCGGTCGGCATCTCCCGCGCGCCCTCATTGTGCCGCGCCTCGCGCCGCAATTGCGGGAAAACCCACAGCAACAATCCGCAGCTCTTGCCGAATGCGGCCGGTGAAACAGCTGCATCTGCCGCTCCCGTCGACGCGTCAAAAATGACCCGTATATCGTCGTGCGCGATCATCGAGACCTCACCATCGGCAGGTTCTCGCCACAGAAGGGCTGGGAGAGCTCGTCGGCTGTGATGTCGCGCAGGATCAGCATCAGCCCGAGGCCGACATCGTCCTTCACCCGCATCCGGCGGGGAGGGGAGAACGCATCGCCGACGCCATTGATGAGCACAGGATCCGGATGGCCTTCGGGCCTGACGAGGCCCTTCAAGCGGAGGAGACGGCTTCCGAAGAAACCGGTCAGGTTCTCGATCCATTCGGAGATCGAGCTCCAGGATGCATTCGGATTCCATTCCGCGAAGGCTACCGTGATGCGCGAGGCCGAGGCTGCAATCGCCGAGAAGCGAGCTCCCCCGGGGACGAATGGGTCGCCTTGCGTCGAGAATGCCGAAAGGGCCCGCTCGCGAGGCTGATCCGTCAGGACCTGCGCCGCCAACGGATTGAAGCTTTGAGCTTCGGCAGCGCAGCAAGCCCACTCCTGCGGGGAAAGTCGATCGAGCTTGCTCATCACGATCGTCTGCGCGGCCGCGAGCTGCGATGCGTAGTGCGGAAGGAAGCTGTCGCCGACAAATGGTGCCGACGCGTCGAAGGTCGCGACGATGCGGACATTGAAAGCGACCTGCCGGATCGCGCGCAGCGAGCGAACGATCGGGGCGGGTTCGGCGAGGCCGCTCGTTTCCAGAATGATGCGCCGCGGAGGTCCCAGGCGCCGTTCCGCCCGCGCCAGCAGCAAGGCATCGATCCCTTCCTGCAAATCATTGCCGAGGGAACAGCAGACGCAGCCACCGTCGAGCGTGGCGAGCGCAAGGTTTCGATGGTCGGCACCGATGACCGCCCCATCGATGTTGACCACGCCCGCATCGTTGACGAGAACGCCTGTGTCGGAGGTGTCGGCGAAGGAGAGATAATCCGAGAGCAGCGTCGTCTTGCCGGATCCCAAAGGGCCCGTCAGCACGATGAACTCCGGTCGGTCCATCATTGGGACAGGGCGATCCATCACGCCCCCAGCCTGGCTGCCGAAACCATCGCCTCGACATCCGCAAGGAGCTCGGCTGGATCATACAGCAGCCCCCCCTTGATCACGGTCTCAAGGCTCCGGTCCCAATCGACCGACTTCGTCGCGTCGTTCAGGCGCATCGTGCCGGTGCCGTAGAGCAGTTTGAAATCATTCAGCGGATTGGCTCGGTGGATGAGGATATCGGCCCGCTTTCCGATTTCGAGCGTGCCGGTATCCTGCTCGATACCCAGCAGCTCGGCGCCGCAGGCCGTGGCGGAGCGCAGGACTTCCAGTGGGGTGAACCCGGCCTCCTGCAAAAGCTCCAGCTCCCGGACATATCCGAAGCCATAGGTCTGGAACATGAAGCCGGAATCGCTGCCGACGGCGATGCGGCCGCCGCGGTTCTTGTAGTCGTTGACGAAGCGCATCCAGAGGCGGAACGTTTCCCGCCACTCGATCTCGTTCGTCGTCGACCAGCGATACCAATAGGCGCCGTGCCCGCCGCGCTGAGGCTGGAAATAGGCCCAGAGCGTCGGATCGGTGAAACGCTCGTGCCAATCGGCCCGCCGCGTGCGCATCAGGTCGCGGTTGGCGTCGTAGACGTTGAAAGTCGGCACGAAGCTGTGGCGCGCCTCTAGAAAACGGCCGAGGACCGTTTCCCACTTCGGCGAGCCCGGGCGAGCCGCCTGCATGAAAGTCTGGCCTGCCGCCGAGAAACGCAGATACTCGTCGCCGTAATCATAGTCCGGCGGAAAGGCCTGCAGCGTCTGGTTTTCGAGCAGCGTCTCAGGGATACCGTAGGAATGCTCGGTGCTGCTGAGACCCCAGCCTGCAGTCTGGAGCGGGTTCATCCGGCCGACCGCGAGCTGGGAGTGGTGACAGCAGCTTCGCAGATCGCGCCGGATGCACTCTTCGAGCGCCGCCTTCATCAGTGCCGGCGGCGCACCGAAGAACTTCACGCCATCGGCACCGGCCACCTTCACGTCGCCGACCCAGGCGGCCGCCTGTTCCGGTGTATGCAGGCTCTTGACGTAGTCGGTCGTCGCCGGGAACGGCGCGTAGGCCATGATCCGGGGGGCATCGATACGCTGCTCCTCCGCGGCAGCCTTCTGCTGCAGCGTCCAGGACAGCCCGTTGAAGCAGCCGGTCTCGCGCACGGTGGTGATCCCGTGGCCGAGCCAGAGCTTATAGATGTAGTCGGCCGACGGCTGCGGTCCGTTCCTGGCATGGAACGGAGCGCCGATATGGGCGTGGCAGTCGATGAAACCCGGTGTGAGGAACTTTCCGGAGCAGTCGATCTCCAGGACATCGTCGGGGCGAACAGCCTCGGGCAGCTTCGCCTTGCCCGTCTTGGCCAGGGCCAGGATCCGGCCGTCCTCTACGATCAGATCCGCCGGCCCCCAGGGTGGAGCACCGGTTCCATCGATGATGCGGGCGCCCGTCAGCTTGAGATAACGACGGGGTTCACGGCCCCGTGTCCTCTCGGTCGCCGCGGCCAAACCGGGCAGCCCTGCAGCTGCGAACATGGCGGCGAATTCGTCTCCCGGAGCGCCGGCGTTGGAGGTGCTTGTCATGATGGCGCTCTCACTTCGATGGGACAGGCACAACCGCCGCGGACGTCGCAGTATCGGCGTCGAATGATCCCGCACGCTCGTTTCGGAGGCCGAAAACGCCCTGTGGCCGTAGCTGCATGATCACGATCAACGCGACCGCGAGGGCGAACTCCCTGAGCGACGCGATCTGCACCGCGCTCAGCCCCGGGATGAACTCGGCCGCAAAACGCGAGGACTCCAGGATCGTCATGACCGCGAGGGAGCCGAAAACGGCGCCAACCAACCTGCTATAGCCGCCTGCCGTCACCGCGAGGAAGATATAGATGGTGAGCTGGACGGCGAAGTTGTCGGGCGAGATGTAGCTTGTGAAGTGGGCGTAGAGGCCCCCGGCCAGACCGAAAAGAGCCGCGCCGATGCCGAAGGCCTGGCATTTCAGGCGCAGCACGTCCTTGCCTGCAACGGCGGCGACCTTCTCATCGTCGCGAACGGCGCGAAGGGCTCGGCCGAAGGGACTGCTGAGGGCGCGGGATAGGACCCAGACGACCAGCGCGACAAGGATCCAAGCCAGGGCAAAATAGAACCAGGGATACAGTTCGCCAAGGGCATCCTTGAACGGCGCCCGGATACCCGAGATGCCGTCGCTGCCGCCCGTGAGCCAACGCTCGTTGAGCTCGACAAGACGGAGGCCTTCACCGAAGCCGAGCGTCACGATGGCGAGATAGTCGCCCCGAAGCGTTCGAGTCAGCAGGCAGAACCCAACGCCGATCGCAGCCGCCAGTGCAGCTCCCGCAACCCACCCAAGGCCGATCGGGGCCCCGAACTTCGTCAGCAGCGTCGAGCAATAGGCGCCAAGGCCAAAGAAGCCGACCAGCCCGAGGTTGACCATGCCTGCTTGGCCCCAGCTCACGACGAGTCCGAGTGAGAGCAGGGCATAGATCGCCGCGATGGTCCCGATGAACAGAAGATAGGAGGTCATTTTCGAACCCCTGCCGTTCCGGCGAAGAGGCCGGTCGGCTTCACCAGAAGGATGAAGAGGATGGCAAGAAAGGCCGTGAGGGACTGATAAACCGGCGGCATGGCGATCATCGCGACCTCACCCGCGACGCCGATGATCAGGGCGCCCAGAACGGCCCCGTAGAGGCTGGTCAATCCGCCGAGGACGCTCGCCGCGAAGATGATCAGGATCAGCCGCGAGCCGGTCGATGGGTCGACGCTCGTATCGATCGCCAGCAGGGAGCCGCCGATGCCGGCGAGCCCCATGCCGATGAACGTCGCGAGGTTCGACAGATTGCGCGGCTCGATGCCCTTCAACCTGGCGAGGTCGGTATTGTCGGCGACGGCCCGCATCGCCTTGCCCCATCGGGTGAGCGAGAAGAATGCAGCGAGCGCGACGGCGATGACGAGTGCGGTGACCAGATTGCGAAGCTGCTGAGGGCCGACGCTCAACCCCCAGACCTGGAGGTTGCGCTCGATCGGGAGATCGAAGCTGTTCAGATCGCTCCCGAAGAGGAAGCGAAGCGCATTCTCGATCGCAAGGTTGAGCGCGATCGAGACGACCGCCAGCATCAAGGCGGTGTGGGCCCCGGATTGGCGCCGAATGGGAGCGAGCGCGAGACGATCGGTCGCGATACCCAGCATGCCCGGGACGACGAATGCGAAAAGCAGCATCACGACAGGCGACCAACCCAGATGGGCTCCCGCGAACCAGGCGGCATACGCGCCAACGGTCATCTGCGCGGCGACGCTGAAGTTGACGAACCCCTGCACGGAGAAGATCAACGTCAGGCCGAGCGCCGGCAGCGCGACGAGCGCTCCCAGCACGAGGCCGTTCAGCACGTACTGTGCGAATTCGGTGAACATGGCTCGCTCGCCCGAATTCGCTCAGGCAACCTTCAGAAGGGTCATCTTCCCCTTCTGAACCTGCTCATACCGGAAGAAGACGCCTTCGACGTCGCCATTCGCCGCGAACTCGAGGGGGCCGCTCGGGCCGTCATAGTTGATCGGCTTCTTGTCGGCGATGAACTTGAGCCCCTGCGCGACGTCGCTGACCTTTTGGCCCTTCGCGTCCTGCGAGATCGCCCTGACGGCGTCGCGTACAGCCGTGCCGCTCGGCGACGTGACGGCAGCCTGAGCAAGCGCCAGGGCCGTCAGCACGACATGGTCGTAGACCTGGCACGAATAGCTATCGATGGCCGACCGTCCCATCTTGCCGATGAGCGTCCTGTAGGCGGTTGAATCTTCGGACGCCGACGGTACGAGGGAGGCAGTGCCTTCCGACACCTCGTGAGGAACGCCATCGGCCAGAACCTGGTTTACCCCGAAGGAGTACCCGATCTTCTTGCCGCCGAAGCCGGCGCGGTAGAGGTCCTTGAGGACGACGGAGGTATCGGGCACGTAGCCGCCCAGCACGATGATATCGGGATTCGTCCGCAGCGCCTGATCGACCTCGGTGCGGTAGCTGGCTCGCTTGTCCTCGTAGATCAGGCCCTGTCCGGATCCGCCCGCATCCTTGAACAGCTTCGAGATGATGTCGATGTAGGACTGCGCAAAGGGCGTCTGTGGTCCGAGGAAGAACATCTTTTTCGCGCCGAGTTCCAGCGCATACTGACCCACCCGGGTGCCTTGCAGCGTCACGGTGGGAGAGGTGCGGAAGATGTAGCCGTTGTGCGGCGTCTTGGTGATGCTGTCGGCACCCGAGGACGTGAAGAGCACCGTCTTGCTGTCGTAGCACAGAGGCGCGATCGCCGAGGTTACGGCCGAAGCATATGAGCCGCCGATCGAGACGACCTTGTCGACGTCGATCAGCTTGCGCGCCGCGCGAACGGCGGCCTCCGGGTTGCTCTGGTCATCCTCGATCAGAACCTCGATGTGACGGCCCGCTACGCCTCCGGCTGCATTGACATCGCTCACAGCGATCTTCGCCGCGGCGCTCATCGTCGCGCCGAACTGACTGGTCGCCCCGGTCAGGGGAATGACGATACCGATCCTGATCGGCTGCGTGCCCTGGGCCAGCAACGCCCTCGGCCAAAGGGCCGCGAGAGAGCCGGCGCCCGCGGCGCCGGCCAGGAAATCACGACGGTCAAACTTGCTCATGACGATCCCCTTGTTCCGTTTTTTGCTTTGCGCCCTGGCCGTGTTCGCGGCGGCCAAGGAACAGGTGACGCACCTCGTCGTCGGCGAGCAGCGACGAAGCGGTTTCCTCGCGGGCCTTGCGCCCGGCGACCAGGGCAAGGCCCTTGGTTCCGTATTCGAGTGCGAGGAGAGCGTTCTGCTCGACCATCAGAACCGCGATGCCCGACTTCGCCAGGCTGCGGACAAGTTCGAAGACTTCGTCGGCGGCCGCTGGCGAAAGCCCGGCGGTAGGCTCGTCGAGGAGCAGGACGCTCGGGCTGGTCATGAGCGCGACGCCCATGGCGAGCACCTGACGTTGGCCGCCCGAAAGGTTCCCGGCCTTGTCGCGGAGCTTGGTCTTCAGGAGCGGGAAGCGCGATAGCTGCTCGTCGATGCGGTCCTTCAACCCCTTGCGAAGAAGGTACCCGCCCATCTCCAGGTTTTCGCGGATCGTCAGGCTTGCGAAGACATTTCTCTCCTGGGGAACGAAGCTCATGCCGCTCCTGCAAGCTGCTTGAGCGTTCCCGGGTTGGAGGGCTTTTCCTTGCAGGCTGATTTCGCCCGACGTCGGTTTCAGCAGACCGGCGACAAGTTTCAGGAAGGTCGACTTGCCGGCTCCGTTGGGGCCGATGATGACGGTCAGATCGCCAGCCCGGACATCCAGGTCGATGCCCTTTACGATTTCCTCGGCGTTTGGGTAGCCGCCGCGGATGCTTCGGACAGTAAGATCGGTCATTGGCGCCGGATCCCCAGATAGCTCTCCTGAACGTCACGGTTCCCAGAGATTTCGGAGAAGCTGCCGCGGGTCAGGAAGCGTCCTCCCGCCATGACGATGACCTCGTCGCAAAGCCGCTCGATCAGCTCCATTTCGTGCTCGATCAACACAATCGAGATGCCGCTTTTTCGGATCTCGACGAGACGGTCGGCGATGTCCTGGACGAGCGTCGGATTCACTCCCGCCATGGGTTCGTCGAGCAGGATCATCTTCGGCTTCGCGAGAAGAACGCGGCCGATCTCCAGCAGCTTCTTCTGGCCGCCTGACAGGCGCGTCACGAGATTGTCGATGACATGCGCGAGCTTGAGACGTCGCGCCATGTCGAGTGCCTCCTCCCGGAGCGCCTCCTCCTGCCTGCGCGTTTCGAGGCTGCCCAGGAAAGCGTTCAGGAGGCCTTCCCCCTGCTGGCGCGGGCCGTAGAGCATGAGATGCTCGAACACGGTCATGTTCTCGCACCCGCGCGCCAGCTGAAACGACCGGACCAAGCCTGCCCGCGAAATCGCCTGAGGCGCTGCCCGGGAGATGTCGCGCCCGCAGAATCTGACGGTCCCGGTCGCTCCAGGCGTCAGGCCCGAGATGCAATTGAACAGGGTTGTCTTGCCGGCGCCGTTGGGGCCGATCAGGCCGGTCGTGATGCCCGGCCGGATTGCGAAGGAGGCGCCATCAAGCGCACGGATGCCTCCGAAATGGATGGAGAGATCAGCGATCTCCAACTGGGCGTGTGTCATGGCTGTCCAATGTCGCGGTTCCCCGAGGGCTTCGACGAAACTCGTCGACCCTTCATCTGCTCGACGCCGCATGGCGACCTCGGCTCTTATCGCTGGACGCTATGATACCTAAACACTTAATGCTATAGGTGTTGAACACTTAAGTGTTCGGGCGGCATTTCAGCCGGAATAGCGCATGGAATTGGCTGCGATAGACGTGGATTATCGGGAGGCCTTCGAGAATGCGCCGGTGGGCTTGGCCGTCGGCAAGAGGCGGGTCATCGTGGCCTGCAACCACGAGTTCGCCCGAATATTCCGCGGCGCAATCGCCGAGATGGTCGGTGAGACGTTTGAGCGGCTTTATCCCACGCAGTCTGATTACGAAGAGACGGGCGCTCGCGTCGGCGAGCGCTTGGCCAACGAGCGCAGCTACACGGATGATCGAGTCATGCGCCGGCTCGACGGCGACTTGTTTTGGGTTCGGGTCAGCGGCTTCACCTACACGCCGGAACTGGCGCACGCGCACACGCTGTGGGTCTTTTCGGAACTGGACAGAAATCAGCAATCGGGTGGGTCGTTGAGGTCGACCCTGACTCCACGGGAGCGAGATGTCGCTACCCTCCTCATCGATGGAAAGACCGGAAAAGAGGTGGCGAAGGCGCTGGATATCAGTCCGCGCACAGTGGACATCTACCGGACCCGCCTGCTCAGGAAATACAACGCCAAGAACACCCAGGCGCTTGTCGAGCTACTGCTGCGCGGGTGACCATCAGCCGCTCTACATCAGAAACGATGACGCCGGCTTTGGGCCGGGGCGCCATCGAATGAGTTCCGGAATAGCGGCAGTGTCCGGCCCCCTGAAAGTGGCATGCGCTACCACTAACGGCAGATCAGGGGAGTTCGAATACCGCAGCGCCATAAGCTTTTCATGGATTTCTCTCCTCTATCTGACGTCAGATAGAGTTGTTGCCAGAGCGTTGCGATCGCCTTGCGCTGGTCAGCGCCTATTTCTGAAAGGTCGCCTGCTATGCGGCGCTGAAGCGAAGGTGGGCACCGAGAGACAATAGACGGCGCGTTTTGCAGGGGAGTAGCCTGCACAGGCAGCGAGTTTCGCCAGTGGGCCGCGCAGATTGCGGTGATTGCAATCGAGTTGACGTCAGAAATGGGACAGATCGCGATCAGGCGTCGGTGGTGGATCGTTCTGACAGGTGCGCTCGGCTACCTGCTGCTGGCCTATCTGATACTACCCCTCCTGTGGCGGCACCATGAACATGAACCCGGCCTCGCCGCCTTGCCCATGGTGACACGTACATCAAGCGGTATTCCAGGCGACGCGCTTAATGTCGGGTTCGTCGGCAGCAAAGATGACGCCCTGCGCGCCATGCACGCGGCAGGCTGGTATCCGGCCGACCCGATTACATTGCGGACGAGCATCGAGATCGTCGGCAGCGTGATGCTCGACCGGCCCTATCATGACGCGCCTGTCAGCTCGCTGTACTACGATGGAAGAAAAGAACAGCTCGCATTCGAAAAGCCCGAGGGCACGAGCGCTGACCGCCGACACCACGTGCGGTTCTGGATGGTCCTTGAGAAGGGGAACGGTGGGCGGCCAGTCTGGCTCGGCTCGGTTACCTTCGACCGGGGCGTAGGCTTCAGCCATGACACCGGTCAGGTGACGCACCACATTGCACCCAACATCGATGCCGAGCGTGACATGCTGATGCGTGACCTCGGCAAGGCCGGCATGGTCCAGGACTTCTTCCAGATTTCCGGAGCAGGCCCGACCCTGTTCGGCCGGAATGGCGAAGGCGATCCCTATTATACCGATGGGGAGATCTCTATCGCCACCTTGGTGGCCGATGGCATCAGGCGTGTCGAGCCGCCCGTGACCATTCCCGCGCCTCCGCTCATCACGCTAAAGGATCAAATCTGGCACGGCGTCGGCGCTGCATTCGCAGACTGATCGCGGCCTTCAGGTTAGAGGAACTGCCCGAACCCCGGCGTGTCTTAACTGTCATTGGCACTGGCCCGGATTGCTCTTGAGCCGGTACATGGACGCATGGAAACCCGCTTTACACTCCTTGGGTCCTTTTCGTTCCGGCAGGACATCAAGAAGAGCTGCTTCGTTGCGACCGCCGCTCCTGTCGTGGATGAAGCAGCCGCCAGGGACTTTGTTGCTGCGCAGTCCGATCGGACGGCCAATCACAATTGCTGGGCATGGCGTTGCGGACCGAGCTACCGCTTCAACGATGACGGCGAGCCGAGCGGCACCGCGGGAAAGCCGATCCTAGCGGCAATCGACGGGCAAGCGCTCGATGGCGTCGCCGTTGTCGTGACGCGCTGGTTTGGCGGCGTCCTGTTGGGCAGCGGCGGACTGGTCCGGGCTTACGGCGGCACGGCCGCCCTGTGCTTGCGCGGCGCCGAGAAGACGGTGCTGATCGAGGCTGCCTCGGCGATGATAACCTGTGCATTCGGCGACCTGGCGCGCGTTCAGGCGCGGCTTGGTGATCGGCCGGGGGTGCAGGTGCTTGATCAGGCCTTCACGAACACCGGCGCAGTGCTGTCGGTGTCCGTTCCAAAGGCGGAGGCCGATCTGGTCTCCCAGCTGGTGAGGGACGTCACCAGCGGACGCGCCGTGATCCGATGGAACGAATAGCGGCGCGATTTCCGGCCAATTCCGACCGCCTTGATATGTCAGATGATCAGAACGCGACCTTGTCGGCGCCCTTGAGCTGCAGCACCTCGCGGGCGTCGTCCGGCGTCGCGACCTCGAGGCCGAGACCCTCGATGATCATCCGCGCGGCCTTGACCTGGTCGGCATTCGACTTGGCGAACTGCCCCGGTCCGAGCCAGAGCGAATCCTCCAGCCCGACGCGCAGATTGCCGCCCATCGAGACCGCCATGGCGGCGATCGGGAGCTGGTGCCGGCCCGCGCCCAGCACCGACCACTGATACTGGTCGCCGAAGAGCCGGTCGGCGGTGCGCTTCATGTGGATGACGTCTTCCGGATGCGGGCCGATGCCGCCGAGGATGCCGAAGACCGACTGGACGAAGAAGGGCGGCTTCACCAGCCCGCGATCGACGAAATGGGCCAGCGTGTAGAGATGGCCGATGTCGTAGCACTCGATCTCGAAGCGGGTGTTGTTCTCGGCGCAGGTGGTCAGGATGTTCTCGATGTCCTGGAAGGTGTTCTTGAAGATCCGGTCCTTCGAGCCTTCGAGATAGGGCCGCTCCCAGTCGTGCTTGAAGTCCTTGAACCGGGCCAGCATCGGATAGAGGCCGAAATTCATCGAGCCCATGTTGAGCGAGGCGACCTCCGGCTTGAAATGAGCGCAGGGGCCGAGCCGCTCCTCGACGCTCATGGTGGGCGCGCCGCCGGTGGTGATGTTGATGACGCAGTTCGAGCGCTGCTTGATCACCTTCAGGAAGGGCTCGAAGGCCTCGGGCGACTGGTCGGGCTGGCCGGTCTTGGGGTTGCGGGCATGGACATGGACCAGCGCCGCGCCGGCCTCGGCCGCGCCGACCGCCGCGTCGATGATCTCGTCGGCCGTCACCGGCAGATAGGGCGACATCGAGGGCGTGTGGATCGCGCCGGTGACCGCGCAGGTGATGATGACTTTGCGGTTCTTCGCCATGGCGTGGTGTCCCTTCAGGCTGTGTCTTGAACGGAAATCGGGCGGCGTCAGTCGGGCTTGCGTGGCGAACCGCGCTTATGCGCCTGCAATGCCGCCAGGCGCGTGTCGCGCCAGTCGCTCAGCCGCTTCACGCGATCGGGCGATTGCGTGCCCGGCCACTCGCTCATCACGGTGGCGACCGTCTCCGGGCCGAAGGGATCCCCGCCGGCGCTGTCGGCCACCATGCGGGTCAGCGAGGCGCCATAGCGGGCGCAGTAGTCGGGAATGCCGCCGGGCGCATTGAGTTCGATCGTCTCGAACGGCCCCATGAAGGACCAGCGCAGCCCAAGCCCGTCGCGGATCGTCTTGTCGACATCCTCGGCGCTGGCCACGCCCTCGCCGACGAGCCGGAAGGCCTCGGCCAGCAGCACGGCTTGCAGGCGGTTCAGCACGAAGCCGGGCTTCTCCTTGCGCAGCATGATGGCGACCTGTCCGGCTTGCTCATAGATCGCCTTGGCCCGCTCGACGACGGCTGGGTCGGTCCAGGGCGCGGGCGCCAGCTCGACGATCGGCACCAGATGCGGCGGATTGACCGGATGCGCGACGAGGCAGCGGGCGCGGCCTTTCAGGCTCTCACTGAAGACGGAGGCCATGATGAAGGAGGTCGAGGACGCCAGGATGGTCGAGGCCGGCGCCAGCGTATCCATCTCCGCAAACAACTTCTGCTTGGCCTCCACGGTTTCCGGCCCGTTTTCCTGGACGAGGTCGGCGCCCGTCAGGACGTCCGCTAGGTCGGAGGCGACCCGGATGCGGGCGAGCGAGCCTTTGGGGTCATCGACGAGGCCGTGCCCGGCGAGTTCCTCGAGATTGGTCCCGATATGGGCGCGCGCCGCTTCGGCCGCTCCCGGCGCGACGTCATACAGCGCGATGGCGAAGCCATGGCTGGCGAAGACGGTGGCCCAGGCACGGCCGATGAGCCCGGAGCCGACGATAGCGATGTTGGTCATGCGAGGCGATCCCGATTCGGAAGTACGGAAACCACCGCGTCATTCCGGGGCACGCCGCAGGCGTGAGCCTGTAACCCATAACTGCAGGTGGTTGTTGGCAAGGCGCGCCGACGGCCGCGATTCATTCGGAGCCGGCAGCGCTTATGGGTTCCGGGCTCTTCGCTGCGCGAAGCCCCGGAATGACGGTGGAATGGAACCGACGTCACAGCCACAACACCTGCCGCCTGAGCGCCAGATCCTGGCTAAGTGCGCGCGAGGGGCCGGTATGGACGACGCTGCCGCGTTCCAGCACGACGGTGCGGTCCGACAGCGCCAGTGCCAGGTCGAGATGGTGGTCGACGATGACGATGGCGATCTCCTGCCTGAGCTTGTCGAAGGCCTCGAACAATTCCTCGACCACGGCCGGCGCCAGCCCCTCGAAGGGCTCGTCCAGCAGCAGCACGCGGGTGTCGCCCGACAGCGCCCGTGCCACCGCCACCATCTGCTGTTCGCCGCCCGAGAGGTAGTCGGCCGGCGAATGCCAGCGCTGCTTGATGCGTGGGAAGAAGGCGAAGATCTTCTCGTCCTCCCAGCGCGAGCCGTTGCCGGTCATCCGCTTGAGCCGGCCGAGTTCCATGTTGTCCTTGACGCTCATACCGGCGAAGAGGCCGCGCCCCTGCGGCACATAGGCGATGCCGGCGCGGGCGATCGTGGCAGGCGGCTGGCCGGCCAAATTTCTGCCTCCCAACATGTCCTGGCCTGCCAGCGTGATCGTGCCGGCTGCCGGCGGGGCGATGCCGGTGATCGTCTTGAGCAGGGTCGATTTGCCCGCGCCGTTGCGGCCGAGCAGTGCGACGATCTCGTTCTCGTGCACGTCGAGAGAGACCTGCCGGAGGATGTGGCTCTTGCCGTAGAAGGTATCGACCTTGTCGAGCCCGAGCAGCACGCCGTGGCGCGCGGCGCTCTGGCGTGGCTTCTCCGCCAGCGCATGGGCGCCCGAGCCGATATAGACCTCCTGCACGCGCGGCGACGAGCGCGCATCCTCGACCGTGCCGTCGACCAGAACCGAGCCCTCGTTCATCACGGTGACATGGTCGGCGATGGCGAAGACGCGGTCGATGTCGTGCTCGACCAGCAGGACGGGCAGGTCGGTCGAGATCGACTTGATCAGATTGCCGACGCGCTCGCGCTCGGCCGCCGCCAGCCCCGCGAGCGGCTCGTCGAGCAGAAGCACGCGCGGCTTCGTCGCGAGCGCCAGAGACATGTCGAGCAGCCGCTGGCCGCCATAGCTCAGCGAGCCGGCTTCGGCCGTTTCGATCCCGCGCAGGCCCATCGTGTCGATGACCGTCGTCGTCTGCGTGTTGACCTCATCGAGCGAGCCGGCGGGCCGCCAGAATCCGAAGCGCTCGCTGGCACGCGCCTGGACGGCGAGACGGACATTCTCCTCGACCGAGAGCGTCGGGAACAGGTTGGTGATCTGGAAGGCGCGCCCGATACCCGCCCGGGTAACGGCTTCGGGCGAGAGCCCGCCGATCTGGCGGTCGCGCAGGCGGACCTCGCCCCGGTCGGGCGCGAACATCCCCGAGATCAGGTTGAAGGCGGTAGTCTTGCCGGCACCATTGGGGCCGATCAGCGCATGCAGCCGCCGGTCGGCCATGGTGAGATCGACACCCTCGACAGCCTTGATGCCGCCGAAGCTCTTGGCGAGCCCGGTCGCGGTCAGGATCGGCCCGTCTCCGGCATCGTCGGGTTTCATGAAGGCGGGCAGCGTCACGCTGCCGGCCTTGCGCTCGGACATCGCCGCATCGCCCGCAACCTGCTTGCGGAAGGGCCGCAGCATCCGCTCGCCGACGCCGACGAGGCCGGTCGGGGAGAACACGATGAAGGCGACGAAAAGCAGGCCGAACCAGAACAGCCAGTTCGGCGTGATGCTGGAGAGATAGTCGCGGAAGATCACGAAGAAGAGCGCGCCGAGCGCCGGCCCCAGGAAGGAACGCATGCCGCCGATCACGACCATCGCCAGCAATTCGCCGGAGAACGCGACCGAGATCGGTTCGGCTGAGGTCATGCGGTTGTTGAAGAGCAGCAGCGTGCCGGCGAGCCCCGTCAGCGCTGCCGAGAGCGTGAAGGCGATCAGCTTGTAGCGATCGGTGGCGTAGCCGAGGAAACGCGCCCGCTGCTCGTTCTCGCGGATCGCGACCAGCACCGTGCCGACCGGCGAACGATGGAAGCGCCACAGCCCGTAGACCACCGCCATGCCGATGACGGCGACGAGGATGTAGAAGTTCGACGCCTGCTCGAAATCGATGCCGAGGAAGAGCGGGCGCCTGATGCCGCCGAGTCCGTCCTCGCCGCCGGTCACCGCCGTCCAGCGGAACGCGACCGAATAGGTCATGGCGGCGAGCGCCAGCGTCAGCAGCGAGAAATAGACGCCCTTGCGTCGCAGGATCAGCGCGCCGAAGGCAAAGGCGATGAGCCCGACGAAGACGACGCCGAGCAGGATCGGCAGGGCGAACTGGCCGGGCAGCCAATGGCGCTGGATCAAGCCGGCTGCATAGGCGGCAAGCCCGAACCAGGCGCCCTGGCCAAAGGAAACAAGTCCCGTCGTGCCGACCAGGATGTTCAGCGCCATGCAGGCGATGGCGAAGACGACGATCTCGGTGGCCGAGGTCGTGCCGAGCCCGACGCCATGCATCAGGAAGGGCAGCCCGATAAGGCCGGCGGCGGCGATGAGGAGGGGCGCGTGATCGCGCTGGGCGGGTGTCATCGCGTCCTCACTCGAAGCGCTGGATGCGTTCGCCGAACAGGCCGCGCGGCCTGAACAGCAGGACGAGGAGCATCATCAGGTAGATCACGGCGGTCGACCATTGCGTGTAGCCGAGCCCGATCGTGATGCCCTTGACCACGCCGACCATCAGGGCGGCCACGACGACGCCCCAGAACGAGCCGAGCCCGCCGATGACGACGACAACGAAGGCCGGGGTGATGATCTCCTGGCCCATGGCGGGATGGATCGAATAGATCGGCGCGAGCAGCACGCCGGCGAGTCCCGCCAGCCCGATGCCGATGCCGGCAACCGCGACCATATAGGGCTGGAGCGAGATACCGAGGGCGCCGACCATGTCGGGGTTCTGCACGCCCGCCCGCACGACGCGGCCGAAGGCGGTGCGCTGGAGCAGGAACCAGAGGCCGAGCACGCATCCGGCCGCGATCAGCAGCAGCATCGCCCGATAACGCGAATAGATGAAGTCGCCGATGAAGATCTGGCCGCGCAGGGCCGGCGGGATCGAGAAGGAGAGCGGCGGCGCGCCGAAGATCATCCGCAGCGACTGCTCGGCGACCATGGCGAGGCCGAAGGTCAGGAGCAGCGAGAGAATGGGATCGGATCGGTAGAAGCGCTGAAAGAGCCCGCGCTCGACGATGATGCCGATCAGCGCGACCAGTACTGGCGAGGCGACCATCGCGCCGCCGAAGCCGATATGGGGCGCGAGCACGATCGTGAGATAGGCGCCGATCGCATAGAAGGCGCCGTGCGCCAGGTTGACGATGCCGCCCAGCGAAAAGATCAGCGACAGGCCGAGCGCGATCAGGAGGTAATAGACCCCGTCGAGCAGCCCGTTCAGCACCTGCTGGATGAAGAGGGTGAGCAAGGGTTGGCTTTCGGTCGGAACGTGATGCTGGGAAACGCGCCGTCATCCCGGACGCAGCGAAGCGGAGCTCTGGAATCCATCGTAGGGAACTGCGCTCTACGATGGATCCCGGATCGGCGCGGCTGCGCCGCTTGTCCGGTATGACGGCGCGGGTTTGATGAGGCGAACCGGCCTCAGCTCATCTTGCAGACGGCCTCGTCGCCGCTGGTGGCGATGACCTCCATGTTCTCGTCAGGGCCCGGCACGGGCGGCGACGAGGTGAACAGGTCCCACTGGTTCTTCACCTGCGCGGCGGGCAGGGCGGTGATCGTGTACATCTCGCTGATGAGCTGGTGGTCGGAGGCGCGGAAATAGCCCTGGCGCGGCTTCATCACGTCGAACTTCGCGCCCTTTTCCCAATGCTCAAGGATCTTGGGCGTATCCGTGCTCTTCAGCTCGTTCATCGACTGCGCCATGATCTTCACGGCAATGTAGTCGCCCCAGGCCTGGTTCTCCGGCGGCTTGCCGTATTTCTTCGTGAAGGCGGCGACGAACGCCTTTGTCGAGGGCGTGTCGATGAGGTGGTGCCAGACCGAGGGCCAGGTCCCGCCGAAATTGTCCTTGCCGGCGGCCCAGGCAAGCGCGGTATCGAAGCCGAAGCCCGCGACCGGGAAGGTCAGGCCGAACTCGGAATACTGCTTCAGGAAGTTGGTGATCTGGTTGCCGGCGAGGTTCGAGATCACGAGATCGGGCTTGGCGGCGCGGATTTCGAGCAGCAGCGCCGAGAAGTCGGTCGCGTCGGTCGGCACCAGCTTGTCGGCGGCGAACTGGCCGCCATTGCTTTCCATGAAGCGCTTGGCGACCCTGAGCAGGTCATGGCCGAAGGCGTAGTCGGCGGTCAGCGAGAACCACTTCTTGCCCTTCACTAGCCCCTGCGCCATCAGCGATCGGCCGCAGCTCTTCACATACATCGAGTTCTGGTGCTCGACATGGAACATGTAGCGGTTGCAGCTTTCGCCGCGCAGCGCGTCCGAATTGGCGCCCGTATTCACGAAGAGCGTCTTGGTGCGCCCGGCGACCTGCGCGATCGTCAGCGCCGAGGCTGAAGAGATCTCGCCGATGATGCAGGCGACCTTGTCGCGCTCGATCATGCGCTCGGCCTTGGTCGAGGCGGTCTGCGGATTGACAGAGTCCTCCTTCAGCGCCTCGAGCTTGCGGCCGTTGACCCCGCCGGCCGCGTTGATCTCCTCGACCGCGAGGTCGACGGCCATCACCCCATATTCGCCGAGGGGGCCGAGAAAGCCGGTGCGCGGGGTCAGGTGGCCGAAGCGGATCGCGTCCGGCGTCTGCGCCAGGATGATCGACGGGCTGGCGATCAACCCGGTCGCCGCGCCGGCGCCGAGCCCGGCCAGCGCCTGCCGGCGCGAGAAGCGGGTCGTCTTCAACAGGTCTGACATTGGCGTTCCTCCCAGAACGAGCGCCGCGCCGTTTTGGCGCCGGCTGATTTTGATCAGCGGTCTGATGCCGCTTGTCGTGATCTGTGATCACAGTTAAGTTGGCAGACATGATCGCCCGTGTCCAGCCCTTGCCGGTCGCCGCAGAGCGGACTGTTTCCTCGACGGAGCAGGACGGCTCCGCGCTCGACGAGATCGGCGCGCTGCAGCGCGAGACGCTTGGCGAACGCGTCACCGGCGAATTGCGTGCGCTGCTGGTGGCGGGGCGGCTCGCCCCCGGCGAGAAGCTTTCTTTGCGCCGTGTCGCCGAGGCGCTGGGCGTCTCGATGATGCCGGTGCGGGAAGCGGTCAACCGGCTTGCGGCGGACCGGGCGCTGGAAGTGCTGCCGGGCAGGGCGGTACGCGTTCCCGTGCTCTCGCTCGCGCAATTCCGCGAGCTGACGCGGCTGCGCCTCGTCGTCGAAGGTTTTGCCGCCGAAGAAGCAGCGCGCAAGGCGACGGCCGACGATGTCGCGCGGATCGAGGCCTTCGATGCCGCCTTCCGCAAGGCCGCGAGCGCCGATCCGCCCGACAGCGCCGGCGCCGTTTCGGCCAATCGCGACCTGCATTTCGCGCTCTACGAGGCGGCCGGGATGCCAAGCTTGATCGAGATGATCGAGCGGCTCTGGCTCAAGGCGGGGCCGATCCTCAACATCGACATGCGCGACGAGCCCCGCCGCCTCAAGGGTGGAAGCGCCATGCAGGCGCATACGCGGCTGCTGGAGGCGTTGCGAAGGCAGGACGCCGCCGCTGCGCGCGCCGCGCTGGAAGACGACATCACGGCCGCCGCCGCGCATATCGAGGAAACGGGCCAGCTCAGCGCCTGAGATCAATCTGGACGGGAGACGCAAGGATGGATTTGCAGATCAAGGGCTTGCGCGTGCTGGTGACGGCCGGCGCCAATGGCATCGGCCGCGCGACGGCGCGTGCCTTCGCGGCGGAGGGGGCGAAGGTCCATATCTGCGATGTCGACCATGCGGCACTCGCGGAGATGGCGAAGAGCGACCCCGGGATGACGCAGTCGGTCTGCGATGTCTCCGATCGCGCTGCTGTCGGCCAGCTTTTCGAGGAAACGCTTGCGGCGCTCGGCGGGCTCGATTGCCTCGTCAACAATGCCGGCATCGCGGGCCCAACCGGCCGCGTCGACGAGATCGATCCCGCCGATTGGGATACCTGCGTCGCCATCGATCTGACCGGGCAGTTCAACTGCACAAGGCTCGCGGTCCAGCACCTGAAGCAGTCGAGCAACGCCTCGATCGTCAATCTCTCCAGCCAGGCCGGCAAGCATGGCTTTCCGCTGCGCTCGCCCTATGCTGCGGCGAAGTGGGGCGTCATCGGCTTCACCAAGGCGCTGTCGGCGGAGCTCGGCGAGTTCGGCATACGCGCCAATGCGATCTGCCCCGGCCTCGTCGAGGGGCCGCGCATCCAGAGCGTCATCGCCAACAAGGCGCGCAGCTTCAACGTCTCGCATGAGGAGATGACGCAGCGGCTCTTCGCCGGCGTCTCGATCAAGCAGTTCGTCGATCCGGCCGACATCGCCAAGCAGATCGTCTTCCTGGCGTCGCCCTTCGCAAAAACGATCTCGGGCCAGGAAATCTCGGTCTGCGGCGACACCAGGATGCTGGCCTAGCTAGATCAGGCCGACAATCGCGGCAGCACTATGCCGCGATTTTCATCGGACGGAGCCCAGCCGATACCCCCGGATTTGGCTCTCGGGATGTGCCGTTTTGGAGATGTGCCGTCGCGAACCAACAAAATTGTGGTCCGCCTTGTTCAACCGCGGCAAACTTTGCGTTTCCCTACATCGCTGTGGGGAAAGGCGAAGTTTGCCGCATTAATCCTCAAGCCGCTTCGTAACCCATTGAAAAATTTCAGAGCGACTGCAGGAGTGTTAAAGTTGAAAGTGCCGCAGTTAAGGCAAAGTGCTTCCGCGACCAGGCCACTGGGCTGTCGGCGTGCTGGCTGCTTCAGTTGAGTCTGGGCTCGCTTAAGGGAGGGCCAGCTTCCGGAATTGGTGGTGGTCTCAATCGGTAATCGCAACACGCTACTTTTCCTTTGGAGATGGAGCGTGGGTGATGATGCAGCGGCGGCGGATCTACTATTCGGCGGCCCAGCGGGCTGAGATCTGGGATCGCTGGAAGGCCGGCGAGTCGATGAGTTCGATTGGGCGGCGGTTCGATCGGGAGTCCTCTTCGGTGTTCTCGGTGCTTTCGCCGACGGGCGGCATTCGGCCTCCAGACCGGCGGCGGGCGCCGCGGGCGCTCACTCTCAGCGAGCGGGAGGAAATCTCCCGAGGGCTCAGCACCCGCCGGTCGCTGCGCGTGATCGCTCGGCAATTGGGCCGATCACCGTCCACGGTCAGTCGCGAGGTTCAGCGCAACGGCGGGCCGGATCGCTACCGCGCGGCGCGCTCCGATCAGGCGGCCTGGGACCGGGCCTTGCGTCCCAAGCCGTGCAAGCTGGCTTGCCGACCCGGTCTGGCCCGGACAGTATCCGGCAAGCTGCAGCGGAACTGGTCGCCCGAGCAGATCGCCGGCTGGCTCAAGCGCACCTGCCCCCGGGAGCCACACAATCAAGTGTCGCACGAGACGATCTACCGCAGCCTGTTCATCCAGACCCGTGGGGTGCTGAAGAAGGAACTGCTGGACCACCTGAGGGCCCGGCGAACGATCCGCCGCTCCCGGCACGCCAGCCTGAAGCGGAACGGCCTGGGCCAGATCAGGGACGCCGTCTCCATCAGCGAAAGGCCGGCCTCCGTCGAGGATCGTGCGGTCCCTGGTCACTGGGAAGGCGACCTGATCGGCGGCTCCCGGAACAGCTACGTCGCCACGCTGGTCGAGCGGCATTCGCGCTACGTGATGCTGGTCAAGGTCGCCAACAAAGACACCGGGAGCGTCATCACCGCCCTGATCAAGGCGAACTCTATCAGTCCCTGACCTGGGACCGAGGCAAGGAGTTGGCCGACCACAAGCGGCTGGCCCTCGCTTCGAACGTCGAGGTCTACTTCTGCGATCCCAGGTCACCCTGGCAACGTGGCTCGAACGAGAACACCAACCGGCTCCTGCGCCAGTATCTTCCCCACGGAACCGACCTGTCCCTGCAAAGCCAGGCCCAGCTCAGCGCCATCGCCCGTCAGCTCAACGAACGGCCCAGAAAGACCTTGCTCTATCAAACCCCAGCCGAGAGGTTCGCCGAGTGTGTTGCGGCGATCAGTTGAGCCCGCCGCCAACTCCGGAAGCTCCGCGTTTGGGAATTCGCGCGCCCATCGCCTCGTCCGCCCGCGAAGTCCGATGGACGGCCTGCGGGGAGGGGGGAGCCGCTGTGCTAAGTTAGCCGACCGGCACAGAGCCACTCGTTTTCCGGCAGGTTCTTAGCTGAACTGGCGCGCTTGCACACGTCGAGCTGAATGCTCTGGTCGACAGAACCCTGCTGCGGGAAACTGAGCGACGCCGGCAAAGCCGGCGTCGCATGTCAGATTGCGGAACTCGACCGACAATCGCGGCAACACTATGCCTCTCTCTTCACATCATTAGAGTTTCGGGAGCGACTTCACCAACGCGGCGTGGATTCACAGGAGTTGCACATTTGACAGATGCCGGCGCGTACCAGTGGATTGCGGTCGCCTTCTTGCACTGCGGCAAACTTCGCCTTTCCCTACATCGCCCGCGATACGCCTGAAGCCTAGGGGCTTGACGGGCCCCGGAGCTTGGGCCTAAACTTAACTCAATGGTTAAGTTTCAAGAGACGCAGCTCGATCGGACATTTTCCGCGCTGGCGGACCCGACGCGGAGGGCCTTGCTGGCGCGGCTGGAGCGGGAGGACGGACTGTCCGTCAGCGAACTGGCCAAGCCGTTTCCGGTCTCGCTGCCGGCGATCATGAAGCATCTCGACGTGCTCTCGGATGCCGGACTGGTCACGCGGACGAAGGCGGGGCGCACGGTGTCCTGCCGTCTGAATGCGGAGCCGATGGAGGAGGCGATGGGCTGGCTGGCGCACTATCAGCGGTTCTGGACCGAGCGGCTCGATGCGCTGGAGGCGCTGCTGGAATCGCGGCGCAAGGGCGAAGGCTGAGGAGAGGAGCGGGTCGATGCATCAACAGGTGACACCGAGCCTCACGATGAAACGGCGCCTCAATGCGTCGCCTGCCGAGGTCTACAGGGCATGGACTGATCCGGAGCTGCTCGTCCGCTGGTTCGGGCCCGAGAACGTCGTGGCCCAGGAGGCCGAGATCGATCCGCGCGTCGATGGCGTCTATCGCGTCGTGATGCGGGAAGACAATGGCGAGCGCCATGAGGTGTCGGGGCGCTATCTGGAGGTGGTCGAGAACGAGCGCCTCGTCTTCAGCTGGTCCTGGGTGACGACGCCGGAGCGCGTCTCGCGCGTCACCGTCACATTGAAGCCCGATGGCGAGGGCACGATCCTGACCCTGCTGCACGAGAAGCTGTTCGACGACGCGGCCGTGCGCGGCCACACCCATGGCTGGACCGGAACCATGGTCAAGCTCGAGGCCTACTTCGCCTGAGGCGGAGCGTAGCGCTGCCCTGTTCGGGCACGCATTTGAACGGCCGCCGGCACGGCGCCGGCGGAAGCACAGGAGCGGAGACGATGGAACACAGGATCGTATCCCGTGCGGAGTGGCTTGCCGCCCGCAAGGCGCATCTCGCCCATGAGAAGGAGTTCACCCGCCGGCGCGATGCGCTCTCGGCCGAGCGGCGCGAACTGCCCTGGGTCAGGGTCGACAAGGACTATGCCTTCGAGGGGCCGAAGGGTCGGCTGTCGCTGGCCGATCTGTTCAACGGCAACAGCCAGCTGATCGTCTATCACTTCATGTTCGGGCCGGGCGCCAAGGAAGGCTGCGAAGGCTGCTCCTTCCTCGCCGATCATTTCGACGGTGCCAACCTGCACCTGAAGCATCACGACGTCAGCCTGGTCGTGGTCTCGCGGGCGTCTTATGGCGAGTTCCAGCCGTTCCGGCGCCGCATGGGCTGGGAGTTCCCCTGGGTTTCCTCGGCCGGCAGCGACTTCAACCACGACTTCCACGTCTCGCCGAGCCCGGCCGAGAAGGCGGCCGGGAGCTATGAATACAATTACGAGATGCATGAGGGCGAAGGCGGCGAGATGCCGGGCTTCAGCATCTTCCACCGCAACGAGGCGGGCGAGATCTTCCACACCTACTCGACCTATGCGCGCGGCGGCGACCTGCTGATCGGCGCCTACAACTTCCTCGACATGACGCCCAAGGGCCGCAACGAGGAGACGATCATGAACTGGATGCGTCATCACGACCGCTACGACGAGAAGCCCGATGGTGCCGCGAGCGTCCTGCCCCTGGCTGCCGTGGGCTCCTGCTGCGGCTGAATACCGGGCTTCGCGCGTGCGCGCGAAGCGTTCCGGGTCGATATCAACGTTTGAAGCGCGGCTGCACCGACGACTGCGCGTGAGGGAGAACGAAATGGCTTATGTCGATGGTTTCGTCGTGGCTGTGCCGGCCGCGAACAAGGACATCTACCGCAAGCACGCGGCCGATGCGGCGCCGCTCTTCAAGGAATTCGGCGTCCGGCGCCACGTCGAGGCCTGGGGCGACGACGTCCCGGACGGGAAGGTCACCGACTTCAAGGGGGCGGTGAAGGCGACGCCCGACGAGGTCGTGGTCTTCTCCTGGTTCGAGTACCCCGACCGGGAGACACGCGACGCCGCCAACGAGAAGATCATGAGCGATCCGCGCATGAAGGAGATGATGGGCCAGGACATGCCCTTCGACGGCAAGCGCATGATCTATGGCGGCTTCGCCTCGCTGCTGGACGAAGGGGAGGGCGGCGCGATGGGCTATCTCGACGGCGTCCTCGTCGCCGTGCCCAATGACCGGATGGACGATTATCGCAGCTTCGCCGTCAAGCACGCTGCGCTGTTTAAGGAGCATGGCGCCCGCCGCGTCGTCGATGCCTGGGGCGATGACGTACCGGACGGCAAGGTCACCGATTTCAAGGGCGCGGTGAAGGCGCAGGCCGGCGAGACGGTGGTCTTCAGCTGGGTCGAGTGGCCGTCCAAGGCGGTGCGCGCCGCCGCCTGGGGCAAGATGATGGAAGACCCGCGCATGGGGGCGCTCAAGATGCCCTTCGACGGCAAGCGCGTCGTCTATGGCGGCTTCGCACCGCTGCTGGACGTGTGACGCGCAATACGACTCCGTCATTCCGGGCTTGAACCGGAGTGACGGAGTCGGGCTGGTCCGGCGTGCTCAGCCCGGCCCGGCGCCCTGCGTCGCCAGGTAGAGCGCATAGATCGACTGGCTCGCCGCCATGAACAGGCGGTTCCGCTTCGGCCCGCCGAAGCAGATGTTGCCGCAGACCTCCGGCAGCCGGATGCGGCCGATCACCTTGCCGGCCGGGTTGAACACGGTCACGCCGTTGTAGCCGACGTTCCGGCCGGCATTGCTCGACGCCCAGAGATTGCCCTCGACATCGCAGCGCAGGCCGTCCGGCCCGCAATTGATGCCGTCGATCATGCAGTCCGAGAAGACCTTCCCGTTCGACAGCTTGTTGTCGGCACCGACATCGAAGACATGGATGTCGCCCTTGCCGCCGGGGCCGGTATCGCCCGGTCCCTTGCCGGTAGAGGCGACGTAGAGCTTCTTGAAATCGGGCGAGAAGCACAGCCCGTTCGGGTCCGGAACCTGTTCTTCGCGGATGACGAGGTCGAGCCGCCCGCTCGGGTCGATCCGGTAGACATTCGTCGGCAGTTCGCGCTTGGCGAGGCCGATGCCGGGCGGTTGGCCGAGGCGGGGATTGATCTTGCCATTGGCATTGCTCGGGCCGCCGGCTGCGTCCGGCGCCCCTTCATAGAGCTGCCCGCCATAGGGCGGGTCGGTGAACCAGTAGCTGCCGTCCGTATGGGCGACGATGTCGTTGGGCGAATTGAGCTTCTTGCCTTCGAAGGCGTCAGCCAGCACCGTCGCCGAGCCGTCGAGCTCGTAGCGCACGACGCGCCGGTTCAGATGCTCGCAGGAGAGCTGCCGGCCCTGGAAGTCGAAGCTGTTGCCGTTGCTGTAGCCCGAGGGCATCCGGAATACGCTGACATTGCCGTCGTCATCGAGCCAGCGCATCTGCCGGTTGCGCGGGATGTCGCTCCAGACCAGATAGCGCCCCTGCGCATTCCAGGCCGGGCCCTCGAGCCAGAGCCCGCCGGTCCAGAGCCGCTGGATCGCGGCGTTGGGTTGGGCGAGGCCGTTGAAGGAGGGATCGACCGCGATGACGTCCGGGTCCCAGAAATAGGTCGTCGGCGCGCCGCGGCGGCTGAAATCGCGCGGCGGCGTGGTGATGGTGGTGGGCGGGCTTGCCCGGTCGGTGGGGGATTGCGCGAAGACGGGCGCGGAAGCGGCGGCGAAGGCGCTTGCGCCTGCGGCCTGGATCAGCCTGCGGCGAGAGAGCCGCTGCGTGGATGAGACGGGATTTGAATTATCATGCGTCGAACGGTGGCCCTCTGACATCGTGTCCTCCTGATTTTATGGTTGAAACGATTTAAATTTGCAGAAAGGTCGAAGTTCTCGGTCGCTCGGTTCTCCTTTTCGAAGGGCAAGCAAGGTCAGCAGGATCGCTTGGCCGGGTCGAGCCCTGCTTCGCGCAGAACTATCCTGCGCAAGGCGCAAGGCGTAAAGGTGACGCATCGCCCGACGCGGCTCGATTTCTCGCGGCCGCCATGCAGGGGCGGCATCTTGCCCGCGCCCGCCAAATGACCGAGAGATCGGGCAGCCCCACCGGATACTCCCCCATGTTTGCAGGCATTCCCCTCGGCGATCTCGCCTTCCTCGCCGTGTCGCTGGTGCTTGCCGGCGCGGCCACCGGCCTGCTCGCCGGCGTCTTCGGCGTCGGCGGCGGCGCGGTTATCGTTCCCGTGCTGTACGAGGTCTTCCGCGTCATCGGCGTCGCCGACGAGGTGCGCATGCCACTCGCTGTCGGCACCTCGCTCGCCGTGATTATCCCAACCTCGATCCGCTCGTTCAATGCGCATCGCGCCAAGGGGCTCGTCGATCTCTCCATTCTCAAGGTCTGGGCCGTGCCGGTCGTGCTCGGCGTCATCGTCGGCAGCTGGATCGCCCGCTATGCGCCTGCCGACCTGTTCAAGATCATCTTCGTCGTCGTCGCGCTGATTTCTGCGATCCGCCTGCTCTTCGCGGCCGACCGCTGGAAATTCGGCGAGGAGATGCCGGGCAAGCCGCTGATGGTCGCCTATGGCGGCTTCATCGGCGTACTCTCGGCGCTGATGGGTATCGGTGGCGGCCAGCTTTCCAGCCTGTTCATGACCTTCTACGGCCGCCCGATCCATCAGGCGGTCGCGACCTCCTCGGGGCTGGGCGTGCTGATCTCGATCCCCGGCGCGCTCGGCTTCATCTATGCCGGCTGGCCGAAGATGGACATCCTGCCACCGCTCTCGCTCGGCTATGTCTCGCTGATCGGCATGATCCTGTTCATCCCGACCTCGATCTGGACGGCGCCGATCGGCGCACGCATGGCGCACCGGCTCTCGAAACGGCGCCTCGAAGTCGCCTTCGGCGTGTTCCTGCTGTTCGTCGCCAGCCGGTTCATCTGGTCGCTGCTGCACTGAGCGGGTGGAGCCGGACTATGAGCGAAACGGTCATCCGCCTGCTTCAGCTCGCAGACCACCCGGCGCTGGCCGCGCTGATGGCCGAGATGCAGGGCCATTACGCGGTGCCGTGCCCGCCGCTCGATGAGATCAGGGCCGGCCTCGCGGCCCTGCCGGCAGGTGTCGATATCCTGGTCGCGGCGAAAGGGCAGGCGATCCTCGGCTTCGCCTCGGCCTGCAATCTCTATCCGGGACCGGGGCTGAAATCCGGCTTCTTCCTGAAGGAGATCTACGTTGCCGACGCCGCGCGTGGCATGGGCCTCGGCCGCGCGCTGATGAGGGCCTTGGCGGAACTCGCCATCGAGCGCGGCCATAAGCGCATCGACTGGACTGCGGATGCGGACGATGCACCGTTGCTGCGCTTCTATGAAGGCCTCGGCGCGGTCGCACAGACGAAGAAGGTCTTCTATCGACTGACCGGCGAGGCGCTGGAGGCGGTGGCGAAGACTTAGGCCGTCATTCTCGGGCGTAGCGAAGCGTAGACCCGAGAAGCTCGTGACGAGAAGACGCTGGTTTCCGAGATGCTCGGGTCAAGCCCGAGCATGACGTAGGGCCCCTATGGCTTATCCCGCAGCCGCTCCGGCAGCTCGGCCATGATTTTCAGCCGCTCGGCCTCGCTCAATCGGCCCCATTGTGCGATCTTGGCCAGCGTCCGCCCGCAGCCCTCGCAGAGCTTGCTCGCCGGGTCGATGACGCAGACCTTGATGCAGGGCGTCGAGGCGGTGGTCACCGTCCTGTCCATCCCAGGGCGAGCGCCAGACCGAGATAGATCGCGATCTCGGCGAGCTGCTGGGCCGCGCCGAGGATATCGCCCGTCTGGCCGCCGATCAGCCGCCGCGCCAGCCGCGAAAGAACCGCCGCCACGCCGTGCGCCAGCGCGAAGCCAAGAAGCAGCCCGGTGACCGGAAGATGCGCTGCCAGCGTGATCCCGCTCGCCAGCAGCAGGCTCAAGGCCAGCGCGATCCGCGCCGTCAGGTCTGTCGGCTGACCGACCGAAGCCGAGGCGCCGCCGCTGCGTGCCGCCGGCTGCGTCGCGAGCAGGAAAAGGCCCTCGGCGCGCGACCAGGGCGCGGCGACAAGCACCGCTGCCGACGCAGCCCAGGCGCCGGAGCGGTCGAGGATCATCGCGAGCAGGCTCGCCCGCAACAGCAGCGACAGGCCCAGCGCCAGCGCGCCATAGGAGCCGACGCGACTGTCCTTCATGATCTCCAGCCGGCGCTCCGGCGTATGGCCGCCGAACAGCCCGTCTGCGGTGTCGGCCAGCCCGTCCTCATGGAAGGCGCCGGTGGTCAGCACCAGCACAGTCAGCGCAAGCCCCGCGACGACCATTCCGCTCAGGCCCGCCAGTCCAGCCGCAAGCGCGACGAGCGCGGCCGGGAGGGCGATGATCAGCGCGGCGAAGGGCAGGGCGCGCGGCACGGTCCGGAAATCGGGAATGGCATGGCTGTCCGCCTCGCCCGGCAGCTGCGGCACGGGCAGGCGCGAATAGAAGCGCAGGCAGATCGCGGTCGCGATCGGCCAGCCCGGCCAGCTTGGCGGGGGCGTCTCCGTCGTCGTGTCGACCTCCACCATGCCTGCTGCGCCGCTCCGCTCGATTGTCTTCACACGCTCGAGCCTATAGCAGCAGCGCAGACCGCGCCGCCACGCCTAGCGTGTGGTGCCAAGCCCTTTGCCCGACGGAACTGCCATGGCCGCCTCCGGATTGCCCTTCGACGATATCCGCGAACTCATCGCCGCGATGCCCGGCCCCGATATGGCCTCCGCGAATGCGGTGCGCGCCCGCGACGCCAACCTCACCAAGCCGGCCGGCAGCCTCGGCCGCATGGAGGAAATCGCCGAATGGCTCGCTGCCTGGCAGGGCAAGGCGAAGCCGACGGTCGACCGGCCGCTGGTCTGCGTCTTCGCCGGCAATCACGGCGTGGTAGCGCAGGGCGTGTCCGCCTATCCTCAATCGGTGACGCGCCAGATGCTGGAGAACTTCGCGGCCGGCGGCGCCGCGATCAACCAGATCTGCGCGGCCTATGATCTCGGCTTCAAGGTCTTCGACCTCGCCCTCGACCTGCCGACCGGCGACTTCACCCAGACCGATGCGCTGGACGAGCGCGCCTGCGTCGCCACCATGGCCTTCGGGATGGAAGCGCTCGTCGGCGGCACCGACCTGCTTTGCCTCGGCGAGATGGGCATCGGCAACACCACCTCGGCGGCGGCGATCTATGCGGCGCTCTATGGCGGCGATGCGGCGCATTGGTGTGGCCGTGGCACCGGCGTCGACGATGAGGGCCTGAAGCGCAAGGTCGCAGCGGTAGAAGCCGGGCTGGCGTTGCATCGCGCCCATCTCAAGGATCCGCTCGAAGTGCTGCGCCGCCTCGGTGGGCGCGAGGTTGCGGCGATCTGCGGCGCCATCATCGCCGCGCGCTCGCAGCGCATCCCGGTGATCCTCGACGGCTATGTCGTCACGGCTGCTGCTGCGGTCTTGCATGCGATCGAACCCTCGACCATCGACCATTGCATCGCCGGCCATCTCTCGGTCGAAGGCGCCCATGCCGACGTGCTCGCACGCCTCGGCAAGGTGCCGCTGCTGGCGCTCGACATGCGCCTTGGCGAAGGCACGGGCGCAGCGCTGGCGGCCGGCCTCGTCAAGGCCGCTGCGGCCGTCCATTCCGGCATGGCGACCTTCGAGCAGGCGCAGGTGGCGCGGAAGGGGTAGTTCGGCTTTCGCCGGAACCACCGCCGTCATTCCGGGGCATTGCGCAGCAATGAGCCCGGAACCCAGAACCGATGAGTGTTCTCGAAAGGGCGACCATCCGGTTCGCCCATCAATCATCCGCATCGGTTCTGGGTTCCGGGCTCGCGCCTTTGGCGCGCCCCGGAATGACGGCAGCGGTTCCTGCGAACGCTATCCCTCGTAATCCGTCTTCAACCCCGCCCGCTCGGCGTGGCGCTCCTGCGCCAGTTCGATCAGGCGCGTCAGCAGCGCCGGGTAGGGTAGGCCGGAGGCCTCCATCATCTTCGGATACATGCTGATCGCGGTGAAGCCCGGTAGGGTGTTGATCTCGTTGAAGTAGAAGGCGCCGCTCTGCCGGTCGAGGAAGAAATCGACCCGCGCCAGCCCGCTGCATTCCAGCGCGACGAAGGCGTCGATCGCCAGCTTGCGCACGCGCTCCATCTGCGCGGCATCGAGCTTGGCCGGCAGGTCGACGGTGGCGCCGTCCTGGTCGATGTACTTGGCCTCGTAGGAGTAGAACTCGTGCTGCGGGCCGGCGTTGAGCTCGCTCGCGACGCTGGCGACGGGCGGATCGCCGTCTAGCACCGCGATCTCGATCTCGCGGGCGTCGATGCCCTGCTCGACCAGCACCTTGAGATCGTACTGGAACGCGTCAGCGAGCGCGGCGTCGAGATCCTCCCAGCGCTTCACCTTATGGACGCCGACGCTGGAGCCCATGTTGCAGGGCTTGACGAAGACGGGCAGCGTCAGCGCTTCGCTCGCGGCCTTTGCCGCACCTTCCGGGTCACGCCGGTAATCGCGCCGCGACAGGGCAAGATAGGGCGCGACCGGCAATCCGGCGAGCGCGGCGAGGCGCTTGGCGATGTCCTTGTGCATGCCGACGGCAGAGGCGAGCACGCCCGAGCCGACATAGGCCGCGCCCGCAAGCTCGAGCAGGCCCTGCATCGCGCCGTCCTCGCAGAGCGGGCCGTGGATCACGGGAAACACCACGTCCACCGGCGGAATGGGCGGCGCGGCGCTGTCGGAGGGAAGGATCGCGGTGAGATCGCCCTGCGGCTCCAGCCGGATCGCGGGCGAGTCGGCCGGAATCGGCAGGCTCTCGGTATTCGCGACCTCGATGCGGCGCAAATCGTGGCACTGCCAGCGGCCCTGCTTGTCGATGCTGATCGGAACGGGCTCGAACCGCTCGCGGTCGAGATAGCGCAGGACGGAGGCCGCCGATTTCAGCGAGACCTCGTGCTCGCCCGATTTTCCGCCGTAGAGCACGGCGACGCGCGTTTTCCGGTTCATGGTCCGATGGTCCGAGGAGAGAGGGCAGGCGCCGCGGGGTGGGGCGGCAAAGATGTTTCTCAACTGTGGGGCGAGATTCGGGCGATGGGCTTCACGCCGCCCGCGACTTCGGCTCCGGCAGGGCCGCCAGCGTGTCCATCACGCGCTCGGCCGGCAGGGTGATCGTCACCTCCGTGCCGGCACGCGGCCGCGACTTCAGGCTGAAGCCGCCGCCATGCAGATCGATCAGCCCCTTGACGATCGGCAGGCCTAGCCCCGAACCCTGCTCGGCCGTCTTGATGGCGAGCGAGCCGCGCCCGAAGCTCTGCATCACGATCGGGATTTCGTTCTCGGGGATGCCGGGCCCGGTATCTGCGACCGAGACGTACTGGCCGCCCGTCGCCGTCCAGCCGACCTTGATCGTGATCTCGCCACCCTGCGGCGTGAACTTGATCGCGTTGGAGAGCACGTTGAGGACGACCTGCCGGATGGCGCGCTCGTCGGCCCAGACCCGCGGCAGCTCGGGCTCGGCGAGTGCCCTGATGCTCTGGCCCTTCGCCTTGGCGCGCATGGCGAGCATGTGCTGGCAGTCGTCGACGATGCCGGCGAGCGACAGCGCCTCCTCGTTCAGCTCGTACTTGCCGGCCTCGATGCGCGACAGATCGAGGATCTCGTTGATGAGGTTGAGGAGATGCTGGCCCGAGCCGTGGATGTCGCCCGAATATTCCTTGTAGGCGGCGTTGGCGTGCACGCCGAAGATCTCGTTCTTCATCACCTCGGAGAAGCCGAGGATGGCATTGAGCGGCGTGCGCAGCTCGTGGCTCATCGTCGCGAGGAAGCGCGACTTGGCGAGATTGGCCTCTTCCGCCTTGCGCCGGGCCTCGTCGGAATTCGCGTTGGCGGTTTCGAGTTCGGCGATCAGCGCATCCTTCTCGGCCCGGAAACCGATCGAATCCACCGAGCTGGCGTAGAGCCGGTTGGCGAGGAAGATGAAGAAGAGCTGCGCCGAGGCCGCCATGAGCGCCATCGTGACGCTGTCGATATCGCGGCGCTCCCAGAAGAACGCCATGATGCCGGCGATGATCGGCGTCAACCCGGCATAAACAGCCATCGGGATCGTCGCGGAGAGCATGACGGTGAGCGCGCTGACGATCAGCAGCGCCGTGGTCACGAAGACCTTCGCGCCAGCCGCCTCGACGGGCGCGAACAGCAGCAGGAGCAGCGCCCAGGACAGGCCGTGCAGGCCTTCCGCTACGGTGAAGAGCCGGCGCCAGCGCTTCAATCGGACCGTATCGGCGGGCTTGCCCAGATAGCCGCGCGACAGGGCGACGACGATGAGCGTGCTCAGCAGCACCGCGCTGCTCCACAGCGCGACACGCGACGTCGGCAGCCAGAGGCAGGCGGCAGCGGCGATGCCAGTGACGAGCACCAACGTGCCGACGGAGCCCGAAAGGCGGTACTGCGCGAAGACCCGCAGCAATTCGGAATCGAAGGCGCGTTCGAGCCCGGTCGAGGAGGTCAGCCGCTCGCGCACGGATTTGACCTCGCGCGAAACGACCTTGCGGCGCGCCATTGCGGAAGGGTCGGGTCCGCGCCCGCGCTGCACCTGTTCGGCCGTCACTTCCGCCATGGTCGGGAGCGTGTATCCTCGTTCCGCCGTGCGGCATGCACGGACGGCTCGCCATCATGGACACCAAATCGTTAAGCTCTTCCTGATGGCTCCCTTCGGATTCGGCTCTTCCCGCTACGGACCTTTCGGCTGGCGCCGCGTCGGCCGCATGGCTGATTTCGTCGTGGCGCTCGGGCTTTTGGGCTTTCTCGCGCTCGCCGGCGCGATCCTGCAATACCGCCTCGGCCCGGCCCGGACACTCATCGGGCCAGCGCAGGCGATCGACGGCGATTCATTGCGGCTGCTGGGCGAGGAATTGAGGCTGGAAGGGATCGACGCCCCGGAATATCGCCAGAGCTGCGCCGGGCCCGGCGGCCGCCAGGTCGCCTGCGGGCGTGAAGCACGCCGTGCCCTGCAGGGGATGCTCGCGAGCGGCCTGGTGTCCTGCGAGATCGGCAAGGCCGACCGCTACGGTCGCGGATTGGCCCGGTGCCGACTGGGCGAAACCGACATCAACGCCAGGCTCGTCCGCGACGGCCATGCGGTGTCCTATGGCGCCTATCGCTCCGAGGAGGACGAGGCGCGGGCGGCCGGGCGCGGGCTCTGGGCGCTGCAGTTCGAACGGCCCGAAGCCTGGCGGCGGTCCCATCCGCGTTGAGACCGCAAGGAGCCTGCCGATTGCGGCATCACCTCGCCATGTTCGCGTCACGAAACGCCAGCATGTGGTTGACCTTCCGGCGCGGGCCGTGATCCGGTGCGGCCGGAGACGGAGAGTATCTGATGAAGCTCTATGATGGCGGGCGGGCGCCGAATCCGCGACGGGTTCGCATCTTCTTCGCGGAGAAGGGCGTGTCGCTGCCGGAGCTGGTGCCGATCGACATGGCCAAGAAGGAACACAGGTCCGAAGCCTTCACGAAGATCAACCCGGCGCAGCGCCTCCCGGTGCTCGAACTCGACGACGGGACGGCCCTGGCCGAGACGATCGCCATCTGCCGCTATATCGAGGCCCTTCACCCACAGCCGCCGCTCTTCGGCCGGGATGCCAAGGAGCAGGGCACCATCGAGATGTGGAACCGGCGCGTCGAGCTTGGCCTGTTCGCCAGCGTGGCCGCCGTCTTCCGCCACAGCCATCCCTCGATGGCTGAGCTGGAAGAGCAGGTTCCCGAATGGGCCGAGGCCAATCGCGAGCAGGTCGACGATCATCTCTGGCTGCTGGAGCTTCAGCTCGCGAGCAGCGGCTTCATCTGCGGCGAGGCGCTGACCGTGGCGGACATCACCGCCGGCATCGCCATCGACTTCATGAAGCCGTCGCGCATTCCATTGCCGGAGGATTTCGTCAACATCCGCCGCTGGCACGGCCAGCTCTCGACGCGCCCGAGCTGGAAGGCGTGATGCGCCGGCGTTTTCTCGCCCTGCTTGCCCTGTTGACGTCGACGGTCGCGCTGCAAGCTGCCGAGCGGCTGAGCGGAGAGGCGATCGAGCGGGCCTTTCGCGGCAACACGGTGTCTGGTCGCTATACCAATGGCGGCTTCTTCACCGAGTACCATGACCCCGACGGGCGGGCGCTCGGCCATAACGGCTGGCAGCCCAATACCGACGCTTGCTGGATCACCAAGCCTGACCGCATCTGCTACTATTACGGCCCGCAGAGCGACCGGACGGTGCATTGCTTCTCCGTCGAGATGAGCGGCGAGCTCTATGTGCTGCGCAACACCGGCAACGGCATGGTCAATGCGCTGGCCAAGGTCGAGCTCGGCAATCCGCGCAATCACGGCGACAACGGCACGTCCTGGTATTGCGACGGGCTGATCTCGCGCGCGCCCGCGCCGCCCATGAGCCGCAAGCTGGCGCAACGCTGATGAGCCGAGGCGCGCCCGTCATCGCTCTGGCCCTCGGCCTCGTCGTCGCGACCGGTGTGGGTGCCGCCGAGCGACTTAACGGCGAGCAGATCCGGCGTGTCTTCGAAGGCAACACCGTGACCGGCCTCTATTCCGGCAGCAACCTGCCGTTCAGCGAGTATCACCACCCCGATGGCCGGGCGAGCGGCCACAATCGCGGCGTGCCCAACAAGGATGCCTGCTGGACCACGACACAGGATGCCGTCTGCTATTATTACGGCCCGCATGAGACGCGCCGTACCTACTGCTTCACCATCGAGACCAGCGGCGATCTCTATGTCATCCGCAGCCGGCCCAGCGGGCGCATCAATGGCCTCGCCCGCATCGAGAAGGGCGATCCGCATGATTATGCGCAGAAGCAGCCAGAATGGGCCTGCGACGGCCTGATCTCGCAAGCGCCCGGGCGTTCCAGGCTGGCAAGGCGATGAGCGAGGCGGAAGCGCTCGATACCGTGCTGGCGGAATTGCGCGCCTGCCGGATCTGCCGCGACACGCCGCTCTATCTGCCGCCGCTGCCGCATCAGCCGCGACCGGTCATCCAGGCCTCCGCCACGGCGCGGCTCTGCATCGCCGGCCAGGCGCCCGGCACGCGGGTCCATGCCAGCGGCCGCCCGTTCACCGATCCCTCGGGCGTGCGCCTGCGCCGCTGGCTCGGCATCGACGAGACGATCTTCTACGATGCGGCGAAGGTCGCGGTCGTGCCGATGGGCCATTGCTTTCCCGGCCTGGATTCCAAGGGCGGCGACAAGCCGCCGCGCCGCGAATGCGCGCCGACCTGGCGCGAGCGTGTCTTCGCGGTGTTGCCGCGGATCGAGCTCGTACTCGCGATCGGGCGCTACGCCCAGAACTGGCATCTCGGTGCGAAGGAGGCCGCCAACCTCTCGGCCACGGTCGAGAACTGGCGGGAAATTCTTGCGCGCCCGACCTATCCGCGCGTGCTGCCGCTGCCGCACCCGTCCTGGCGTAACAATGCCTGGCTCAAGCGCAATCCCTGGTTCGAGGCGGAGCTGGTCCCGGCACTTCAGGCCGAGGTCGCGCGGCTGTTTGCGACGCCGAGCGATACTCAGTAGCGGAACGGGCCGGAATCCAGCCCGCGATCGACCCCGCCGCGAACACTGAGCACCGAGCGGACCGGGCCGAATGCGCTTTCGCCGCGGCTTTCGAGATAGACCATGCCATCGGCGCGGCTGCCATAACCGCTGCGCGAGCTCTTGCCGAATTCTGCACGCACCGCGCCGCCGGCCCGGACGCAGAAGGACGAGCCTTCGAGCCTGACGAAGCCCGCCCCGTATTCAGGGCAGGGGCGTGCGCCGCGACCCGCAGTGGGAGCCGGCTTGCTGAAGGATTCGCGGGGGGCGGCGCGCCCGGGCAGGGGCTCGCCGATCGACTGCGCTGCAGCCGCCGTCGCGAGGCAGGTCAGGAGCAAAGCGAGAATTGAGCGAGGCATGGCGGTATCCGAGCGATCAGGCTTGGTGGCCCTGAAACGAGGCGCGGTTATGACGATCGACGTCATCGTAACACGGCTGCCGGATGGCGCTCATGAAAAACCCCGGCTCGCGCCGGGGTAAGTTCCCCTCGCGCTGCGGCCCCGTTGGATCGGGATCGGTTCGAAAGCGCGAGCGGATTGGAAACGCGATAACTTCGAGGATTCAGAAAAGCAGATTTGGAGACGTAAGCAAGAGTTTTTTGCATGTCGAGCATGCAATTTTGTCATGGGTTATCGTGGCGCCGCCCAGCTGCGTCATGCTCTCCGTCAGAACGGGCACTCTCGGTGTCACAAAAAAGGGCCCGGCGGAGCCGGACCCTGAAGCGTTGACCCTAGCGGCTTGTAGCGAGCTCAGCGCGCCCGCGTACGGACCTGGAAGACGTCGAAGCTGAGTTCCGCGACCTGCCACCAGAGATACTGGTCCGAGCGGAAGGCGGCCATGGTCTCGATCGCCTTCTTGAAGTCCGGGTTCTTGGCCGAGATTTCGCCATAGAGCTCGTTGGAGGCCTTCAGGCAGGCTTCCATCACGTCCTGCGGGAAGGGGCGCAGCTGCGTGCCGGCCGCGACCAGGCGCTTCAGCGCCGGCGGGTTCACCACGTCGTACTTCGCCGCCATCTGGGTGTTGGCATAGGTGCAGGCGGCGGTCAGAGCGGCCTGGTAAGCCTTCGGCAGGGCGTTCCACTTCTCCAGGTTGACGAAGGCATGGACCGTCGGCCCGCCTTCCCAGAAGCCCGGGTAATAGTAGTACGGCGCGACCTTGGCGAAGCCGAGCTTCTCGTCGTCATAGGGGCCGACCCACTCGGCGCCGTCGATCGTGCCCTTTTCGAGCGCCGGATAGATGTCGCCGCCGCCGAGCTGCTGCGGCACGAGGCCGAGCTTCTGCAGCACAGAGCCGGCGATGCCGCCGATGCGCATCTTCAGGCCCTGGATGTCGGCGACCGACTTGATCTCCTTGCGGAACCAGCCGCCCATCTGGGCGCCGGTGTTGCCGCAGGGCAGACCGTAAATGTTGAACTTCTTGTAGAACTCGTTGAACAGCTCGTTGCCGCCGTTCTGAAACAGCCAGGCGTTCTGCTGGCGGGCGTTGAGCCCGAACGGGACCGAGGCGGCGACCGCGAAGGTCGGGTCCTTGCCGACATAGTAATACGAAACGGTATGGCACATCTCGACGGTGTTGTTGCTGACCGCGTCAGCAGCCTGCAGCGCCGGCACGATTTCGCCCGCCGCGAAGACCTGGATCTGGAACTTGCCGTCGGTCAGCTCGGAGACCATCTTGGCCATGATTTCGGCGCCGGCATAGATCGTATCGAGCGACTTCGGGAAGCTGGAAGCCAGACGCCACTTCACCTCCGGATTGGACTGCGCGACAGCCGGCATGGCCACGGCAGCGGTGGCGGCGGCGCCAGCCGCTGCGGTCTGGATAAACTGACGACGCTTCATCTAGCGATTCTCCTCGGACGTTTGGCGGGTGCGAGCGTTTCGAACCAGTTCTGTCGCTCGACGTTCAGAATCGCCTTGTACCGAATGGATTTTCGAAGTGCGAGGGATTTTATCGCCGATTCTTGCGACTTTCGGCTAGTTCCGGCACATGCCTAGGCTGGCTCCTGTGGCGGTGCTTAAAGCGACGATGATCGAGACCGAAAACCTGAAACTGCGTCGCCCCGTGACGGAGGATCTCGATGCGATCCACGCCATGCGCCGCGACCCCGCCGTCATACGCCACCTCGGCGGCAAGCCCCTCAATCGCGAGGAGGCCTGGCACCGGCTGACCCGCCTCACGGGCCATTGGGCGCTCCGGGGTTACGGCATGTTCATCGTGGTCGCGAAAGCGAGCGGACACGTCATCGGCGAGGTCGGCCTGTTCGACGGTTACAGGGGCTTGTCTCCGGATTTCGACAATGCGCCGGAGGCGGGATGGATATTGGCGGCTGAGGCCCATGGCAAAGGCTATGCGATCGAGGCTGCCACTGCCGCCCATCGCTGGTTTGCGCAGACGCATGGCGAGCAGCGCAGCGTCTGCATCATAGCGCCCGACAACCTCGCGTCCCTACGCGTCGCGCAGAAGCTCGGCTACAAGAGCTTCGGACAGGTCGATTATCAGGGCGGGCCTGTGACGATGCTCGAACGCATTCCGTTTTGACAGCTCGCCGCCGAGGAGATCAGGCATGGATCAGGACAAGCTCACCAAGCTGCGGCAGCGCTATGCCGGCGCCGGCGGCGGCGACATCCACGATCCGCGCTTCGCCAGGGTGGCTGCGGGCCAATTCACCGGCGACAAGCGCAAATGGCCGTTTGCTGATGTCGCGACCTTCCTCGGCACACCTTACCGGCCGGAGGCGCTTACCAAGCCCGATCTCGGTGGGCTGGATGTCGCGATCATCGGTGTGCCGATGGATCTGGGCGTCACCAACCGGGCGGGTGCGCGCCTCGGCCCGCGCGCCGTCCGCGCCATCGAGCGCGTGGGCCCGATGGACCCTGTGCTCGGCACCGCGCCCCTCACCATGGTGAAGGCCGCCGATATCGGCGATGTGCCGTTCCGCTCGCGCTTCTCGCTCGAAAACTGCCATGAGGACATCGAGGCGACCTTCCGCACGATCGTCGAAGCCGGCGTCTCGCCGCTCGCCGTCGGTGGCGACCATTCGATCACCTATTCGATCCTGAAGGCCGTCGGCGCGAAGCGGCCGGTCGGCATGGTGCATATCGATGCCCATTGCGACACGTCCGGCCCGTATGAAGGCTCGAAGTTCCATCATGGCGGGCCGTTCCGCCAGGCGGTGCTCGACGGTGTGCTCGACCCCGAGCGCGTCATCCAGATCGGCATCCGCGGCGGCGCCGAATATCTCTGGGAGTTCTCCTTCGAGTCCGGCATGACCGTGATCCACGCCAACGAGGTGGACGAGCTCGGCCTCGATGCCGTGATCGCCAAGGCCCTGGCGGTGATCGGGGAGGGGCCGACTTACGTGTCCTTCGACGTCGACTCGCTCGATCCCGGATTCGCGCCCGGCACCGGGACCCCGGAGGTCGGCGGCTTGACGCCGCGCGAGGCGCTGGCGATTTTGCGCGCGCTCAAGGGGCGCGACATCGTTGCAGCGGATGTCGTAGAGGTTGCGCCGCAATACGATGCCACGAGCAACACCGCTCAATGCGCGGCGCAAGTGCTGTTCACGGAACTCTGCCTTCTGGCGGAGGCCCGCGCCGCAGGAAAAGGAAGACCATGACGAGGTTTGGTTCGATTGCACGGTTCGCCGCTCTCGGCGCGCTCTGCATCTTGGGGACGGCCGCGCGTGCCGAAGTGCCGGCAAACGGCCCGGGCTACATGGACGCCGCCTTCGCCTCGGTCGACACGCTGATCAAGGCCTCCCAGGGCAAGCCGACCCTCCCACGCCTAGCCGATCCGGTCGAAGGCAAGGTGCTCGAGGATGTCTGGAACGAGGCGGCCATTCTCGGCAAGGCGCCCTATGCCGAGGCCGACATTCCGGCCTTGCTCGCCATCGTCCAGAAGCAGACCCTGATCCTGAAGGCCTACACGCTGTTCTCGCCGGACCGGAAGGCGCCCGATACGGCCAGGAATACGGTCGAGTTTCAGGACGAGCTGACGCGAACGCATGTCTTCCTGCTGAAGGCCGTTGCCGCATCGCTGGAAGCGATCAACAGCTTTGGCGCGCATCTCAAGGTCGAGGAGAAGACCGAGGCTCGCTTCCAGGGAATTCGCCAGATGCGCCTGGGCTTGCAGGAAATCGTGGCTGGGGCGGCGCTGGCCCTGCGCATTCCGGCGCTGCGCCCAGCGAACCAGCTTCTGATCGCACGCAGCCTCGCCGAAAACGCGGCCGCCCTCGCCGCCGGCACCGCGCCTCCCGACCGGCAGGCGCTGATCGCGGCCTTGCAGGCGGCCCAGCCCGCCTTGAAGCCGGATGCGAAGAAGGCGATCTCGGAGTTCATCCAGACCGTCTCGGCTGCATCCTGCGATGGTCTCTGCCGGCTCAACTGAGGCAGCCGCGCTAGCGGCGTGCCGCCAGCCAGATCACATGGCGCGCGCCGCCGCCGGTCCGGCGGGCGCGCGCCGTCACCTCCTCGGTGGCGAAGCCGGCGTTGCGCAGGCGACGGGTGAAGCCGTGGTCGGGCCCTGAAGACCAGACCGCGAGGATGCCGCCCGGCCGCAGTGCCGCCTTGGCGGCAGCCAGTCCCTCCGCCGCGTACAGGCTGTCATTGCCCGCGATGGTCAGCCCCTCCGGGCCGTTGTCGACATCGAGAAGGATGGCGTCGTAACCGCCCTTGCCCGTAGCGATGACGCTTGCCACGTCGGCGACGGTCAATTGCACGCGGGGGTCGTCGAGACAGCCTGCGAAGACAGCGGTCATCGGCCCGCGCGCCCATGCCACGACTGCCGGTATGAGTTCGGCGACCTCGACATGTGCATCCGGCGGCAGGTTGGCGAGCGCGGCCCGCAGGGTGAAGCCCATTCCCAATCCACCGATCAGGATGCTCGGTTGGGCGCGCTGAACCAGCCGCTCGCAGACCAGCTTTGCAAGGGCCTCTTCCGAGCCGCTGAGGCGGCTGTTCATCAGCTCGTTGCTGCCCAGCATGATCGAGAATTCGCTGCCGCGCTGCTTGAGCCTGAGGTCGCCGCTGCCATCCGGCAGCGCTGCGGTATCGAGTACGGTCCAGGGAATCACGTCGTTGTCGCCTGTGTCGGAAGCGGCCTTATAGCCGGATCCGGCGGATCCGTCCGGCTGGCGTATCGATATGCGCATGATGCATGAAATATCGCCATTTACGCTCTTGTATCGGCGTCAGTGGAATGGCTATTTCATGTTGCGGCGCAGCATGCCGACAATCTCTTGAAAGCGACTTATGACCCTCGCCGCGCATGATCGCAGCCTGAACGCGGACACGTCCGCCGTCAGTTCGACGCCGGTCGGGCTGGTGCTGTTTGCGCTGGCCATGGGCGGATTTGCGATAGGGACCACCGAATTCGCGGCGATGAGCCTGCTGCCCTATTTCTCGGCCGGGCTGGGAATCGACGAGCCCACCGGGGGACACGTCATCAGCATCTACGCGCTCGGCGTGGTCGTCGGGGCGCCGCTCATCGCCGTGCTCGCTGCGCGGGTGCCGCGCCGCACACTCCTGATCGGCCTTATGGGCGTCTTCGCGATCGGAAACGGCCTGAGCGCGCTGGCGCCGAACTACCACTGGATGCTCGCCTTCCGCTTTCTCAGCGGCTTGCCGCATGGCGCCTATTTCGGCGTCGCGGCACTGGTGGCCGCCTCGCTCTCGGCACCGAACCGGCGCGCGCAATCGGTGGCGCGGGTCATGCTGGGCCTGACGATCGCGACGATCCTCGGCGTTCCCGCCGCGAGCTGGATGGGGCAAGTGCTGGGCTGGCGCTCGGGCTTCGCCATCGTCGCGGTTCTCGCCCTTCTGACGGCGCTGCTGATCGGGCTCTTCGCACCGCGCGACAGGGTTCAGCCCGGTGCGAGCCCCTTGCGCGAGCTTGGCGCGCTGAAGCGCCGGCAGGTCTGGCTGACGCTCGCCACCGGTGCGATCGGCTTCGGCGGGCTCTTCGCGGTCTACGCCTATCTGGCTTCGACATTGGTGGCTGTCACCGGCGTTTCGCCCGCGCTCGTGCCCGTCGTGCTCGCCGTCTTCGGATTGGGGCTGACGCTCGGCACGCTCTTCGCCGGCTGGGCGGCCGACCGGGCGCTGGTTCCCGCCACGGCCGGCATGCTGCTCTGGAGCGCGTTCTGGCTCGCCGCCTTCCCCTTCGCCGCCGGCAATATCTGGGCGGTCTCGCTGGTCGTCTTCATGATCGGTGCCGGTGGCGGCCTCGGCGCCATGCTGCAGACCCGCCTGATGGACGTGGCCGACGATGCGCAGACGCTCGCCGCCGCGCTCAACCACAGCGCCTTCAACACCGCCAATGCGCTCGGCCCCTGGCTGGGCGGCATGGCGATCGCCGCCGGCTACGGCTGGACCTCGACCGGCTGGGTCGGCGCGGCGCTGGCGCTCGGCGGCCTCGCGATCTGGATCGTGGCGGTTCTCGACGCCCGCCGCTGAGCGGGCAGGGCGCTGCTCCCGCACGGTCGACCCCAGCGCTTGATGGCTTCTCCTTTGGCAGGATCGCGCCCGCTGCCGGCCCTTTGAGCGGGGTAGGCTGCGAAAAGCTGCGCGAGCCCCTCTTGCGGGTGGCGCGAAACTGCGCCCAATCTGTCGCGACGGAGCCGAACCGGGACGAATGCAAGTCCGGCGGCTCCGAAACTGCGGGAGGTCCCATGAAAAGTTTCGTTCGGTTCGTCGCGGCTGCGGCGTTGACGCTGGCTGGTGCGACAGGCGCTCTCGCCCAGGCCAAGGAGTGGAAGGAGATTCGGATCGGCACGGAAGGCGCCTATCCGCCCTACAACAACCTGAACGCCAAGAAGGAGCTCGAGGGCTTCGAGATCGACTACGGCAACCTGCTCTGCGAGAAGATGAAGGTGAAATGCACCTGGGTGGTGCAGGACTGGGACGGCATCATCCCGGCGCTGCAGGCCAACAAGTACGACGTCATCTTCGCCGGCATGAACGCGACCGATGAGCGCAAGAAGCAGGTCGACTTCACGTCGGTCTACAGCAAGACCCCGATCTGGGTGATCGGGCCCAAGAGCACCAAGTCGGACGACATTTCGCCTGCCGCTCTCAAGGGCAAGTCGATCGGCGCGCAGGGCTCGACGATCCACGCGAACTATGTCGAGAAATTCTACAAGGATTCGACCGCGCGCCTCTATCCCACCCAGGAAGAGGCCAATCTCGATCTGCTCAACGGTCGCCTCGACTATATCGTCGCCGACGCGCTCGCTCTCGCCGACTTCCTCAAGGGGAAGGGCAAGGACTGCTGCAAGAAGATCGCCGAGGTGAAGCGCGACGACGCCATCCACGGCGCCGGTGTCGCCGGTGCGGTCCGCAAGTCGGACACGGCTCTGAAGGACATGATCAGCAAGGCCATCGCCGAGACCATGGCCGACGGATCGCACAAGAAGCTCGAGGACAAGTGGTTCAAGTACGAGTGACCTGACGCCTGCTGACGCTCACCCGCCGGCCATTTCAGGCCGGCGGGTTTCAGTTCCTCGCGCGCCGGCCATGCCATGTTCGATAAACTTGCTCTGCTCGGCTTCGGTCCCGGCGGCTGGGGCTGGGCCCTGCTGCAAGGCGCCGCCAACACCATCTCGGTCGCTCTCGCAACGCTGCCCTTCGGCCTGGCGCTCGGCCTCGTCATCGCGCTGTGCAAGCGCTCCGACCACGTGATTCTGCGGGGGCTGGCGACGATCTACGCCACCGTGTTCCGCGGCGTGCCGGAGCTTCTGACGCTCTACATCATCTATTTCGGCATTCAGGTTCTGGTGCAGCGCGTCTGGACCGGTTTCTCGATACCGCCCTTCGTCGCCGGCATGGTCGCGCTCGGCCTGGTGCTGGCGGCCTTCTCCAGCGAGGTCTGGGTCGGCGCGCTGAATTCGATCCAGAAGGGCCAACGCGAGGCGGCCTCGGCGCTGGGGCTGTCGAAGGCGCAGGCCTTCCGGCTCGTCGTCTTCCCGCAACTGATCCGCGTGGCGCTGCCGGGGCTCGGCAACAACTGGATGGTGCTGCTGAAGGAAACCTCGCTGATATCGGTCATCACGCTGCAGGACATCATGTTCATCGCGACGCGGGCCAATGTCGTGACCAAGGAGCCGTTCCTGTTCTTCGGCACGGCGATGCTGCTCTATTTCTTCTTCTCGCTGGTTTCCGCCTGGGGCATCGACAGGCTGGAACAACGCACCCAACGCGGCCAGGCCGCTTTCGGCGGAGCGACGCGATGAACTGGTGCGAATATCCCGGTTCCTGGGTCGGCAGCGAGGTTCTGCAGAACTATGGTTGCCGGATGGCGAGCGGCCTCTGGGTCACTTTCGAGCTCGTGGCGGTGTCGGTCGCCATCGGCTTCGTGCTCGCGCTCGGCCTCGCCATTACCAGGCTCTATGGTCCGCGCTGGGCGCGGATGGCGGTCAGCGGCTACACCACCTTCCTGCGCGGCACGCCGCTGCTCTGCCAGCTTTTCCTGGTGTATTACGGCCTCGGCCAGTTCCGCGAGTTCTGGCAGGATGTCGGCCTGTGGTGGTTCTTCCGCGAGCCGTTCTATTGTGCGGCCTTCACCTTCACCATCAACACCGCCGCCTACCAGGCCGAGATCCTGCGCGGCGCCATCCAGGCGATCCCGCGCGGGCAATTCGAGGGGGCGCTCTCGCTCGGCCTGCATCGCTGGGCGACGCTGCGCCGCGTCGTGCTGCCCCAGGCGATGATCCTGGCGTTGCGCCCGCTCGGCAACGAGCTGATCGTGATGATCAAGTCCAGCGCGATCGTCTCGCTGGTAACGCTGTTCGACTTGATGGGCGCGACGCGGCTCGCCTTCGCCCGCTCCTTCGACCTGTCGATCTATCTCTATGCGGCGCTGATCTATCTGGTTTTGGTCGAGATCATCCGCCGCGTCTGGGATCGTCTCGAACTCAGGTTGAGCCGCCACCTGGCCCTGCGCTGATCCGGTCGGTAGCCCGATATCAGCCCGGCAGGGTCAGGACGACGGCGCCGCGCGGGGTCGCGACGACGGTGTGCTCGTACTGCACGGTGGGCGCGCAAGGCTCGCTGTAGAGCGTCCAGCGATCATCGTCCCCCTGTTCCGCCCAGTCCGCTCCCAGCGACAGGAACGGCTCGACGGTGAAGACGAGCCCATTCGTCATCGTCCGGCGTTCGCGCCGGTCGGGCCAGGTCGCGATCTCCGTCGGCTCCTCATGGAGCGAGCGACCGACGCCGTGGCTCGCGAGGTTGCGCACCAGTGTATAGCCGTTCTTGTCGGCGAAGCGTCCTACAGCCTGGCCGATGCCGGCCAGCGGCTTGCCCGCGCCGACCTGCGCGATACCGGCCCAGAGCGCGCGCCGGCCGTCGCGGCACAGCCGCTCCAGCTTTGGCTTGACCGGCGGCACGGCGAAGGAAGCGCCGGTGTCGGAGAAAAAGCCGTCCTTCTCCGCGGAGACGTCGACATTGACGAGGTCCCCCGCGAGGATGCGCCGCTCGCCGGGGATGCCGTGCGCGATCTCCTCGTTGACGCTGATGCAGGTCGCGCCGGGGAAGTCATAGGCGAGTTCCGGGGCCGGGCGCGCGCCGTGGCGTTCGAGGAAATCGCGCCCGATCGCATCGAGCTCCGCGGTGGTCATGCCGGGCTCGAGCGCCTTGCCCATGGCAGCCAGGGTGCGCGCCACGATCCGGCCGATCTCGCCGAGTGCGCGCAATTCATCGTCGTTGGATATGGTCATGGACCTGAGCTAAGCCGCCGGCGTTCCGGCTGCAACGGGAAAACCGCATGGGCGGCTCACGCTCTTCCGGCTTCCCAGCCCGCCGGCCCCGCGCTAAAGCGCCAAGGTCTTCGTAACGCGGGAGCTGTTCATGGCCAAAGTCGCATTCCTCGGTCTCGGCGTGATGGGATATCCCATGGCCGGCCATCTCAAGGCCAAGGGCCATGACGTCACCGTCTACAACCGCAATCCGACAAAGGCTCAGGCCTGGGTCGCCCAGCATGGCGGGCTTTCGGCGGCAACGCCGGCCGATGCCGCCAAGGGGCAGGAGTTCGTCTTCGCCTGCGTCGGCAACGACGACGATCTGCGCTCGGTCACGATCGGCGAGAACGGCGCCTTCGCCGGCATGGAGAAGGGCGCGGTCTTCGTCGACCACACCACCGCCTCCGCCAATGTCGCGCGCGAGCTCTACGAGGCGGCGCGGCAGGGCGGTTTCGGCTTCGTCGATGCGCCCGTTTCCGGCGGGCAGGCCGGCGCCGAGAACGGCGTGCTGACCGTAATGTGCGGCGGTGAGCCCGAGACCTATGCCCGCGCCGAGCCCGTCATCGTCTGCTTTGCCCGGATGTGCCGGCTGATGGGGCCTGCCGGCTCTGGCCAGCTCACCAAGATGGTCAACCAGATCTGCATCGCCGGCCTGGTCCAGGGTCTGTCGGAAGGCGTGCATTTCGCCAAGCGCGCCGGGCTCGACGTCGAGGCCATGCTGGAGGTGATCTCCAAGGGGGCTGCCGGCTCCTGGCAGATGGAGAACCGCGGGAAGACGATGAACCAGAATAAGTTCGATTTCGGCTTCGCCGTCGACTGGATGCGCAAGGATCTCGGCATCGTCCTCGACGAGGCCCGGACCAACGGCGCGCAGCTGCCGGTGACCGCGCTGGTCGACCAGTTCTATGCCGAGGTGCAGAAGATGGGCGGCAAGCGCTGGGACACCTCCAGCCTGATCGCCCGCCTCGAGGGCTGAGGCTCGAGCGTCGGATGCACACGACGCTCTGACAAGAAGATGGACGGCCCGGCTCAGATCGCCGGGCCACGTCCTTTGCGGGCTAAGCCGACCGCGACGAGGCCGAGCGCGATCAGCAGCCAGACCAGCACGTTCATGGATTGCGGCCAAAGGGTCACCAGCCAGCTGATCAGCACGGTCAGCCCGGCGCTGATCCCGAGCTGGATCGCGCCCAGCAGTCCCGCGGCGGAGCCGGCAAGTTCGGGACGTGCGGAGAGCGCGTCGGCTGTGGCACCGGGTATCGTCAGGCCATTGCCGATGGCGTTCACGGCCAGCGGCAGGAACAGGGTCAGCGGCGACCACCAGGGTGAGAACGACAGGGCAAGCGCCGCGCCCGTTCCGATGAACGAGATCACGAGGCCGAGCCGCACCATCTTCGGCGTGCCGACCCGCACTGCCAGCCGCGACATGGCGAAGTTGCCGAGCATGTAGCCGAGCGCATTGAGGATGAAGTAGCTGCCATAGGCGTCGGAGCCGTGCCCCATCGTCTCGACGACGATGAACGGCGTCGCGGCGATGAAGACGAAGAAGGCCGACACAGCGCTGGTTCCGGCCGCGACGTTCAGCAGGAAACCCCGGTTGCGCACGAGCTCCGGAAAGGCACGAAACACCCCGAGCAGGGAGCTCTGCGCGCCGATATGGGGCGCCGTCTCCGGCAGTCGCAGGACGGTGAGCGCGAGCACGCAGGTGCCGAACAGGGTCATGAACCAGAAGATGGTGCGCCAGCCGAGCGCGGTCTCGATCTGGCCGCCGAGCCAGGGCGCGAGCATCGGCGCCACCACCATCACCATCGTCACGCTGGCGATCTGGCTCGCGGCCTCGTCGCGATTGGCGCTGTCGCGGATGATCGCCCGCGACAGCGCGAAGACGGCGCCCGAGCCGGCTCCTTCCAGTATGCGCGCCGTCAGCAGGATTTCGGTCGAAGGCGCCAGCGCTCCCATTACCGAGCCCAGCACGAACAAGGCAACCCCGGCATTGACGCAGGGGCGGCGGCCGAAGCGGTCCGACAAGGGCCCGATGACGAGCTGCGTCAGGGCGACCGAGACCAGGAACAGCGTCAGCGTGAGCTGGATCGTGGCGTAGTTCGATGCGAAGTGGCGGGTCAGGGCCGGCGTCGCCGGAGCCAGCAGGTTGAGCGCGATCGGCTGGAGCGCGGAGATCGCGACCAGGATCGCCAGCGTCGGCTTGGCCGATCCAGCCGTCACGCCGTCGGCTTTCGGGTCAGCTTGAGGTTCGAATCGGGCCGCACGCGCTGCCGATGCATCGTATAGAGTCCGCTGCCGACGATCAGCCCGATGCCGAGGAAGGCAAAGAGATCGGGCACGTCGCCCCAGACGAGATAGCCGAGCAGCGTGGCGAAGACGATGACGGCATAGCGATACTGCGAGATCACGGCGACATCGGTGCGGCGGAAGGCGCTGATGATGAAGAAGGTCCCGACCGTGACCAGGACGGCGGCCAGCGCCACATAGACGCTTTCGATCCGCCAGACCGGCAGCCACTGCTCGGTCAAGCCGTAGCCGAACGCGACGAGGCCGACGACGACCGTCGTGGTCAGCGAGATGACCGTCGAGGGAACGTCGTCGCCGATGCTGCGCGTCGTCAGGTCGCGGCAGGCGACGAGGAAGGTGCTGAGCAGGGCAACGAGAGCGGCCGCGTTGAAGGAGGCCGCACCCGGCCGCACGATGAACAGCACGCCGATGAAGCCGACGGTGAGTGCCAGCGCCCGTCGCCAGCCGACGCGCTCGATCCGCAGCACGACCGCGAGAGCGACGATGAGCAGCGGGGAGGCCATGTTGATCGCCGTCATGTTGGCGAGCGGCAACAGGCCCAGCGACCAGCCGAAGGTCAACGCGCTCAAGGCTTCGAGCAGGCCGCGCAGCAACACGCGTGGCCGGAAGGCCGTGGCGAGGCGGTCGCTCTCGCGTGCTGCGAAGACGAGCGCGAAACCGACGACGACCGCGAAGACCGTCCTCAGCGCGATCGCCTGTCCGGCCGGATAGGTCTCGCGGGCCAACTTCATCAGCGTGTCGTTGACGACGAAGAGCGACATGGCCGCGAGCATGAAGACGACGCCGCGGCGATTTTCGGCTGCGCTGGCCAAGAGGTATCCTGCGGGAAAGGCTTAGGCCGCGAAGCGGGAAAGCGAGAATGGCGTCAGATCGAAGGGCGACTGGCCGGTGGTCGAAAGATCGGCCAGGATTTCGCCGATCGCGCTGGCGAATTTGAAGCCGTGGCCCGAGCAGGCCGAGGCGAAGACGGCCTGCGGCACGCCAGGCACGGTGTCGATGATGAAGCCCTCGTCGGGCGAAACGCTGTAGACGCAGCCCTTCACCGTCAGAGGCTCGCCGGCCGCATCGGGAATATAGCGCGCGAGGCACTCGCGGATGCGCTGGACCTGGTTTTCGCTCGGCGTCCGGTCCGGCTCGCGCGGGTCCATGGGCTCGCGCCCGAAATGCGGCCCGCCGAGCTTGAAGCCCGGATGCTCGTAGAGCGGGAAACCGTAGAAATTGCCTTCCTCGACGCTGAGGATGAAGACGGGGAAGGCACCCTCGCGAAAGAGTTCGGGCCGCCGCGTGGTGAACCAGCCGATCGCCTGCTTCACGGTGCTGACCCGTTCCGACAGGGCCGGCACCGCGTCGGCGATCCAGCCACCCGAGGTGATGACGAGGCGGCCGGCCGAGTAGGTGCCGCGTTCGGTGCGGACGACGACACCGCCCTGCGCCGTCGGCGTCCAGTCCAGCAGCGGCTCGTTGGTGCGGATGTCGGCCCCGCGCGATTGCGCCAGCCCGACATGAGCATAGATCGCCTTTTCCGACGCGACGAAACCGCCATCCGGCTGCCACAGCCCGACATGCCCGGCCGGAAGCTGGAAGCCAGGGAAGCGGCGCATCACCTCGGCTCCCTCCAGAACCTCATGCGTCAACCCGTGGTCGAGACAGGATTGCAGGGAGGATTCGACCGGTCCGCCGCCTTTCGGCGCGAGGTCGAGCGAGCCGGTGACATGGAGCAGCTTCATGCCGGCCTGTTCGCCGGTTTCCGCCCAGAGTTCATGCGCACGCCGCACGATCGGGACGTAGTGCGAGCCTTCGAAATAGGCGAGGCGGATGATCCGCGTCAGGCCGTGCGAGGAGCCCATCGCATGGCCGAGTTCGAAGCGCTCGAGGCCGAGAACCTTGAGCCCGCGCTTGGCGAGGTGCCAGCAGGCGGCCGACCCCATGGCGCCGACGCCGGCGACGATGACGTCATAGCTGTGCTGGCTCATGGCTCGTGCCCGTGCGACGTGGAAACCCCAGCCATACAGGCCGCGCAAGAGGTGGTCCAATGCTTCTGCGGCACAGGCGCCGTGCAGGTGCGGAGGAAGCTTTTGTTAACGGACGCCGCCCATAACCGCAGGCAGGGCTGACCTTAGGTGAGACTGGGCTTGGGATGAAGGGCAGGATTCGACGCTGGCTGGGCGCCCGAACTCCCATGGGTAGCGAAGCCCCGACCGAACCGGCGCCGATCGAGGTCGCAGAAGCCCCCATCGTGGCGATCGCTTCCAACGACCTGTCCGTCCGCGATGCTGTTGATGATATCGAGCGCGACATTCTGTTCGCGATGAATCGGCTCACGAAGGAACTGGGTGAGGTCGAGAAGCTCTCAGCCGATTCCGAAAGCGGCTCCCGCACCATTCTGGAAAGTGCCGGCAGCATGCGCATGGCCGTCGGCGCGGCGAGCGAGAACGCCTCCGTCCTGGCCGCCGCGACGCAGCAGGTTTCCCAGTCGGCCGAGCAGGTCGACAGCGCCATGGCGAGCGTCCGCGACCGGCTCGATGCTGCCGTGGAGCATGCGGGGCAGGCCACCTTGATGTTGGACGGCCTCAGTGAGGCGACAGGCGAAATCCGCGGCATCGTCGATTCCATTGCGGAGATCGCCCGCCAGACGAACCTGCTGGCGCTCAACGCCGCGATCGAGGCGGCCCGCGCCGGAGAGGCCGGCCGTGGCTTCGGCGTCGTCGCCTACGAGGTCAAGTCGCTCTCGGTCGAGGTGAGCGAAGCCGTCGAGCATATCCGCAGCCGGGTCGACCGGCTCACGCATGCGGCCCAGAGCTCTACGGGCATCGTCAACGAGGCGCTGCAGATCGTGCGGGACGTCAACCCGCTGATGACGACGATCAGTCAGGCTTCGCAGGAGCAGGCGGCGTCGACGGCGGAATTGTCCCGCAATGCCCGCGAAGCCGCGCTCTTCGTCGAAGGCGTCGCGCGCCGCGCGGATGAAATCGATCGCATCGCTCATGTCACGGTCGCCGAGAGCGAGCGCGCGCGCCGGGCCTCGGAGAAGGGCAGCCGGCTCGTCGGCCGCATGTTGCGCCGCTTCAAGCCCGTCCTGCGGCACTCCGCCTTCGCCGACCGGCGGCGCTTCGACCGTTTCCCGACCGCGCGGCGCGCGCAGCTGAGGATCGGCGGCATCGACCTGTCGAGCCGTATCGTCGATGTCGGTCGCGGCGGAGCGCTTCTGGCCGATGCGCAGGCCATCCGGTTAGGCGGCGGCGACGGCACGATCACCATCGACGGCCTGCCGCCGCTCCCCTGCCGGATGACCGGTCACAGCGAGCGCGGTTTGCATCTCGCCTTCGATGCGGATGCTGCCGCCGGCAGCGGCGCATTGGCGCTGATGATCGAGGATATCGAGCGCTCCTATCGCCCCTTCATCGAGCGCGCCCAGGATTTCGCGAACGAAATCGCCGCAGCCATGGAAACGGCCATCGAGAAAGGTCTGATAGCCGAGGAGGATCTGTTCGAGGCGAGCTATACGCCGGTTCCCGAGAGCGAGCCGCTGCAATATCTGAGCCCGAGCCTGCAGGCTCTGGAGGCCGTGCTGCCGCCATTGCTCAGGAAGACGCTCGCGAGCGATCCGCGTCTTGTCTTCGCCGTGCCGAGCGATCGCAACGGCTACATGCCGGTGCATCATGCCGAGACGTCGCAGCCCCAGCGCAGCCATGATCCGGACTGGAACGCGGCCCATGCCTGCAACCGCCGTATTCTCGACAGCCGCTCCGGGATCAGCGCGAGCCGCTCGGTCCGCCCGTTCCTGGTCCAGCTCTGCCATCACGACCTCGGAGACGGCCGGATCGAGGCCCTGAGCGAGATCAACGCACCGCTGCGGGTGCGCGGCCGCCACTGGGGCGGCGTGCGGATGGCCTACAGGCTCTGACGATCGCGGTTCGCACCGGCCGCAACGACGGCAGCGGCGCTACAGCCTGTCCCAGTTCACCGTGATGCTCAGCTTCTGGAAAGCCTGCTTCCACAGCGATGCGGCCTGTTCGAGCCGGGCCTGGTCGTAGACGCCCTGGACCTGATGGATGCTGAGCGCCCAGCTCTTGGCGCCCGAATCCTGCCAGACCTTGTCGAGCAGGCGCCGCAAGCGCTCCGGATCGCGCGCGCCGGCCGCGTTGCCGAAGACGGTGAACTGGCCCGAATTCTGGAGCATGTCCGAGACGAGGACCAGCGAGCGATCGCCGTTCGCCACGCGGTTCTCGCGCCGGGAGACGACGTCGCCGATGGCTTCCACGATCGGCGACTGGTTGCCCTTCGCCGGCTGGGTCAGGACGGTGAGCGCATCGTCGAGCGGGCGGCCGAACTTCTCGACCCATTTCACATATTCGCGGCGCGGGTTGCCGATCAGCTCGCTCGCCGTCTTGCCCGGGTTGCACAGCGAGATCAGCGAGGGGAAACCCGGCTCGAACACGTCGTTGAAAACGTAGATCGACAGCATCCGCTCGGCCGGCAATTCGTCGCCGATCTGCTTGACCAGCTTCTTAAGCCGCCCGGCCTGCACCTCGCTCCAGGGATCGCTCTTGTCGACCAGGATGAGCGTGTGCCCGACCGGCCCGCTCTTCGGGCACAGCGTCTCCTGGTCGCGCGGCGGGCCGCGCAGCAGGGAAGGGGCCGCGAAGAACCCGACGAGCGCAACGCCGGCGAGCACGGAAGCGACGATGGCCAGGTTCTCGGTCTTCATCTGTCGCTCTCTAGCGCGGCATTGCGGCGAAATCCTCGGCCGCCTGCTTCTGCGCCGCCTCGTCGCTCTCGAAGGCCTCGCGGCCGGCCTTCGCCGCGCGCAGCTTCACCTGCTCGATCTCGCCGGCGAGGTCGACCCCGCGCAGCAGGATCAGCCTGTCCTTCAGCTTGGCTTCGATCAGGGCCGGCATGCTCGCGAGCTGCTGCTCGAAATCCTCGATCTGGCGGCGGGCCGCAACATATTCCGGCAGTTCCCCCGGCTGGTCGATCTCGGCCAGGTTGAGCGATTGCGAGAAATAGGCGGGTGGCAGATCGGTGCGGACCCGCAGATTGGCCTCGCGATATTGCATCATCGCCGCGTCCTTGGCCGCGCGCAGTTGCCCGAGGCGGGACATAAACAGGTCTCGCGCCTTCTCCGCCGCGGCCTTCACGCCCTGCAGCTTGCCGAGCTCGTCGCGGCAATCCTCGCGGAAACCGTCGATCTGGGTGCGGATCGCCTCCAGTTCCGGCAGCAGCTCGACATCGAGCCGGCGCCGCTCCTCCTCGACCGCGCCCCAGCGCTGGCGCCAACGCTTGTAGGCGGCTGCATGCCCCGGATAGGTGCCAAAGGCCGTATAGCCCTTCGTCGCCGAGACAAAGGCGACGACGCAGCCGATGATGACCAGAGCGACCGATTTGATGTCGTAGATCGCGAAGGGGTTCTCCAGCATGCGCGGCATGACCTGGAAGGAACGCGTATCCGGGCTCGCGATCAGCATCTCGCGGTAATGCCCGACCGCGAGATTGAACAACACGATCAGCGCGATCATGCCGGCATAGGCGGGCAGGGCCCAGAACAGGTGCGAGCTCTTCACATGCTGGCAGTATCGCGCCGGCCCGACCCCCATGAAGAAGCCGAGCGCGATGTTGAGCGCCGAGATGATGACGGCCGTGGCCGCGCCGCCGACCAGGCCGAAATCGCTCGCCTCGGCGAAGAAATTGCCGTTGAGCAGGCTCTCGATCACCAGCGGCACGACCAGGAAGAACAGGATGAACTGCCACTTGTCGAGCTTGGGATCGGCGCGGCGCTTGTTCTCGTAGTTGAAGAAGGCGTATTCGCGCTTGGCCCTGAGCGTATCGTAGACGCGCTGCTCCAGCTCGCTGCCGTGCTTGTTCAGCATCGCGCGCATCGTCGCCTCGACGCCGCGCACGCGCCCTTCGAAACGTTGCTGCGTGAACAGCTCGCGGCGGCTCGCGACCTCGGCCTGGATGGCGTTGAGGCTCGCCGCAGCGTCCTGCCGCAGCGTAGCGTAATGCTCGCGTGCCCGGGCGATAAGAGTCTGTTCGGTCTGGGACAGCATCGTCGCATCGGCCGGCGGCAGATTGTCCACCGCATCGCTCGCGCCGTTATGGCCGGCCTTGACGGATTCCGCCAGGTGATGCGCGGTCACCGCAGGGCTGGTGCCACGCAGCGAGCCAACGCCGCCATTCTCATTCGCCATGGGCGGCTCGCGTCAGAAAAAGCCGGGCTTCGACGACATCGACCCAGAAATCGCGGAAGCCGGGATAGGAAGGCCGCAGATAGGCCCGTTCGAACCACAGCGTCAGCGCAATCAAGGCGGCGCTGCCCAGGATCGGCAGGATGGTGGCGGCAGAGAGCGACGCCGCATCGAGCTCCGCCAGCCGCCAGCCGAGGCCAGCCAGCACCACGGCGCTTGCGATGACGAGCAGCGCGCGAACGCGGTGGCGGCCGGTGTCGTAGGCGAGTTGCAGCGCGGCGGTCATCATCGTGACGGCGAGGGCCGCGCAGAGCTCGAGCACGACGAGCCCGGCGATCACCGCTGCTATGCCGGCTCCGATCCCGGTTGGCGAAGCGGGAGCGAGCACCGTGAACACCCCGCGCGCGGAAGACCAGGCCAGGTAAAGGCAGAAGAGCAGCGCGGCAGCGATGAGAATGGCGAGAAGCGGGAGGGAACGCCGCAACCGCGCCGCCATGATGGCGAGCCGCGCCGCGTGGGTCTGCCTCACGGCGTCATCGATTGCGCTTGCGGCCGCTCTCACGCGGCCTGCGATCGCTTTGAACATGACCCGCAGCAACTCCACCCGTCCAACGACGGTGACCGCATTCGGCGGGCCGGTCAAGCGAGCGGCGGCCTCCGTCCAGGCCGATCAGCCGCCGGTGACACTCATATGCCGGCCGACGGCCGGGCGCGCATGGCGCCGGTCGATGATGAAGTCGTGGCCCTTGGGCTTGCGGGCGATGGCCTCGTCCATGGCGCGATAGAGCAGCGCATCGTCCTGCGAGCTGCGCACGGCGGCACGCAGATCGGCCGCATCCTCCTGGCCAAGGCACATGTAGAGCGTGCCGGTGCAGGTCAGGCGCACCCGGTTGCAGCTCTCGCAGAAATTATGGGTGAGCGGCGTGATGAAGCCGACGAGCCCCCCGGTCTCCTTGACGCGGACATAGCGCGCCGGGCCGCCGGTGCGGTAGGGATCGTCGACCAACGTGTACTTGTCCATGAGCCGTCCGCGCACCACCGAGAGCGGCAGGTACTGATCGATGCGCCCGGCCTCGATCTCGCCCATCGGCATGACTTCGATCAGCGTGAGGTCCATGCCGAAGCCGTGCGACCACAGCATCAGCTCCTCGATCTCGTCGTCGTTGACGCCCTTCAGCGCGACCGCGTTGATCTTGACCCGCATGCCGGCCTTGCGCGCCGCTTCGATGCCGGCGAGCACGACATTCAGGTCGCCCCGGCGGGTGATCTCGCGGAACTTGTCGGCATCGAGCGTGTCGAGCGAGACGTTGATGCGCCGGACGCCGTAGCCGGCCAACTCGTCGGCGTAGCGATGCAGCAGCGAGCCGTTGGTGGTCAGCGTCAGCTCGTCGAGCGCGCCGGAGGTGAGGTGGCGCGAGAGCGAGCGGAACAGGCTCATGATGTCGCGGCGGACCAGCGGCTCGCCGCCGGTGAGTCGCAGCTTGCGCGTGCCGCGGGTGACGAAGGCGGTCGCGATCCGGTCGAGCTCTTCCAGCGTCAGCAGTTCCTTGCGCGGCAGGAACTGCATGTTCTCGGCCATGCAGTAGACGCAGCGGAAATCGCAGCGATCCGTCACCGAGATGCGCAGATAGGAAATCGTCCGGCCGAACGGATCGACCAGTGGCGACCGGGTCAGCGGTTTCATGTCGTCGAGCAGCACGTCTGCCTCAACTCCAAACGCACTGTCCGCTCCGCACAGGATGCGAACAGGTTTCTACATTGCTATAGCGAGACATTGGCATCGATGCGGCCAAGGTCAAGCGCATGGCTGCTACCCGCTGCGAAGGGCTTACACGATCATGTCATCCTGGCCGACCGAAATCCGCCTGTCGAAGGATCGCCGGACCCTGCATGTCGCCTTCGAGGACGGCGCGAGCTTCGCGTTGCCGGCCGAGCTGCTGCGCGTCGAAAGCCCCTCCGCCGAGGTCCAGGGCCACCACCCCAGCCAGAAGACGATCGTTCCCGGCAAGGCGGCCGTCGAGATCCTGCGGGTCGAGCCTGTCGGCCACTACGCCGTCAGGCTCGGCTTCGACGACATGCACGAGACCGGCATCTACGCCTGGGACTATCTGCGCGAGCTCGGCGAGCAGGCCGGCGAGAAAATGCGCGCCTACGAGGCCGCGCTGGCCGAAAAAGGATTGTCGCGGGAGCGGCGCGGCTAGGCGCAGCTTTGGACCTGGCGCTGTCGCGCCTTCTGAAGGCTATGATCGGGAGGCTCTTCGGAGCGCCAGCCCGACGCCGCTCAGGGTAAGGGCCATGGCGACGAGCTCACGGACACCCAGGGAATCGCCCAGCAGCAGGGCTGCTGCGAGCGTCCCGATGATCGGCACGAGCAGCATGCCGGTTGCGGCAGCGGAGGCGGGCAGCCGTCTGAGCGCTCCGAACCAGGTCAGGTAGCATAGGGCCATCGGGCCCACCGCCATATAGACGAGGCCGGCGAGGCCCGGCGCCGAGAGTGCTGGGACGCGCGGCTGTTCCAGCAGCAGGCCGAGGATCACCATCGGCAGGCAGCCCAGTGCCACCTGCCAGGCGACCAGCGCCGTGGGCGGCATCGATATGGGCTTGCGAGCCGTGACCGTGCCGAGGGCGAACAGCATGGCCGCGGCGAGCGCGAACAGGATACCCGGCCATTTGCCGCCGGCGAGGTCGGGACCGCCCATCAGCACGGCGATACCAGCAATGCCCAGGGCCAGCGCCAGCAGGCTCTGCCGGTTCGGCCTCTCGCCGAGCAGGGGCCATGCGATCAGCATCGCCCATATCGGCATGGAATAGGCGATCAGGGCGCCTTCCGAGACTTTCAGCCAGTTCAGCGACAGGGCGGTGAAGCCCATCCAGGCGAAGACGTTGATGCCGGCCGACGCGGCAAGCCGCAGGCGGGCGTCGCGTGGGACTGCAAAACGTTCGCTGCGCAGCCAGGCGAGGGCGGCCAGCCCGATCGCACCCAGCAGCCCGGCGGTGCCGCGCGCGAACAGGGGCGGCCAGTCCTGAAGGACGAATTTGAGCACAGCCCAGTTCAGCCCCCAGCCCATGGCCGTGATCATAAGAAGGATCTGGCCGGACCGCTGATGGGCGGTTTCGACCGATGCCGCTGCCTCGCTGCCCATAGCCACGGGCCTGCTCAGCGGTGCGCTGCCGTCAGCGCCTGGTCGAGATCGTCGTAGAGATCGCCGACGTCCTCGATGCCGGTCGAGAGGCGCAAGAGGTCGGTCGGGCAGCGCGAGCCCGCGCCCTCGATCGAGGCGCGATGCTCGATCAGGCTCTCGACGCCGCCGAGCGAGGTCGCGCGCTTGTACAGCGCGACCTGCGCCGCCGTGGCGATGGCCGCCGCCTCGCCGCCGGTGACCTGCACCGAGAGCATGTAGCCGAAGCCGTTCTCCATCTGGCGGGCCGCGATGTCGTGGCCGGGATGTTGCGGCAGGCCGGGATAGAGCACGCGCGCCACCATCGGATGCGCGGAGAGCCGCTGCGCCAGCTCCAGCGCCGAAGCCGCCTGCCGCTCCTGCCGCAGATGCAGCGTGCGCATCCCGCGCATCAGCAGATAGGCCTCGAACGGGCCGAGGATGCCGCCCTGGCCCTTGCGCACCGTCTTGATCCGGCTCCAGAACTCGTCGTCCTCGCGGGCGCAGAGCGCCCCGGCGACGACGTCGGAATGGCCATTCAGCACCTTCGTCGCCGCATGCATCACGATGTCGGCGCCGAGCGTCAGCGGGCGGGTATGGACCGGCGAGGCGCAGGTCGAATCGACCGCGAGCCTGGCGCCGGCCTGGTGCGCGATCTCGGCTGCCGCCGCGATGTCGGTGATGGTCCAGAGCGGGTTCGACGGCGTCTCGACCCAGATGAGCTTGGTCACGCCCGGCTTCACCGCGGCCTTCAGCGCGGCGAGATCGTCGGTCTCGACGAACTCGACGCTCAGGCCCCAGCGCGTCGCCTCGGTCATGAGCCAGGCCCGCAGCGCCCAGTACATCACCTTGGAGGCGACGACGTGGTCGCCCGGCGAGAGCGCCTGGAAGACCGCGGTCGCCGCCGCCATGCCCGAGCCGAACAGCAGCGCCCCGGCCCTGGCTTCCTCCAGCATGGCGAGCACGGCCTGCGCCTCATGCACCGTCTCGTTGTCGGGCCGGCCATAGATGAAGCCGGAGGAATAGCCGTTGTCCGGGTCGCGCAGATAGGTCGTCGCGACATGGATCGGCGGCACCACCCCCTTCGTCACAGGATCGACCTTGCCCAGAGCCTGCGCGGCAAGGGAGCGCTTCGTCCAAGTCTTCAGTCCCATGACGCATTTCCGACGCCCTCTCCGGGGCCGGCCGATCCGGTCCTCGCTGATTGGCTGCCCGTCATCCTGCTCGGAAACGCATGGTCATTTTCGCGGGATTTAGTTAGATGGTGACGAATTTCGCCGTTCTGAATGGGCTCCATGGCAAAAACAGTCGAACTCGATCGGTTCGATCATGCTCTTCTCAGGGAGATGCAGATCGACAATCAGACTCCGGCGCGCGTTCTGGCGGAGCGGGTCGGCCTGTCACAGAGTGCGGTGCTTCGGCGCTTGCGCCGTCTGCGTGCCGAACAGGTCATCATGGCCGATGTCTCGATCGTCAGCCCGGAAACCCTCGGCGTGCCCGTCACGGTGCATGTGCTCGTCTCGATCGAGCGGGGATCGCGAACCTATGGCGAGTTTTCCCGCAAGCTGCAGGCGCGCCCGGAAGTCCGGCAGGCCTCCTATGTGACGGGAGGCGCGGATTTCGTCGTGCACCTGCAGGTCGAGAGCATGGCAGCCTATGCGGCCTTTGCCCGCGAGGTCTTCCACGACGACCCCAACGTCTCCGAATACCACACCTACGTCGCCATGCGCGAAGTCGTCGGCCCGGCATCGAAGCGATAGAACGACACCCTTCGATACAACCACGCCGTCATTCCGGGGCGGGCCGTAGGCCCGAGCCCGGAACCCATGAACACGACAGCCCGTCAAAAGGCCGCCGATCTGACAAAGCTTCTCGTCTGACCTCGTGTTCATGGGTTCCGGGCTCTTCGCTGACGCGAAGCCCCGGAATGACCCCGCGGTTCCGTCAAAACCCAGCAAGCCCCAGGCCGATAAAAGGCCTCTGCGTCATCCTCGGGCGACCGCAGGGAGATCCGAGGATCTCAAGCAGGGCAGGGCGCGGGAGCCTCCTTCGACCAGAGATGCTCGGGTCAAGCCCGAGCATGACGCGGAGGGTGGCGTCGGGGAGATTCCCATCGTGAGCGCAGTGGGGATACCGGCCACGAAAAAGGGCCGGCGTTTCCACCGGCCCTTCTTAATTCAATTCTGCGTCCGCTCAGCGGGCGACGACGACGCGGGTGCCGACCTTGGCGCGCTCGTAGAGGTCGATCACGTCCTCGTTCAGCATGCGGATGCAGCCGGAGGAGACGGCCTGGCCGATCGTCTCCGGCTCATTCGAGCCGTGGATGCGGTAGAGGGTCGAGCCGAGATACATGGCGCGGGCGCCGAGCGGGTTGTCCGGGCCGCCGGTCATGTGGCGCGGCAGGTCGGGGCGGCGCTTCAGCATCTGCGACGGCGGGGTCCAGCTTGGCCACTCGGCCTTGCGGGTGATGGTCTGGCTGCCGGCCCAGTCGAAGCCAGGGCGGCCGACGCCGACGCCGTAGCGCACGGCCTTGCCGTCTGGCATCACGAAATAGAGGCGGCGCTCGGCGGAATTGATCACGATCGTGCCCGGCCGCTGGTTCGTCTGATAGCTGACGATCTCGCGCGGAATCGCGGTGGCCTGCGCCTTGGCGGGGTCGACGTACTGGACCAGCGGCTGGCGGGTCAACGGATCGATTTCGGCCCGGGCGGCGGAGCCGAGGGCGAGCAGGCCAAGGCCGGCGAGCATGGCCAGACGGATGGAGCGGATCATCGAGAACCTCGGACGGTCGGGACGGCGTTGGACATGAAGTTGACATGGAAAAGTCAACGTCTCCTCAATGTCCTGTCAGCTTCGCCGGCCCCCGGCAATCGGACTCCAATCACAACGCTGAGAGCTTTCGAGCTTTGCCGTTCTGCGTTGCGCGCAAGCAACATGCGGCCGGCATCTCAGCTCCGCAGAACCACGCAGGCGCCGCGATCGGCCTGGATGCGCCGGCAGAGCGTGCTGGCCTCGGCGCGTGTCGCGGCCGGCAGCCGCACCCGGTAGAAGGCGCGCGTGCCCCGGCTGCGCAGCCGCGTGCCGATCACCATCGGCTGGAGCTCGCCGATGATCGCCCGGTGGCGCGCGCCGGCGCGTTGGAAGCTGGCGAGCGCGCGTGCCTTCGAGAAGTTGCCGGCGAGTTGCACGCCCCAGGGCGCGAAGGGCGCCTCCGCGATCATGGGCAAGGCCGGACGCGATTGCCGGATCGCGATCAGCGTCGGCGCGCATGCGGTCTGTGGATCACGCGTCGCCGGTCGAGGCGGCGGAGAGCGGCCGTCGCCATTGGCGACATTGCGTGCCTCCTCCGCCCAATCCTCGACCGAGGCGCCGGTGATCAGCAGGACATAGTTCCCCGTCTCCATCGGGAGAAAGCGGGATTGCCCGGCGGCGCGGGCGGCGAGCCAGCCGGCGAGGCGGTTCGGACCCCCATTATACGCGGCGGCCGCGAGCCCCCAATTGCCGAAGCGATCCCGCAGATCGGCCAGGAAATGCGCCGCCTTGGGCACGGCCTGCTCGGGGTCGAACGGATCAACGAGGCCGCGCTCGCGCGCCGTGCCGGGCATGAACTGCGCCACGCCCTGTGCGCCGGCCGGGCTGGTGACATGCGGGCGGAAACTCGATTCCTGGAAGATCAGGCGGGTCAGGAAGGCCGGAGGTACCGAATGTGTCCGCGCGGCGTCATCGATCAGCCGGCAGAGCGCATCCTGGATGCCGGAGGATGGCGGCAAGGGCTCCTCGGCCGCCTGGGCGGAGCCGGGCAGCAGGCTAAGCGCGAGCAGCATCGCGGCGAGCCGTTTCGCAGGATTGGCCAGGCGGCGGAGGGCGCCGTAGATCATGCGGTTTCTCTCGCATGTTCGCGTGCCGGCTGCCAGCGGGGGCGGCTTTCGGTTGTGGCCGGGGCGCCGCCTGTGCGAAGAGGGCGCCGCGTCGGCGCATCGGTCGGTGCTGCGGGAATTGGGAGTGCACGGCCGCAATGGCGAAGGCCTGGGTCATCTGGTCGCGATGGTTCTTGGTAGCGGCCGTGGGCTGCGCCGGCCTGCTGTTCGCGTTCATCGCCGTGCTCGATCCCTTCGGCTTACGGGTTGTCGCAGGGCAGGCGGCGCGGCCGATCATGGATATCAACCAGCGCTTCATGTACCCGCAGCTCGTGCGCTCCGGCCGCTTCGACGCGGCGGTGCTCGGCACCTCGACGATGCGGCTGCTCGATCCGCAGACGCTGTCGCGCGGGCTCGACGCCCGTTTCGTCAATCTCGCGATGAATGCCGCGACGCCCTGGGAGCAGCTCCAGATGGCCGGGCTGTTCCGGGATCAGGTCCGGACGCCCAAGCGAATCATCTGGGGCTTCGATACGACCTGGTGCGAACCCGACGCCACCGATCCGGCAAAGCGCCTGACGCCGCGGCCCGTGCCGGCCTGGCTCTCGCGCGACGTGCGGTGGACCGATTGGCCCAAGCTCCTCAACCTTACAAATATCGAGATCGCCGGCCGGCTGATGGCCTATCGTCTCGGCTGGTCGCGGAAGCGCATCCGGGGCGACGGCTACGAGGTCTTCACGCCGCCGGAGGCGAGCTACGATCTCGCCCGGGCGCGGAGCCACATCTACGCCGGCAGCGGCGGCAAGCCGGTCGACCTGGAACCCCTCGCGGTTCCGGCGGCAATCCCGGAGACGGAGCGTGCCGGCTGGCGCTTCCCGGCGCTGGCCTGGCTGGAGGAGGCGATCGCCGCCTTCCCGAAGGAAACACAGGTGATGCTCGTCCTGCCGCCGGCCCATCTGATGGCCTACCCGCGCGAGGGCTCCGCGGGCGGGCAGCGCTACGCCGCCTGCAAGGCCGGGATCGCCGCCTTGGCTCGCCGCCATGGCGCGACCGTCGTCGACTACGCCCACGCGTCACCCATCACAGCGCAGGATTCGAACTACTGGGACCCGCTGCATTTCCGTCTGCCGATCGCCGTACGGTTCGGCGACGAACTGGTCGCGATCGCGAAGGGAAATCCGCCGCTCGCGGATGGCGCGGCGCGCGTCTTGCGCTGACGATGTCGGGAAAATGGTGGGCGATACAGGGATCGAACCTGTGACCCCTCCCGTGTGAAGGGAGTGCTCTACCGCTGAGCTAATCGCCCGGACCGGCCCTCTCCTAGTCGGCGCGTCTCATGCCGTCAAGGACGTGCGGGCACCAGATTGAGCGCGCGATCCACAGCTTCGGGCAGCTCGCCGAAATGCTGGATGATGAAATCCGGCTCCAGCGTCTCGATCGGCACGTCGGTATAGCCGAAGGGCACACAGATCGAAGGAATGCCGGCCGCGCGTGCCGTGGCGATGTCCGTGCGCGAATCGCCGATCATCACGGCGCGCGCCGGATCGGCCTTTGCCGCCTCGATGGTCAGGGTGAGGTGGCGCGGGTCCGGCTTGAAAAAGGGGAAGCTGTCGCGCCCGGCGACGGAGGCGAAGCGCTCACTAATGCCGAAATGGTCGAGGATCAGGCGGGTGTGCAGGATCGGCTTGTTGGTGCAGACCGCAAGCGCATAGCCTTCACCGGCAAGCGCATCGAGGGCGCCGAGCACGCCGTCGAAGAGATGGCTCTGCGATGCGACATCCTCGGCGTAGATCAGCAGAAAATCCTCGAACAGCCGTTCCAGCGTATCGGCCGTGAGCGGCCGTCCCGACACCTTGAAGCCGCGTTCGATCAGCGCGCGTGCGCCGGCGCCGACGAGTTCGCGCGCGCGCTCCAGCGGCAGTGCCGTCAGATCCTCGCGCACCAGGATGACGTTCAGCACCCGCATGATGTCGGGCGCGGTCTCTGCGAGCGTTCCGTCGAGATCGAACACGACGATCGGGGGCAGGCTCATGACATGACCTTCAGGGCAGGGCGGCGGATGGCTCGCTTATCAGATGGCTGGCTTAAAGGAGTTCGCGGGCCTGCTGGCAAGCACTTCTCGATCACCACCCCAAATTCGCCGCGCATGATGGTATCGTTCGCGCGATTCGTCGCACCCTCGGCGGCAGGGGAAAGTGTCATGTCGAAGATCATCGCAACACGGGCCGGCGTGGCGCGCCTGGCGCTCGGAGCCGGGCTCTCTCTGCTGTGCGCGGGCTCTGCCCTGGCAGGACCGTTCGAGTTCGCCCCGGCGCCGCAGAACGACCTCAACCGCGTCTACCGCATCGACAAGGCGACCGGCGAGGTCGGCGCCTGCCAGTTCCAGCTCAAGGAGGGCGGCGTCGGCGTCACCGTCTGCTTCCCGGCGGGAGAGGGCGCCGGCCCGCAGGCGCCGAGCGACTATGGGCTGATGCCGTCCCGACACGAGCGCGAAGGCGGCATCTTTCGCGTCAATATCCGCACCGGCGAGATGAGCATCTGCTACGTCTTCGACGACAAGACGGTGTGCACGCCGCAGACGAAATGAGGTTTTGCGCCGTTGGGATGCTGGACATGGGGCATCCGGCGCGGCAGGAGAGCGGCGCTATCCGCTGCGGATGGCGGCCGGTTTCCGCAATTCGACCCAGGCAGTGCCATGAACGCCGATGATCTGAAGAAGCAGGCTGCCGCCCGCGCCCTTGAACTCGTGCGGCCCGGCATGCGGCTGGGCCTCGGTACGGGCTCCACGGCGAAGCACTTCGTCGACCTGCTCGGTGTGAAGGTCGCTTCCGGTTTCGATATCCTCTGCGTCGCCACCTCCGAGGTTACGCAGGCGCAGGCCGTATCGCTCGGCATTCCGATGTCAACGCTCGACGAGACGCCCGCGCTCGATCTGACGATCGACGGTGCCGACGAGCTCGATCCGCAGCTTCGCCTGATCAAAGGCGGTGGTGCCGCGCTGCTGCGCGAGAAGATCGTCGCCGCGGCCTCGGCGCGCATGATCGTGATCGCCGATGACGGCAAGCTGGTGCAGACGCTCGGCCGCTTCCCGCTGCCGATCGAGGTCGTGCCCTTCGGCCTGGAGGCGACGCGCCGCGCGGTGGCGGAGGCCATTGCGGCCTCCGGTGCTGCCGGCGCGCTTTCGCTGCGCCAGCGGGCGGACGGCACGACGCTCGTCACCGATGGCGGGCATTTCATCCTCGACGCCCATCTCGGCGCCATAGAGCGGCCGGAATTATTGGCTCAGGCTCTCAACGCGGTGCCGGGCGTGATGGAGCACGGTCTGTTCATCGGGCTTGCCGCCGGCGCGATCCTGGCCGGGGCGGACGGGTTGAAGATCCTCGGCCAGATCGACTGATTCCATTCCTGCGCGATCCACGCTAAGGAACGCGCGAACAACGGTCGGCTCGGCACGGGCCGGTGGCGCTGCCGGGCTCATCGCCCGGCTCGTCCAAGATGAAGGGGTTTTGACCGCATGATCCGCCACACTCTCGCCAGCCTGGCACTCGGCCTCGTGCTCCTCGGCGCCGCGCCGGCTTCTGCCCAGGCGCCGACATTGACGCCGAGCCACCTCCAGCTCGCGCGCGAGGTCATGGATCTGACCGGCGTCACGCAGAACGTGAACAACATCTATCTGGAGTTCCAGGACAGCGCGAAGCAGCTGGTCTCGACCCGGCCCGAAGCCACGAAGGACATGGAAGCCGTCATCAACGAGCTGAAGCCGGAGGCGGACAAGCGCACCGACGAGATGCTCAGGACCTCTGCCGCCGTATTTGCCAGCAAGATGACGGAAGCCGATCTCAAGGAGATCACGGCCTTCTTCAAGTCGCCGGTCGGGCAGCGCTACACCAGCCTGCGGACCGAGGCGATGAAGGATATCATTCCGCTGCTTCAGCCCTGGAGCGTGCAGACCAGCAACTATCTCTTCGACCGGTTCTCGCAGGAGATGCGCAAGCGCGGCCATACGCTCTGACGCTGCCTGCGATCCAAGACCGGATCATCTCATGGACGCCTCCCTTTCCGTCGGAAGGGGAGGCGTTTTCTTTTTCGCGGCTCAGTTGACCGGGCCGGCGCCGCCTATGTCTTCCATCAGCGGGTCGCCCGGATGCGTGCCGGTCCTGCGGTTGACCATGACGGTCACGACCCACAGCAGCACGCCGATGCCGAGCAGCACGCCGGCGATTGTGTATTGCACCGAGGCGCGGCCGGTCCACGGCCCGGCCAGGAAGGCGCAGGAGATCGCGCCGACGATCGGCAGGAAGGTTGGCGTCCGGAAATGGTCATGGTCGACCGTGTCCTTGCGCAGGACGAGTACGGCGACGTTGACCACGGTGAAGACGCAGAGCAGCAGCAGCGCGGTCGTGCCGCCCAGCGCCGGCACCTCGCCGACGAAGGTGATCAGCGCGAAGGCGAGCAGGCTGGTGAAGCCGATCGCGACATAGGGCGTGCGCCGGGTCTCATGGACCTTGCCCAGAATGGGCGGCAGCACGTGCTCGCGGCTCATGCCGTAGACCAGCCGGCTCGCCATCAGCATGTTGATCAGCGCGCTGTTGGCGACCGCGAACATGGTGATGAAGCCGAAGATCCAGAGCGGGAAGTTCGGCGCGCCGGCCTGCACCACCTTGAGCAGCGGCGTTTCGCCCTCGCCGAGCTGTTCCGGCGGGACGAGCGTGATCGCCGAGATCGAGACCAGCACATAGATCACGCCGGTGATCGCGAGCCCGGCGAGCAGGATGCGGGGGAAGATGCGGCTCGGGTCCTTCGTCTCCTCTGCCATGTTGACCGAGTCCTCGAAGCCGACCATGGCGAAGAAGGCGAGCGTCGTCGCTGCGATGACCGGCCAGAACATGCCGCCATCGGCGGTGGTCTTGAACTGCATCACGCGCGAGACGTCGCCCTGGCCGGCGGCGATCGCCATCAGGCCGATAGTGATGATGATCAGCAGGCCGGTCAGCTCGACGCAGGTCAGCACCACATTGGCCTTCACGCTCTCGCCGACGCCGCGCAGGTTCACCACGGCGACGATCGCCATGAAGCCGAGCCCGATCAGCGTGATGCCGATGCCGCCGGAAAGCCCGAGGCCCAGCGCGTTCGACATGTTCGCGGCGAAGGCGCGCGAGGCCGTCGAGGCGGAGGTGATACCCGAGCACATCACCGCGAAGGCGACGATGAAAGTGACGAAATGGATGCCGAAAGCCTTGTGCGTGTAGAGCGCGGCGCCGGCGGCCTTGGGATATTTCGTGACGAGTTCGAGATAGCTGAAGGCCGTCACCATCGCCACGGCGAAGGCCACGAGGAACGGCAGCCAGACGACGCCGCCGACCTGGTTCGCCACCTGCCCTGTCAGGGCATAGATGCCCGTGCCGAGGATGTCGCCGACGATGAAGAGAAGCAGGAGCCAAGGCCCCATGACGCGGTGCAGGCTGGGCTCCGCGGTGGCGGGCTGGCCCTTCTCGGCCTGCGCGCCAAGCGAGATGTCGCTCATCGATAGTCTCCCTCTGCCGCGGCATCGAGCGCGATGCCGGCCTTGAGACAACACAGTTCCGCCGTATTTGTTCACGCGCAGGTGGAGAGACGGAGGGGTTGGCCGCTGGCGTTTGTCGGAAGCCCGGCCTATCTGCGTGCTCTCGCTGCTGCTGCGCCGGAGCCCGGATCATGACCCGCGATCTCGTCCTCGTGACCGGAGGCTCCGGCTTCCTCGCCGGTCACTGCATCCTGGCGCTGCTCCAGGCCGGTTATGACGTCCGCGCCACACTGCGCTCGCCGGCACGGGAGAGCGGGTTGAGGGACGCCTTGAGGCTGGCCGGCATCGATGCGGGCGAGCGGCTGCAGATCGCGATTGCCGATTTGATGCTGGACGAGGGCTGGGACGAGGCGGCTTCGGGTTGCTCCCATGTGCTGCACGTCGCCTCGCCGCTGGCTGCCGCCGTTCCCAAGGATGAGGACCAGCTGATCCGCCCGGCGCGCGAAGGCACCTTGCGCGTCCTGCGCGCCGCGCATCTGGCCGGTGTGAAGCGTGTGGTTCTGACCTCGTCCTTCGCGGCCATCGGCTACGGACGCGCGCTGAAGCGCCCTTATGACGAGCGCGACTGGACCGACCCGTTGGCGCCCGGCCTGGCGGCCTATCCGAAATCGAAGGCGCTGGCAGAGCGGGCGGCCTGGGATTTCGTCGATGGGGAAGGGCAGGGGCTCGAGCTTGCCGTGGTCAATCCTGTCGGCATCTTCGGCCCTTTGCTGGGACCGGATCTCTCGGCCTCGATCCTGCTGGTCAAGACCATGCTGGAAGGGAAGCTCTGGGCCGTTCCCCGCCTGATGTTCGGCGTCGTCGACGTGCGCGACGTTGCCGATCTGCATCTGCGCGCGATGACCGATCCGGCCGCGGCCGGTGAGCGCTTCCTCGCCACTGCCGGCGACTTCATGACGATGCAGGCCATTGCCCAGGCGCTGAAGGACGGCCTCGGCGAGCGTGCTGCCGGTGTTTCCACGCGCGTGCTGCCGGACTGGCTGGTGCGCTTCGCCGCACGCTTCAGCGCGACCGCGCGTCAGGCTGCTACCCCCGAGCTCGGCCGCGTCAAGACCGCGACCAGCGCCAAGGCTCAGGCCATGCTGGGCTGGCAGCCACGCCCGGCTGCGGAGGCTCTCGTCGCGACCGGCGAGAGCCTGCTCCGGCTCGGCCTCGTCAGTCCTCCGCGGCCTTGAACCGGTTCAGCCCCTGCATCGCGAAGGGCGCGACCAGGGCAAGCAAGGCGATGCCGAGCAGCGTCGCCGAGATCGGGTTTTCCAGCAGGATCATCGGGTCGCCGAGGCTGATCTGCAAGGCGCGGCGCAATTGTTGCTCCGCCATCGGCCCGAGGATGAGCCCGACCACCATCGGCGCGACCGGATAGTCGTAGCGGCGCATCAGATAGCCGAGGAAGCCGAAGGCGAAGAGCATGGCGAGCTCGACCGGCGAGCCGTTGACCGCGAGCGTGCCCATCGTCGCGAAGACGAGGATGCCGGCATAGAGCCAGGGCTGCGGGATCGCCAGCAGACGGACCCAGAGACCGATCAGCGGCAGGTTCAGGATCACCAGCATGACGTTGGCGATGAACAGCGAGGCGATCAGGCCCCAGACTAGGTCCGGCTTCTCGGCGAAGAGCAGCGGCCCGGGGTTCAGCCCGTATTGCTGGAAGCCGGCGAGCATAATCGCGGCCGTCGCCGAGGTCGGCAGGCCGAGCGTCAGCAGCGGCACCAGCGTGCCGGCGGCCGACGCGTTGTTGGCGGCCTCCGGCCCGGCAACGCCCTCGATCGCACCCTTGCCGAATTCGTCGGGGTATTTGCAGAGCTTCTTCTCGGTCGAATAGCTGAGGAAGGTCGGCACCTCCGCGCCGCCCGCCGGCAGCGCTCCGATCGGGAAGCCGAAGGCGGTGCCGCGCAGCCAGGGCGCCCAGGAGCGCTTCCAGTCCTCCTTGGTCATCCACAGCGAGCCCTTGATTGGGATGATCTCCTCGGGATCGCGGAAGCGCTTGGAGGCGACATAGAAGGCCTCGCCCACGGCGAAGAGGCCGACAGCCAGAGTCGTGACCTCGACGCCGTTGAGCAGTTCCGGCACGCCGAAGGTCAGCCGCGCCTGGCCGGTCAGCTTGTCGATGCCGACCAGACCCAGCGTGATGCCGAGGAACAGGCTGGTGAGGCCGCGCAAGGGCGAGTCTCCAAAGGTCGCCGAAACCGTGACGAAGGCGACGATCATCAGGGCGAAATAGTCCCAGGGGCCGAACTTCACCGCGATCTCGACCAGCCACGGCGCAAGGAAGGCAAGTCCGATCGTCGCGATCAGGCCGGCGACGAAGGAACCGATCGCCGAGGTCGCGAGGGCGGGTCCGCCGCGCCCGGCCTTTGCCATCTTCGAGCCTTCGAGCGCGGTGGCGAGCGAGGCGCTTTCGCCGGGTGCGTTGAGCAGGATCGCGGTGGTCGAACCGCCATACATGCCGCCGTAGTAGATGCCGGCGAACATGATCAGGGAGCCCGCCGGATCGAGCTTGAAGGTGACGGGCAGCAACAGCGCGACCGTCAGCGCCGGGCCGATGCCCGGCAGCACGCCGACGGCGGTGCCGAGGAAGACGCCGATCAGGCAGAAGACCAGCTTGGAGGGCTCGAGGGCGACGGTGAAGCCGTGGAGCAGCGAGAGCAGGGTATCCATGGGGTTCAGCTCCGCCTCAGAGGAAAAGACGCTCGAGCGGGCCCGACGGCAGGATCAGCGTCAGGAGCTTGGCGAAGACGAGAAAGATCGCGAGGCCCAGCACGAGGCCGATCGCGGCGTCGACGAGCAGGGCCTGCCGGCCCATGCCGCGCGCGGTGCAGGCGAACACGACCGCGATGGCGATGCTGAAGCCGCCGCCGAGCCCGATGCAGGCGATCAGGAAGGCGAGCCCGCCCGCGATCCACAAAAGCGCATTGCGATCGGCTTCTTCCGGTTCCGGCAGCCCCTCGCGGAAGGCTACGAAGAAATGCGCCAGGCCGAGGATGACGAGCCCGCTCGCCACCACATAGGGCATGGCGGTCGGGCCGACGCCGTAGGTCGAGGTGATGGTCTGCTGGGAGGCATCGTAGCCGACCAGCGCGGCGACGATCAGGAGCAGAACGCCCACGATCAGGGCCGGCTTGTTGGCACCTTGCGTGCGAGTCTCGTTCGTCATGGCGTTCCCGCGGGTGGTGGCCGGCGCCTTCGCAGCGCTTCTGGCGGTGAGAAAAGGGGCCGGTTTCCCGGCCCCTGCTGAATTTGGCTTTTTCGGCGGCTTACTTCACCAGGCCGACTTCGGTCATCACCTTGCCGACACGCTCGATCTCGGCCTTCTGGAAGGCGGCGAATTCCGCGCCGCCGAGGAAAGCGTCGTCCCAGCCGCGTGCCTTGAGGATCTCGCCCCATTCCTTCGTCTTGACGAGCTTGGCGACGGTCTCCTGCAGAGCCTTCTCCTGATCGGCCGAGAGGCCGGGAGGCGCGACGACCGAGCGCCAGTTCAGCAGCTCGAGATCGATGCCCTGCTCCTTCAGCGTCGGGGCGTCCGGCGCATTCTCCAGGCGCTTGCCGGCGGAGACGGCGAGCACGCGCAGCTTGCCGGCCTTGATCTGGCCCTCGAACTCGCCATAGCCGGAGATGCCGGCCGTGACGCGCCCGCCGAGCATGGCGGCCAGTGCCTCGCCGCCGCCCGAGAACGGGATGTAGTTGATCTTCTTGGCATCGGCGCCGACAGCCTGCGCGAACAGCGCCGCGAGGATGTGGTCGGTGCCGCCGGCCGAGCCGCCGGCCCAGGTCACCTTGGCCGGATCGGCCTTCAGGCGCTCGGCCAGATCCTTGGCGGTCTTGAGCGGGGATTCGGTCGGGACGACGATGACTTCGGCCTCGGCGGTAAGGCGCGCGATCGGCGTCACCTGCGTCAGGTTGACCGGCGACTTGTTGAGCAGGATCGCGCCGACCATGACGAAGCCGTTGACCATCAGCTGGTGGCCATCGCCCTTCGCGCCGATGAGCTGGGCGAGGCCGATGGTGCCGCCGGCGCCGGTCACGTTGTTGACCTGCACGCTCTTGACGAGGCCGGAAGCGGTCAGTGCCTGCTGCATCGAGCGCGCCGTGCCGTCCCAGCCGCCGCCGGGCGCGGCGGGAGCCATGATCTTGAGCTCGCTGACTTGGGCGAAGGCCGCCGTCGAGAGAGCCGCGAGCGCCACCGCCGTCAGGGCCGTGCGCTTCAGGATGGTTGTGAGCATGGATTCCTCCGCTTGCGGCTTTGCCGCGGGTTTCTTGAGGCGGCTTCGCCTGTGGCACCTTGCCGCGCCGGTCGTCAATTGCGCCTGATTGCATAATCGGAAGTCAAGAATTTTCGACGGCAGGCAGCTTCCGTCGCATCTTCTATACCTTTCGTTCTACGACCCGCACGTGCCTGCTGATCGAAGCCTCTGGCCGGAAACTCTGCGATCGCGTAATCGCAGGGCCATGAGTTCCTCGATTATCCCCGGTGCTTCCGTGCCGGCTCCCTCGGTCCTTTCGCAGCGTCTTGCCCGCGCCGGCTACGCCCTGTTGGTCGCGCTGCCGCTGGCGATGTGGCTCGCCAATCGCTCGTCGCCGCTGGTCCTGGGATTGGCCGCCCTCTGTTTCCTGTGCTCCGCCCTGGCTGATCGGGGAGTGGCTGACCTCCTGCGGCGCCTGCGCGATGTGCTGCGGACGCCGGTGGGGCTGGCGCTCGGCGCGTTCATGGTGTGGTCGCTCGTGACGATCCTGTGGAGCCACCGGCAGGCCACCAGCCTCGCGATGTGGGGCGAACTGGCGATTCCACTGGCGAGCGGCCTTGCGATTGCCGCGAGCGGGCGCTTCCGGCCCGGCCGGTTGGAGAGCCGCGCCCTTGCCGTCGCCATCGCCGCCGCAGCGATCTTCATGATCGCGGAACTTGCGACCGGGCTCTCGCTTCGCATCGCGCTCGATATCGGCAGGCAGGTCACCTACATCTTCAACCGTCCAGTGCTGACCTGCCTCGTCCTGTTGCCCGTTGCCGCAGCCGGTCTGTTTCTCGGCAGGGGCAGGACGGTTTTCGACTGGCTGCTTTGCGCAGTCATGGTCCTCGTCGTGGCGAGCATTTCCTTCGACTCAGAGAGTGGCGCCGCCGGGCTCGGTTTCCTTCTGCTGGCCCTGGCCTGGATCGCGGCCCGGCTTCTGCCGCGTCTGACGCTTGCCGCAGTCGCTCTCGGCTTCGTCGCGACGATGGCGCTTGCCCCCGTGCTCGGGCGGCTCGGCGACGAGGCCCTGCCGGCCTCGCTGCACGAGCGGCTCGCCAATTCCCATTCGCGGGACCGTGTCGATATCTGGCTGAGCTTCGGCGAGGCGATCAGGGCGCGGCCGTTGCTGGGCTCGGGCTTCGGCACCTCGCCGACGCTGGATCGTCACCCCGTGGCGCTTGAAGTTTCGCCGCCGCGCCGCCAATTGCTCGCAGTCGGGCATCCGCATAGCGCGCCGGTCCAGGCCTGGGTCGAGACGGGCGTCGTCGGTGCGATCCTGCTGACCCTTGCCGGCCTGGCTTTCCTGTGGCGCCTCAGGCATCTCGCGGCGCGCGACCTCGCGCCGCGCCTGGCGCTGGCAGCCTCGGCCTTCGGGGTTGCGACGGTGGCACATGGCGCCTGGCAAGGCTGGTGGGTCGCCGCGTTAGCGCTGGCGGCCGTCTGGCTGACCTGTGGCTTGCCCTCCGAAGGCAGCGACGGCTGAGAGGATATCATGGCTGATTTCGACGTCGATCTCTTCGTCATCGGGGCCGGTTCCGGTGGCACGCGGGCAGCACGCATCGCATCAAGCCACGGCGCCCGGGTGATGATCGCCGAGGAGGATCGGATCGGCGGCACCTGCGTGATCCGCGGCTGCGTGCCCAAGAAGCTCTTCGTCTATGCCAGCCGCTTCGCCGAGGATTTCGAGGATGCGGCGGGTTTCGGTTGGACGCTGGGCACCAGGCCGTCCTTCGACTGGCCGACCCTGCGCGATGCGGTGGCGAATGAGGTCACGCGGCTTTCCGGCCTCTATAGAAAGGGCTTGGAAGGGGCGAAGGTCGAGATTCGCGAGGAGCGCGCTGTCGTCGAGGGGCCGCAGAGCGTGCGGTTGGCCAAGAGCGGCCAGATCGTCCGCGCCCGCCACATCCTCGTCGCGACCGGAGGCTGGCCTTCCTTCGATCCGCCGATCCCCGGCGGCGAACTCGGCATCTCCTCGAACGAGGTCTTCCACCTGCCGGTCTTGCCCAAGCGGATGCTCGTGGTCGGCGGCGGCTATATCGCGCTCGAATTCGCCAGCCTCTTCGCCCGGCTCGGTGTCGCGGTCACGCTGCTCCATCGTGGCGACAACATCCTGCGCGGCTTCGACGAGGACATTCGCACGCGGCTGCGCGATGCGCTCGCCCATGCCGGCATCACCTTCCGCCTCGGCTGCACGATCGAGCGCATCGAGGAACTGGCGGACGGCACGCGCCGCGCCCATTGCCCCAGCGGGACGCCGATCGACGCCGACGTCATCCTGGTCGCGACCGGACGCCGGCCTAACACGAAGGGCCTTGGCCTGGAGCAGGCAGGGGTCGAGCTCGGCCCGCTCGGCGAGATTGTCGTCGACGCCGCCACCGCCAGCAGCGTGCCGTCGATCCACGCGGTCGGCGACGTCACCAACCGCGTCAACCTGACGCCCGTCGCCATCCGCGAGGGTCATTCCTTTGCCGACAGCATCTTTGGCAGCAAACGCTGGATAGTCGACCACGCCACCATCGCCTCGGCGGTCTTCACCACGCCGGAGGTCGGGACGGTCGGTTTGTCGGAAGGGCAGGCCATGGCCGCCGGGCACGACGTCAGGATCTTCGAGTCCGGCTTCCGCCCGATGAAGGCGACGATCTCCGGCCGGCAGGAGCGCATCTATATGAAGCTCGTCGTCGATGTGAAGACCGACCGGGTGCTCGGCGTTCACATCCTCGGTCACGACGCCGGAGAGATCGTCCAGGCTGTCGGCATCGCCGTGACGATGGGCGCGACCAAGGCGGATTTCGACCGCACCGTCGCCCTGCATCCGAGCGCGGCCGAGGAACTCGTGACGATGCGCACGCCGCGCGCCGGCTAGCGGCGCGCAGGGCGCTGCCGGTTTCGGCAGCGTTGAATCAATCTGCGAAGCCGCTCTTCCGCGACATCAACGACTGACGGCATCTCGCTGAGATGAATCGGCTTTTCGATATCCAGTAGACGCGGATCGCGCCCGTTTCGCGCGCGCTGACCGGACTGTGGCTATTCCGGCGCCATGGGTGTATAGCCGCGCCTTCGCGCCACGAAGAGGTAACCACGCGCGATTTCAATGAGCAGGAGCACGTAGTCCCATGTCCGAGCGGTGGACGCCAGAAAGCTGGAGGGCCATGCCCGCCCAGCAGATTCCGGAATATCCGGACCAGGCAGCCTTGAAGGCGGTTGAGCAGCAGCTCGCCGGCTTTCCGCCGCTCGTTTTTGCAGGCGAGGCGCGCAAGCTCAAACGGGCGTTGGGCAAGGTCGCGGCCGGTGAGGCCTTCCTCCTGCAGGGCGGTGATTGCGCCGAGAGCTTCGCCGAGCATTCGGCCGACAATATCCGCGACTTCTTCCGGCTCTTCCTCCAGATGGCCGTGGTGCTGACCTTTGCCGGTGGCTCGCCGGTGGTGAAGGTCGGGCGCATCGCGGGCCAGTTCGCGAAGCCGCGGTCCGCGCCGAACGAGAAGATCGGCGACGTCGAGCTTCCCAGCTACAAGGGCGACATCGTCAACGACATCGCCTTCACGGCCGATGCGCGCATCCCCGATCCGCGCCGCCAGCTCGAGGCCTACAGGCAGTCGGCGGCGACGCTGAACCTGATCCGCGCCTTCGCGACGGGCGGCTATGCCAATCTCGACAACGCGCATCGCTGGATGCTCGGCTTCGTCAAGGACAGCCCGTCCTCGCATCGCTACCAGGAAGTGGCCGAGCGCATCACCGAGGCGCTCGACTTCATGCGCGCCATCGGCATCGATCCGGAAACCCATCCGGAGATGCGCACGACCGACTTCTACACCAGCCACGAGGCGCTGCTGCTCGGCTACGAGCAGGCGATGACGCGCACGGATTCGACCACCGGCGAGTGGTACGACACCTCCGGCCACATGGTCTGGATCGGCGACCGCACGCGCCAACTCGACCACGCCCATGTCGAGTTCTTCCGCGGCATCAAGAACCCGATCGGCCTGAAATGCGGTCCTTCGACCACGGTCGACGGCCTGCTCAAGCTGATCGAGGTGCTCGATCCGCAGAACCAGCCGGGCCGCCTGACGCTGATCGCCCGCTTCGGTGCCGACAAGGTGTTCGACAACCTGCCGGCCCTGGTGCGCGCCACCAAGCGGGAAGGGCGCAATGTCGTCTGGTCCTGCGATCCGATGCACGGCAACACGGTCAAGGCCGCGAGCGGCTACAAGACGCGTCCCTTCGACCTGATCATGACCGAGGTGAAGAACTTCTTCGCCGTCCATCAGGCCGAAGGCACCCATGCCGGCGGCCTGCATCTGGAGATGACCGGCAAGAACGTCACCGAATGCACCGGCGGCGCGCGCGGTATGACCGATGCGGATCTCAACGACCGCTATCACACAGTCTGCGATCCCCGCCTCAATGCCGAGCAGGCGCTTGAGCTCGCCTTCCTTGTGGCCGAGCTGGTCAAGCGCGAACGTTCCGGCCGCGCCCGGCCGGAAGTCGAGGCAGCCGAGTGAACTGAAGCCAGGCTGAAACGAAAAAGGGCCGGTGCGGATCGCACCGGCCCTTTTTCGTTGGAGAAACAAGTCAGAATTTGATGGCGGCTGCAACGCGGGCGGTGTTGACGTTCACGGTCACGCCTTCGACGTCATTGAAGCTGGTGAAGAGATATTCGCCGCGTACGATCAGGTTTTCTGTGAGTGCGGCTTCGAGGCCGCCGCCGACAGACCAGCCATACCCCCAGACGTCTTTCTTTGCGCCCCCGATTACGCGGGGCCAGCCAAAATAGCTCGTCGTGTAGTTGGAAGCCGGTGTGCGCCAGTCGGAAGCGACGGCGATGTTGGTGTCGAAGCGTCCGGCTGCCGCGCCGATCGTGAAGTACGGCATCAATCGCCCGTAGGCATAGCCGAAGCGGAGGCGAGCGTTGAAATAATCGTTCAGCCGGGCGTTTTGAACAGAGGCGATATAAACGTCGCCCGAAGATAGTCGACGACCCTCGAGCGTGGACGCCGTCGTTTCCTGATCGACTCGGGAATATTCGGCCTCGAAACCGAGGATGACATCGCCAAATGCATAGTTATAACCCGCGAACACACCATAGGTCGGTCCGCGATCGTTCCTCGCCGGCGTCAATACCAGCTGGCCGGGGTCCATCTCGCCTAGCACGACTGTGCCGTTGAAGTTGCCGTTGGCGATGTCGAGGACGCCTTTGTCCGTACGGAAGCGAGTCTCGCTCAACCCGCCGAATCCGCCGAAGTAAAAGCCCGACCAATTGATGCCGAGATCGGGCGCAGGCGGAGCATCCTCGATCTGAGAGCCGCGCAGCACCGGATAATCCGCCGCAAGGGCAGGGGCTGTGAGAACACCTGTCGCGAGGGCAGCGGCCGCGCATGCAGGCGCGATGGAACGGATACGCATCCTGATCTCCCCGAGCAGCGGTCCGGTTCCATCCGTTTCACCCTGCTCGGCGATGATTCATGCCTTGGTAACCCTAATACCGGGTTAACGGTGCGGAAGCCGGGCCAACGACGCGATTGTCGCCTGCCTGCAAACGCGCCATAAGCCGCGTCATGACAACGCCAGTCGCCACATCGCCCTTGGTCCGCTTCGCGCCATCGCCCACGGGCTATCTCCATATCGGCAACGCCCGGCCGGCGCTGTTCAACTGGCTGTTCGCCCGTCGGCATGGCGGGCGTTTCCTGCTGCGTTACGACGACACCGACGTCGCCCGTTCGAAGCCGGAATATGCCGATGCCATCGCCGAGGATCTCGGCTGGCTCGGCATCGTGCCCGATCTCGTCATCAGGCAGTCGGAGCGCCTCCCGATCTACGACGCGGCAGCAGAGCGTTTGCGCCAGGCCGGTCGTCTCTATGCCTGCTACGAGAGCGCCGACGAATTGGACCGCCGCCGCAAGCGCCAGCTCGCCCGCGGCCTGGCGCCGATCTACGACCGCGCTGCGCTGAAGCTCACTGCCGAGCAGAAGGCGGCCTTCGAAGCCGAGGGGCGCAAGCCGCACTGGCGCTTCCTGCTGGAGGCGCGTGAGGTTACCTGGGACGATCTCGTGCGCGGCGCCTCTCATGTCGATTGCGCCTCGCTCTCGGACCCGGTGCTGGTGCGCGAGGACGGCAGCTACCTGTACACGCTGCCTTCCGTGGTCGACGACATCGAGACCGGCGTGACCCATGTCATCCGCGGAGAGGATCACGTCACCAACACGGCGGTGCAGGCACAGATCTTCGAGGCGCTGGGCGCGAGCCTGCCCGTCTTCGGCCATCACAACCTGCTGACCACGGCGAGCGGCGAGGGGCTTTCAAAGCGCCTCGGCCATTTGTCCCTGCGCGGCCTGCGCGACGGCGGTGTCGAGGCCCTGGCCGTCGCGGCGCTGGCTACGATGGTCGGTACCTCCGACGCGGTGCGCCCGGTGTCGAGCCTCGACGAACTCGCGGGCCTCGTCGAGCTCTCCCATGTCTCGCGCGCGCCGGCCAAGTTCGACGAGAACGAGCTGGCGGTGCTGAGCGCCCGCACGCTCCACCAGCTTCCATTCGCCGCCGTGGCGGGGCGGTTCGCGGCGCTCGGTATCGACGGCGAGGCCTTCTGGCTGGCGGTGCGGGGCAATCTCGCGAAGCTGGATGAAGCCGGCCAGTGGTGGCAGGTCGTCCAGGGACCGGCGACGCCCGTGATCGCGGATCAGCCCTTCGTGGCCACGGCCGCGGGCCTGCTGCCGCAGGAGCCCTTCGACGCCACGACCTGGAAAAGCTGGACGCAGGCCGTTGCCGCCGCGACCGGCGCCAAGGGCAAGGCGTTGTTCATGCCGCTGCGGCAGGCCCTGACAGGGCTGGACCACGGCCCGGAGTTGGCCGCTCTGCTGCCGCTGATCGGGCGCGAGAAGGTGCTGAAGCGGCTCGCCGGCGAGAGCGCCTGAGGACCCTCCGACCGTCATTCTCGGGCGCCGCGCAGCGGCGACCCGAGAATCTCATGCAGGAGAGGCACTGGTTTCCGAGATGCTCGGGTCAAGCCCGAGCATGACGTT